>UQRW01000004.1 GCA_900543515.1 uncultured Collinsella sp.
TCGACGATCGAGGCGCCGCAGCCCAGGCAGCGGGCGGTCTCGGTGCGCACCTGCTCCTCGGTAAAGGTCTCAACATACTCGCTAAACGGCGCAGCCTTCTCGCGTTCGCGGTCCACATGCGCAACCTCGCGGCTCGCGTTGTCGTAGCTCTCGATCACGACATCGTCGCGGTCGAGCGCGGTGTAGCGGCGCTGGTTGCGGCCGATGGTGAGCGTGGAGCCCGGCTGCACAAAGCGATGGATGGACACGGCAGCCTCGTGGCCGGCGGCAATGGCATCGATGGCAAAGCTGGGGCCGGTGTAGACGTCGCCGCCCACAAAGATGTCGGGTTCGGCGGTCTGGTAAGTCTGGGGATCGGCCAGGGCGCCCTGGCCGCGGCCGAGCTCCACCTTGGAGCCAGCCAGCAGGTCGCCCCACACAATGGACTGGCCAATCGACATGACGACACGGTCGGCATCGACACGGCGCAGATCGTTCTCGTCGTACTCGGGCGCAAAACGGCCCTCGTCGTCAAAGACACGCGTGCAGTGCTTGAAGGTGATACCGCACACACGACCGGCCTCGTCCAGGTGAATCTCCTTGGGGCCCCAGCCGCAGCTGATGTGAGCGCCGTCCTCAACGGCCTCGCGACGTTCTTCCTCGCTGGCGGGCATCTGGGCCTCGCTCTCCAGGCAGAACATCTCAACGTGCTCGGAACCCAGACGGCAGGCGTTGCGGGTCACGTCGATAGCCACGTTGCCGCCGCCCACCACAATGGTGCGGCCGGGCAGCGCGTCGATCATGCCACTGTTGACCTCGCGCAAAAAGTCGACGGCCACGGTCACGTCCTCGGCATCCTCGCCCGGAATGCCCGCAAGGCGGCCGCCCTGGCAGCCAATGGCAACGTAGAAGGCCTTAAAGCCCTGCGCGCGCAGCTCGTCGAGCGTCACATCGCGACCGACCTCAACGCCATAGCGGAACTCGGCACCCATCAGGCGAATGATCTCGACCTCGGCCTCGATAACATCCTTCTGCAGCTTAAAGCTGGGAATGCCGTAGGTGAGCATGCCGCCCGGGCGCTCGTTCTTCTCGAACACGACGGGCTTGTAGCCCTTCTCGGCCAGATAAAAAGCGCAGGACAGGCCGGCCGGACCGGCACCGATGATGGCGATCTTCTGGTCGAAGCCGCCGGCACGCGTCGGGGTCACCACAGGCGGGACATAGCGGGTCGCGGCATCCAGATCGCGCTGGGCGATAAACTTCTTGACCTCGTCGATAGCCACGGCGGCGTCCACACGGCCGCGGGTGCAAGCATCCTCACAGCGGCGGTTGCACACGCGGCCGCAGATAGCGGGCAGCGGGTTCTCGCGCTTGATGAGCGCCAGCGCCTCGTCATAGCGGCCCTGCGCCGCGAGCTTTAAGTAGCCCTGGACGGCAACGTGCGCGGGGCAAGCCGTCTTGCAGGGCGCGGTGCCGGACTCGTGCGTCTCGATACGGTTATCGTTGCGGTAGTTGGGCGACCACTTGGTGTGGTCCCACTTGGTGGCATCGGGCAGCTCCTGGCGCGGATACTCGGGCACCTGTCCGCCGGCCTTTTTGCTGCAGAGCTTCTGGCCGAGCTTGGCGGCACCGGCCGGGCACACCTCAACGCAGCGACCGCAGGCCACGCACTTGTCCTTCTCGACCTTGGCGACATAGGCCGAGCGCGACAGGTTGGGCGTGTTGAACAGCTGCGAGGTGCGCAGGGCATAGCACACGTTGACGTTGCAGTTGCAGATGGCGAAGATCTTGTTCTCGCCGTCGATGTTGGTGATCTGGTGCACAAAGCCGTTGTCCTCGGCCTGGCGCAAGATGTCGTAGACCTCCTCGCGCGTCACATAGTGGCCGCGGTCGGTCTCGACCACGTAGTCGGCCATATCGCCCACGGCGATGCACCAATCGGCCGGGTCGTCGGCGCAGCCCTCACCCATCACGCGACGGCTCGCGCGGCAGCTGCAGGTGCTAGCGGCATATTTGCCATCGTATTTGTCGAGCCAATGCTCGATATGCTCGATCGGCACCGACGTGCTCGCGGCATCGATAGCCTTCTCGACCGGAATGACATGCATGCCGATGCCGGCACCACCGGGCGGCACCATCGGCGTGGCCTTGGACAGCGGTCCCTTGGACGCCTGCTCAAAGAACTTGGCATAGACCGGGTGCTCCTCGAGCTGGCTCACGCGCATGTTGAGAAACTCAGCGGAACCCGGCACCAGCATGGGCAGCACCCACTGCTTGGCGCGCTCGGGGTTTTCCCAGTTGTACTCGAGCAGGCCCGTGTAGCTCATGTCGTCGAGCATCTTCTCGATATCGGCCTCGGGCATGCCGGTGAGCTTGACCATCTCGGGCAGCGTATAGGGACGGCGCATCTTCATCTTGCAGAGCACTTCGGCCTGCTCGTCAGTCGCGGCCTCGGCAAACGACCAGTACTCGTAGCCCAGCAGCTCATCGCGATGCAGCAGACGGTTGGTGCAGTGCTCGCACAGCTTGACGATGGCCTCGCGCGGATGCTCCGGCAGCGGCGGCACGAACTCCGAACCGATGTCGGGCTCGGTGTAGCTAATCCCCGGTCCGTTGAGAATCATGGTTGTCCCTTCTCTTGCCACAGCCCGGCGAGACCGCGGCACCCCTCTTTTTTGCAGGCCGGGCATGCCCCCATGCCGTTCACCCGCCATTAGTTGACATTGTGTCAAAAATAGTATTGACGAACCGTCAACAATATTCAAGACTGTTAGGCGAACGGTCAGGCAAAAGAGGATGAAAGGCGGCAAAACATGAGCAACAACACAGCAGATACCTCTGTGGTCGATGCCGTCCCCGCATCCGATAGCGCGGCAAAGCGCTTGACGGGCGACGAACGCCGTCGCGAGATCCTCGCCGCCGTGCGCACCGTGAGCTCTGAGCTAGGCGTGTCGCATCTATCCGTCTCGGCCGTGACCAAGCGAGCCGGCTGCACGCGCTCATTGTTCTACCACTACTTTGCCGACATGGACGCCGCTGTCACCGCCGTCATGGACGAGGCGATCGACGGTTTTATCTCCGAGCTCGAGCAGTGGAATGCCAACCGCACCGTCGGTGATATCGAGGGCGCGCTCGACACCGTCGCCCCGCTCTTTAAGCGCCTGGTCGTCAGCGGCCACGAGCTGCCGAGTACGCTCACCTCAAGCAGCGGCGCGCTCTACGGCGGCTTTTTGCACAACGTGGTCCAGCGTGTGGCGCAGTATATCTGCGACACCACCGTGGTGGATTTTGCCGCCCATCATGAGCTACGCATCGACCATGTCTACGAGACGTTCTACACCCTCATCATGGGGTTGTTGATGTATATCCGCACGCACCCCGATGTGCCCGACGAGACGGTCAAGGAAATCATCGCCTCGACACTCCACATCGAGGGCTATACCGCCAAGTATCCGGAGCGCAAGCCCCAGAACTGACGACATTTGGCCAAACTGCCCGCGATCAGAAGAGGGGCCGCGGGCGTGTGAAAGGAGAGCAGCATGCTGTTCGATGTTTGGGGTAGCGATACCCTTATCCACTGGGCCGGCTGGGCCATGGTCTTTATTGGCCTGATCGTGCTCAACGAGGTCGGCCGCCGCACCAAGCTGGGCGCGGCAATCATCTTTGGCGTGGCTCCGCTGGCCATGACCATCTACTGCGTCGCCATCGCCATCGGCGTCTCGCAGGGTGCCGAGTGGGCGCTCACCAACCCCACCCATGTGTACCAGAACAGCTGGTTCCACTACGCCAAGGTATACGCGGCGCTGGCCGGTTGCTGGGGCTTCATTGCCATTAAGTACCAGTGGGGCAAGATTGGCAAGGCGCATTGGTTCCGCGCATGGCCGTTTGTGATCGTCGCCATCAACATCATGATCGCCGTCGTGTCCGACTTTGAGAGCGCCTATCACTTCTTTGTCCTGGGCGAGTCCACCTGGGTCACCTCCGAAGGTGCTACGCAGCTGGCCGGCTGGAACAACGTGTTCAACGGCATCGCCGGTATTATCAACATCTTCTGCATGACCGGTTGGTGGAGCGTCTACGCCTCCGAGGACAAGACCGACATGCTGTGGCCCGATATGACCTGGGTCTACATCATCGCCTACGATATCTGGAACTTCTGCTACACCTACAACTGCCTGCCCACCCACTCCTGGTTCTGCGGCTTTGCGCTGCTTCTGGCGCCCACCGTCGCCGCCTTTATCTGGAACAAGGGCGGCTGGATCCAGAACCGCGCCTTTACGCTGGCCATTTGGTGCATGTTTGCCCAGGTGTTCCCGTACTTCCAGGAGGAGTCCATCTTTGTGACCCACTCCACGCTCGACCCCGGCGCCGCCACCGCGGTCTCGATCGCCGCTCTGGTCGCCAACGTCGCCGCGATCATCTACATCGCCTACCGCGCCAAAAAGCTCGGCCGCAATCCCTACAAGCAGGATGTCTTTGAGGGCACCAGCGATTGGGAGAAGGCTACCGCTCGCCGCGCCAAGGTGGATTACGCACACGCCGAGTAACGCGCCTGGCGCAGACATCGCTTGAGCACGAAGCAGCATAGCCGGCTCCGCGCAACTCAACGCATTGTAGAGCCCCCGGAATGTGATCGTTCGCGTTCCGGGGGCCTTTTGCCGCCGCGAGGATGCGGCCGAACGATGCGCTCGAGTTAAATCGGATCTTATATTTCGCACGCGCTTTATATGGCTCCATTTTTGGGTACAGTGTTGTCCCGATATTGAGCTTGGGGGATATATGAAAGATGAGACGATGGGCCAAGAGGATGCGGCCCAAGATGCAGAAGCTTGCGCTGAGGCCTTGGAGAGCTTAGACCGGATTTCACTCGATGAGATTGCGTTTGACGATTCGGGCGTTGATGTGCAGGATGAGCCGGAAACCGAGGCGCAATCCGATGATCAGGATGCAGGCGACGTTGAGCCTGCCGAGGATGAGGCAGATCACGAAGACACCGAAAGCGAGGCCGGCAACCAGCCCGAATCCGACACGGGCGAGGAAACCGTCTTGCTCGACAGCTTACCGGCCGAGGATTCGCTGACCCGCGAGCTTCCTGGCCTGGGTTCCGCACCAGCCGTGGACGAGACCATCGCCATGGGCGATATTCCCCTACCATCCGTTCCCTCGGCACGCGAGGCCGAGGTTCGCCATCGCAAGATGTCGCCCAAGCGCCGCAACCTGATGGTTGCCGGCGTTGTGGCCGTCGCGCTCGTCGCCGGCGGCGCAGGCTATGCTGCCTGGAACGGATATCAGCAAGAGCAGGCTGCCACTGTCGCCGCCAATGCCCACACGATGATGTCAGTGCAGATTGGCGTGCAGGCCGCGGGCCTCGACTGTTCCACTGGCTCAAAGATCCCCGTGCAGGTGAGTGGCCAGGACTCCGACGGCTCTTCTGTGAGCGAAACACTCTACGTTGACGAGCACGGCCGCGGCATCAAACTGCTGCCCGGCGATTACACGCTCTCCATCGCTGCCTCCCCCATCGCGGCCGACGGCACCATCTATACCGTCCCGACCACCAAGACGCAGGTCACCGTTAAGAGCGATGGACAGGATTTAAGTGCCCAGGCCACCTTTAAGCTCAAGGTGCCTTCGGCCGACACGGTGACTGACGACCAGATCGATGCCGCCGCCAAGTATGCCGAGGAGGGCGGTGCGAGCTCCGCCGCGGCTGCCAAAGTGCTCCAGCAGGCAGCAACCGCGCGGCGCGACGCCGCCGTCAATGCCGTGAGCGCGCAAAAGGCACAGGCGTCCCGTGATGCTGACGCTCGCCACAAGGCAACCGACCTCTACCAGCTCGATATTCCCGTCGAGTGGTACGGCAAGGTCGCAACTTGGCAAAACGGAAGCACGCTATGCATCTATCTGGGCGACGACGCCAATACGCCGCTCGTGACGCTCGTTGCGGTGCGCGAGGGCGAGAGCTTTACGCCCGATGAGGGCGATACGGTTTTGGGTGCGGCCAATCTGGGCAACGGTTATACCGTCTATGCCAGCGGCCCCGTCTATCCGTACGTGGTGCCCCAGACTATCAACGGGCGCACCCAGGATCCAGTGTCGACCTACCCCATGGACGCGGCCATTGAGCTTGTCGAGCTTACGACCGGCAACCGCTATACCTATAGCCAGATCAAGAACGTGCTGGTCGGCAAAGACGGCAAGGCCGACGCCGCCGCCAAACTCGAGACCGACTACCTCGCCCAGATTCTCCTGCCGAGTATCAAAGCCCAGGACTAGCCTGGCGCAGCAAGGTGCTCCCCAACCGTGATGAGGGAGCCAGGAGGTCCTGACCCCACAGGTCCATAGATGATTAGGCAAGGAGCCACTTCCATGCGGGCACAACGTGGACCACACCGTGCTCGCATGAAATATCGGTCTGTTCATCCATGGTAACGATTGCCGACTCGCCAAGATCGAACTGGGCCATCGAGGCATCAAGCGCGGCAATTTCGCGCTCGCGCGTTTTCTCACGTGCCATATCCGCACTCACCTGAATCAGGCTATAAGCCCGCATGAGAAGCGCGTCCCCAGCCACAAAGTCCACCTCATGGCTTTTGCTCTTCTCTTTGATCAGCAGGCGGCAGACCGAGCCGGTCCTCACCGCGGGAGTCTTTCTTCTTAGCGCATTGAACACTGCGGTCTCGAGCCTCTGGCCCTGGTCCAATGCTGATGCGGGAGAGAATGCTCCAAACATCGCAGGGTCGACAGCGTAGACCTTAGACGCAGACCGCATGTTATTTGCCAGTGAACGCGTGAACTCCGGCACAGAAAATAACAGGTAGGCGTCCTCATAATACTCAAGTAAATCGCTAAGCGAATTACGACTGACGGGTATCTGCCTGCTCTTGAACTCGTTATACACTTTGTTCACCGACAGCTCTCGTCCCGAAGATGCCATACACCGCGTCAAGAACAGCGATGCCAGGCGAGGGTTCTTGACGTCGTAGCGTTCAACGACGTCCATGGCGACCGTTCGCGAAGCATATTCCTGTAGCAGCTGAATCGCGTCTGCGGGCGTCTGCCCAAGTGTCGCGATGAATCCCCCTCGTTCAAGATATCCGATCAGATGATGTCGAAGCAGCGCTGCATCGCTCGGGGAAAAGGTCGCATCTGGCTCGAGAACGCTCCCCGTCTTATATCGAACGTATTCCGAAAAACTCAACGGAAAAAGCTCTCGCACAAGAGAACGACCCCTGAACTCGCTCTTAAGTTCTGAGGACAGCATCTTAGAAGAAGATCCCGTCACATAGACGGTCGCTTTCTCCGTATCGACTACACGCCGCAGAAACGCACCCCATTCGGGAATTTCCTGGATCTCGTCAAAGAAAATGTAAGCGCCCTCGGTTCGAGCAACAGGATACAGCGCATAGAACGTGTCGAGCACGTCCGCCAGCAGCGATGGCTCATACGGGCGCAAGCGCTCATCCTCAAAATTGAAGTAAAGCATCCGGTCAAGCTCGACGCCCCGGCTCTGAAGCCGCCGCATCTCCTGATACAGGCGATACGTCTTTCCACAACGGCGGGCCCCCACAATCACATTTACGATGTTGTCGCGCTTTGGCTCCTGTGGGTTTCCTAGATCAAGGTCTCGCTCAAAAACCTGCGGAACCCCCTGCTGTTCAAAGTCCTTTATTTTCTGGGCGATCAAGTCGTTGAATGCCATGATTCTCCAATCTTGCTCTCTAGCTAATCAAAATTATACCGATTCTTGATTAATTAGAGAGCAAGATTGTGTGTAGCTTGATTAACACTTAAGCAAGTTTTATCACCGTTATTGCTCCGAAGGATATCGAGTGGCTAAGAGGACAACCGAGCTCGAATGCGACTCCCCGAGCAGTCAATTTGGGACGGGGCTTTTTTGACTACCCTCCCCCTGTAGAAAAATCCCTAACGCAGTTGCGGTGAAATAGGGCTGTTTTTGCTGGTCAAACCGCAAAACAGTCCCTATTTCACCGCAACTTATTGGTGGCCTTTTGGGTGGCACTTAGCGCCAGGGGTCGGCTTCGAACATCGGCTCGCGCTCGGGGCGGCGATCGCTGTAGGGATCGTAGCCGTCATCGTCCTCGTTCTCGGCACGGATGTAGGGGTCGCGCGGCTTGGGCGCCGGTTTGGGAGAAGCCTTCGGTGCGACCGGCGCGGCGGGCGCTGCCTCAGCAACCGGTGCGTGCGTCTTGTTCTCGTCTTTCATCTGCATATCTCCTTGCCATGTACTCATGCTCAACATCATCGATTGTCGCACGAAAAAGGGCGGCGGACCCGATTGGATCCGCCGCCCTTGGCGTTTTGCGATGAGGTGCGGTTAAAGCCGGCCCCATAATTTACTCTGCGTCGGGGACCTCGTAGGTGGCCGCCGGCGTGTTGTCGCACACGACGGTAAAGCCGCCGTCCTTATCGACATCGACCGTCACCTGATCGCCCTCGCGCACCGTGCCGTCGATGATAGCGGCGGCGATGGCATCCACGACCTCGCGCTGGACCAGACGCTTGAGCGGACGGGCGCCAAAGACCGGGTCCAGGCCGCCCACGGCGAGCATCTGCTTGGCCGCCGGGGTGATGGCAAGCGTCATGCGCTCCTTGGCCAGGCGCGCGCGGACGTCGGCGAGCTGGATGTCGACGATCTTCTCGATCTGCGCCATGCCGAGCGGATGGAACACCACGATATCGTCGATACGGTTGAGGAACTCGGGGCGGAAGGTCTGAGCCATGGCCGCGTCGACCTGATGGCGCATCTCCTCCTCGTCCTTGCCGGAAAGCTCGGCGATAGCCTTGGAACCCACGTTAGACGTCATGATGATGATCGTGTTCTTGAAGGACACCTGACGACCCTGGCCATCGGTCAGACGGCCGTCGTCGAGCACCTGCAACAGCACGTTGAAGACATCAGGATGAGCCTTCTCCATCTCGTCGAGCAAGATTACGGAGTACGGGCGACGGCGCACGGCCTCGGTGAGCTGGCCGCCCTCGTCGTAGCCCACGTATCCCGGGGGCGCACCGATCAGACGCTGGACGCTGAACTTCTCCATGTATTCGGACATGTCGATACGCACGAGCGCGCGCTCGTCATCGAACAGGCACTCGGCCAGCGCCTTGGCGAGCTCGGTCTTGCCTACACCGGTGGGGCCCAGGAAGAAGAAGCTGCCGATGGGCTTGTCCGGATCGGAGAGACCCGCACGGCTGCGGCGTACGGCCGCGGCAACGGCGGAGACGGCCTCGTCCTGACCGATGACGCGCTTATGCAGCTCGCCCTCCAGGCCCTTGAGCTTGTCGAGCTCGCCCTGCATCATCTTGGACACGGGCACGCCGGTCCAGGCGCTCACGACCTCGGCGATCTCATCGGAGGTCACCTGTTCGTTGAGGCCCTCACCGTCCTGCTGCTTTTGTGCCTCGAGCGCGGCCTCGGAATCCTGAATCTGCTGCTGCAGGCCCGGAATCACGGAGAAGCGCAGCTCGGACGCACGGCCCAGATCGCCGTTGCGCGTCGCGCGCTCCTCCTCGCTCTTGGCCTCGTCGAGCTGCCCCTTGAGCTCCTGCACGTGGTCGATGGCGTTCTTCTGGTTGAGCCAGCCGGCCTTTTGCACGTTGAGCTTTTCCTGGACCTCGGCAATCTCTTGGCGCAGGGCCTCCAGACGCTCCTTGGAGGCGTCGTCGGTCTCCTTCATGAGCGCCTGCTCCTCGATCTGCAGCTGGGTGAGCTGACGCATGGTGGCGTCGATCTCGACTGGCATGCTGTCGAGCTCCATGCGCAGGCGGCTTGCGGCCTCATCGACCAAGTCGATGGCCTTGTCGGGCAGGAAGCGATCGGCGATGTAGCGATCGGAGAGGTCGGCGGCGGCCACGAGCGCGCTATCGGTGATGTGCACGCCGTGGAAGATCTCGTACTTTTCCTTGAGGCCACGCAGGATCGAGATGGTGTCCTCGACGGTGGGCTCGCTCACCATCACGGTCTGGAAACGACGGGCGAGCGCCGCGTCCTTCTCAATGTACTTGCGGTACTCGTCGAGCGTGGTCGCGCCGATCGCGTGCAAGTCGCCACGGGCAAGCGCCGGCTTCAGGATGTTGCCGGCGTCCATAGAGCCCTCGGTGGCACCCGCGCCCACGATGGTGTGGAGCTCATCGATGAACAGGATGACCTTGCCCTCGGATTTTTGCACTTCTTTGAGCACGGCCTTCAAGCGGTCCTCGAACTCGCCGCGGTACTTGGCGCCAGCGACCAGCGCGCTCATGTCGAGCTCGATAAGGTCGCGGTCGCGCAGGGTGCTCGGCACGTCGCCGGCCACGATACGCTGGGCGATACCCTCGACGATGGCCGTCTTGCCGACGCCTGGCTCGCCTATGAGCACGGGGTTGTTCTTGGTGCGGCGGGACAGGACCTGAATAGTACGACGGATCTCGTCGGTACGGCCGATGACCGGGTCGAGCTTGCCGGCGCGGGCCAGATCGCAGATGTTGCGACCGTACTGCTCCAACGCCTCAAACTGAGTCTTGTCCTCGGCAGACGTCACGCGGTCATCGCCGCGCAGCTCCTCATAGACCTGCTCGATGCGCTCCTTGGTCACGCCGGCGTCGCGCAGAACGCGGCCGGCCTCGCCCTTGTCCTCGGCAAGTGCCATCAGCAGATGCTCGGTCACCACAAAGCTGTCGCCCATCTTGGTGGCCTTCTTCTC
Organism: uncultured Collinsella sp.; assembly: GCA_900543515.1. Lineage (GTDB taxonomy): Bacteria > Actinomycetota > Coriobacteriia > Coriobacteriales > Coriobacteriaceae > Collinsella. Next base: position 10,683 of record UQRW01000004.1, read on the forward strand.
GGCCTTCTCGATGACGCGGACGAGCTCATTGGAAAGACCCATCTGCTGACCCTCGCCCGAAACCTTAGGCGCGTGGTCGATGGCGTCCTGCGTGGAGCGTGCGAGCTGGGCCGGGTCGGCGCCGATACGCTCGATGATCACGGAGATATTGCGCTCGCCGGCACCGAGTAGGGCAGACAGCAGGTGAATCGGCTCCACCGCGCCGGCCTGCGCGTCGGCAGCCGTGCTCATGGCGGTCTGCAGCGCCTCGCGCGACGTCATTGCTAGCTTATCGATTCTCATGGAATCACCTCTCTTGGGGTGGCCGCCCTACGGGGCGGCTTCACGTTGTTCGAGAAGTATTGTTGCCAGCTTTGCGCGATCTTATACACAAATCTAAGTCTCTATATGTAAGATTTTCTGAGTGATTGAGGGATAGGGTACTGAGACGCCGACCCACTGCATCCCCGACGACCAACCGTCTCGATCTGTAACATCTAGCAGCCGTTTTTGGGTCCAGATGTTACAGATCGAGATGAAATGATCGGCAGCGCCCGTTTGTCTAAATCTGTAACAACTACTCGGCAAATAAGGGTCCATCTGTTACAGATCGAGATAAACAGAAGACACCCGAATCGATAATCTAAATCTGTAACACCAAGCCCACTTTTAACGGCCCAGATGTTACAGATCGAGACAGACTGAAAACCACCGCAAAGGGGCACCTTTGTGGTGGTCGCGTTCTCTACTCTTTTGACGAGCCCGTGCTTCCCGATTCGGCGTTCCAGGGCATCTCATCCTCGAATAGCCATGTACGAGCAGACCCACTATCGCGTGCAGCCTGCAGGTCGGGCAAGCAGGTCTGTTCATAGGCATCCTGAATGCACTGACCCATAAACTCGTTGAGCTCGGTCTGGTCGCCCTCCATGACATAGGCCACATCGCCGTCCATGATGTAGATGCCCGGACCCTCATTGCCCTCGTAACCCGGATCGTACGAGACATCACATAGCTTTGCGCCGTTCGCGGTATCCAGCTCGATGGAAGAGTGGCATCCGCCAACCATGTCGTTCGCTTTTGCCCGATAGGACGCATATCCGTACCAACGCTTAAAGGTTTTGCCTTTGAGCAGCTCGGTTGCTTTGCTGATTAGGCTCGCGTCCATGGTGTAGCGCATGGCCCCAAGCTGAATGCGCGGATAATTGCTAATGCCCAGCGCTGCCGGTTTCTCATCAAAATCAACAGTAATGGTCTCGGGTTTTTCGTCGCCGGTCAGAAGTTCGACTGATTGAGTCACAGGCTTAACCACCGGCTCCGTCACCGCAGCAGGCAGAAATGCCATACCGACAACGCCCACACCAACCACGGCGATCGCAAGCGCCAGAGCAATCAATCCAATACGGGCAGAGCGACTCACAGCAAAACACCTCGCAATGCAGATCTGCGTCATTTGCCCTAATGATACCGTCAGCTAACACTATCACCAAAAGAAGCCGCTCGCTCCCCACCACCACAAAGGAGACAGGCACCTTTGTGGTGGGTTTCGACGCTAACGGTCGACCATCTCACGCCATGAGATTAAACTTAATTTGTTATCTGAATTTATCTATTTCTATCTATCCTCAACAGCTTTTTGTTTCGGGGAGATCATATGAAGCCGTCTCATTCCACCGGTCGCAACGTCATCGCCATTCTCGCCGTACCCATCGTGATGCTCTTCCTTATCGTCATCACGCCCTTTTCTCTCGGTATCGCCTCGCCCTTCGATTTGTGCGGGATGGTCGACGCCGGCTCGCGTGCCACCTCGCTCTCCTTTATCTGCCGCGGCGTGTTTTACGAAGATAGAATTCCCACCGGATTTTGGCAGTCAAAGTTGCCACTGCTCGGTCAGATCGACGGATGCTCCCCCCATTTCTGCCTTGAACCTCAGGCGCTAAACTATCTGATCGACGACCAGCCACTCGACTCCATCACCCTCGCCTACGACTACGCACCAAACACCGATGAGCGCCACATGAACCAAGTCCTCGACAAGATGCTTGGACAGTGCGGGCTCACCGAGGAGGACGGTCGAACCATCTATAGCAACCAGAAATTAAAGCGAACAGAACTCCGCCGTGTCGGAAAAATCGAAGGGCGAAGTGGGGCCGCCTACTGGCAGGCCTGGGCAACACGCGACAAGAGCGAATTCGGACACAGCACCTATATGGTCACCGTCTACACCAAAGACGGAATTAAGGACAATGTTGACGATTTCGCGTCGTCCAAACTCGGCATCCCCAAAACAACCAAACCCGCCACCCCAGATGAAATCCTGTAGAGACATTCATTAAAATGCTGCCCAGCGATCACAATAACATCGAGCCCGCCCCCCACCACCACAAAGGGGACAGGCACCTTTGTGGTGATTTTCGACTCCGGCGCTCATCTGTCTCGATCTGTAACATCTAGCGGCCGTTTTTGACCCCAGATGTTACAGATTGAGATGAAATGATCGGCGGCGCCCGTTTGTCTAAATCTGTAACAACTACTCGGCAAATAAGGGTCCACCTGTTACAGATCGAGATAAACAGAAGACACCCGAATCGATAATCTAAATCTGTAACACCAAGCCCACTTTTAACGGCCCAGATGTTACAGATCGAGACAGACTGAAAACCACCGCAAAGGGGCACCTTTGTGGTGGTCGCGTTCTCTACTCTTTTGCCGAGCCCGTGCTTCCCGATTCGGCGGTCCAGGGCATCTCATCCTCGAATAGCCATGTACGAGCAGATCCACCATCGCGTGCAGTCTGCGGGTCGGGCAGGCAGGTCTGGTCGTACGCGTCCATCACGCAACGATCCAAAAAATCGATCACCTGCTGCTGGTCGCCTTCAAGAATGTAGGTCACGCCGCCATCTTGGATATAGACGCCGTCCCCACCTCCGGCTTTTGCGTATTCCGGATTGTAGTTAACGGTGCGCATCAGTTTGCCATCAGATGAATACAACTTCAGCGTTGTATAGTAGCCACCGTTCACAGAACCACGTCGGCGCTCATAGGCATCCCAACCGTCCCAGCGTTTGAACGAACGCCCGTTTAGCAAGTCCAGCGCCTGTCGGGACAACTTCTCGTCCTTGGTATAGCGAGACGAGCCAAGTTCAATCATGGGGTAGTTGCTTATGCTTAGAATGCCCGGCGTTTCCTCGATATCGAGCGTTATCTCATCGGGCTTTGTAACGTCCGAAATCATTTGCCCGGGCATCGATGCAACAAGGGACGCCATCTCAACCGTCTGCTCAACCCCACTCGGCCCATAGAAGATAAGCGAGCCAAATAGGACCACGCCCGCAGCAGCGACGACGCAAGCCACCAACAGCAACAAAACAGAAGTGCAACGCTTCATCTTCAACTCCACAAACGAGAGTGTTTTGAGCTCACTTTAAAGCGCCAACTTCATACTGTCAATTCTAGATAGCATATGAACAAAGGCGCACTCCCCCATAGAGGAGAGTTGCAACCTCGATTTTAGCGCCCTCAAGACCCAACGAGCAGCACTTAACAAGTAGCCCCGGTTATACCTTTCTCTGACGCGACCCTCGCGAAGCGCGTGAGCGGCAGGGAAAGGTATAACCGGGGCGGACAAGTATGTGCGTTACTCGGCAGCGGCCTTGAACTTGTTGTAGTTGATCAGGCAGCCGGCCTTGACGATGGCGCGCTCCTCTGCCGTCATATCGGCAATGTAAAGCTCAATCTGCTCGACCGTGTCGTCGGCGCGCACCACGTAGGCGGCGATGTCCTTCAGGTCGCCGTCGAGCGCGGCGCGGATACCCGGCACAAAGACGTAGTCGCCCACCTCAAAGTTGGGCTCGGCCTCCATCTGGAAGGGCACCATGCCCCAGTTCATCACGTTGGAGCGATAGCGCTTGGTGGCGTACTCGTGGACGATGTTGGCCAGGCCGCCAATTACGCGCTGGCAGCTCGCGGCCTGCTCGCGGGCAGAACCGTCACCGGGCTTCTTAGCGTAGAGCATGGAGCCGTACTCGGTCGCCTTGGCATCGGCAGCGACACCCGCGCCGGCCAACGCCTCAAACACGCTGGCAAGCTCGGCATCGAGTGCTGTCAGGTCACCCGCGGACTCGCCAGCCACGCGGCGCTTCTCCACGGCGTCGACCTCCTTGGAACGGCCCACGTAGGCCGGGTCGCGGCGGCTCAGCGTAAACTCTGCCAGGCCCAGCGGGTTGGAGCGGAAGGAGCTCGTCTCGCCCGAAGGAATGAGCTCGTCAGTCGTGGTGACCGGGTCCATGATCTTAGAGCACACCTTGAGCAGGATATCGTCGCCGAGGGGCTCCATCGCGGGCCACGGCTTGATGTTGGGACCCTCGACCAGTTCGTCGGCAGGCTCCGCCTTGCCAAAGCCCCAATACACGCGCTTTTTGTACGGCGCGTCGTCAAAGGTGTACTCGCAGGCCTCGTCCCAAGTCTCCTCGGGCAGGTCGGTCGCCGGCGTCAGGACGCCGCCGTTGGCAGCCGTCGCCGCAATGGAGCGAGCGTCCATCAGGGCCACGGCGCTCAGCTGGCCATTGCCCGGCTTGGAACCCTCGCGGTTGGGGAAGTTGCGCGTGGTGTGGCGGATCGAAAGGCCGTTGTTGGCGGGCGTGTCGCCGGCGCCGAAGCACGGGCCGCAGAACGCCGTGCGCACAATCGCGCCGGCCTCCATAAGGTCGTAGATGTAGCCGCGGCGTGTAAGCTCGAGTGCCACGGGCTGGCTCGTGGGATAGACCGACAGCGAGAACTCGCCGCAGCCGGTGCTGGCGCCCTTGAGCACGCGGGCAGCCTGGACCACGGAGTCGTAGTTGCCGCCCGAGCAGCCGGCGATAACGCCCTGCTGCACGTGCAGCTTGCCGTCGACGATCTTGTCGAGCAGGCTAAAGTGCGTCTTGCCCTCGCCGATCTTGGCGGCCTCGAGCTCCACCTCGTGCAGGATGTCCTCGAGGTTCTCGTTGAGCTCGTCAATCTCAAAGCCGTTGGAAGGATGGAACGGCAGCGCGATCATGGGCTTGATGCTCGACAGATCGACCTCGACGCAGCCGTCGTAGTAGGCGACATCGGCGGGCTTGAGCTCGCGGTAGTCGTCGCCGCGGCCGTGCATGGCCAAAAACGCGTGTGTGTCCTCGTCGGTGGCCCAGATGGAGGAAAGGCAGGTGGTCTCGGTGGTCATGACGTCAACGCCGTTGCGGTAATCGGTCGTCATGCTCGCGATGCCCGGGCCCACAAACTCCATGACCTTGTTCTTAACGTAGCCCTTGGCAAAGACCGCCTTGATGATGGCGAGCGCCACATCGTGCGGGCCGACGCCGGGACGCGGGGCACCCGTGAGGTAGATGGCCACGACGCCGGGATAGGCGACATCGTAGGTGTCGCACAGCAGCTGCTTTGCCAGCTCGCCGCCGCCCTCGCCAACGGCCATGGTGCCCAGAGCGCCGTAGCGGGTGTGCGAGTCGGAACCCAGAATCATCTTGCCGCAACCGGCGAAGTTCTCACGCATAAAGGAGTGGATGACGGCGATGTGCGGCGGAACGAAGATGCCGCCGTACTTCTTGGCCGCAGAAAGGCCAAAGACGTGGTCGTCCTCGTTGATGGTGCCGCCCACGGCGCACAGCGAGTTATGGCAGTTGGTGAGCACGTAGGGCAGCGGGAACTGCTCCATGCCCGAGGCGCGCGCCGTCTGGATGATGCCGACAAAGGTGATGTCGTGGCTCGCCATGGCGTCGAAGCGAATCTTGAGCGCCTCGGGGTCGCCGGACGTGTTGTGTGCCTGAAGGATCGAATACGCGATGGTGCCACGCTTGGCATCCTCGGGCGTCTGCGTAATACCGCGCTCGGCAGCCTCGGCCGCGGGCACGACCTCGCTGCCACCGCGCAGGTAGATGCCGTCCTCGTACAGCTTAACCATACTGTCTCCCACTCTGCCCAAAAGATTTGGGCGCATAGCATACATTCGTTCAATATCGTGCCATAGAACGGTTGCGAGTGGGTTACGAATCTGCGCGTTCACTTTATCTCGGTAAAGCAAAGGACGAGCACCTTGCATCACTCTTCTGACAAGGAGTGTCCCAAAGTGCCGGCACAAAAGGAACGTCCCCAAGTGCCAAACTACCCTACTCCGGCAACGCCGATGTTTTAGCGCGGACAGCGAAAGCCCGCCAGAGCGAGCAAGGTGCCTTGAAACGAGGCGGCATTGACCTTCCTGGTCATGCCGCCGAAGTTGAAAGGCAGATTGCCGCTCTGGCGGGCTTGCAGCGTCGAGCCGTTACGCGGTTCGTAGAACCGCGTAACTACAAATCCCCGCCTGCGCCCAAAAGTTTGCGCATGACCTGTTCGGGGTTGACCGAGCCGTCGCGCGGGGCCAGGGCGGTGATCTTCTTCTGCATCTTGTACTCGTGCAGCTCGTCCTCGAGCTGGCGCACGCGGGCACGAAGCTTTTCGTTCTCGCGCTCGCGCTCCTCAGCACGCTCCTTCATATCGAGGATGCGCACCACGCCGGCAAGGTTGATGCCCTCGTCGGTCAGCTGGTTGATGAGCTCTAGGCGCTCGATATCGGCACGCGAATACAGACGCGTGTTGCCGCCCGAGCGCTGGGGATTCACCAAGCCTTTGGACTCGTAGACGCGCAGAGTCTGCGGGTGCATGCCGGTCAGCTCGGCCGCCACGCTGATCATGTACAGCGGTTTGTTCCTATTGTCCTCGGCCATGCTACCTGACCCCTTTCCGTCTCGTTATCGTCCATCATAAGCCCGTGGGCGCGGGCGTGCGCCGCGACCGCCCTAGTACGTCGCCTTGTAACGGTTGACCTTCTCGCGATAGTCGCGTGTGTCGGTCTCGCGCAGCTTGGTCATGGCATCGCGCTCGTCATCGGACAGGTTCGTGGGGACCTGTACCTTGATTTCGACGAGCAGCGCGCCTGTGCGGCCACGGTGCTTAACGTCGGGCGCACCCATCTCCTTAAAGCGGAACTTCTTGCCCGTCTGGGTGCCAGCGGGCACCTTCAGACGAACCGTCGCGCCGCCGGGCGTGGGCACATCAACCGTGCAGCCGAGCGCCGCCTCGTAGACCGAGACCGGTACCTCCATGGTCACGTCGGCACCTTTACGCTTAAACAGCGGGTGCTCCTCCACATGCGTGGTCACGACCAGGTCGCCGCGCTCGCCGCCGGCAACGCCATACTCGCCGCGACGCTTGTAGCGTAGCTTGCCGCCGTCGACCGCGCCCGCGGGCACCGAGACCGTAATGGTCTGCTGCTCGCCTGTCGAGGGAATGCGATAGGTGACCTTGTGCGTCACGCCGCGAAACGCGTCCTCGGCCGTCACATCGACGGTCAGCGACAGGTCGCCGCCCTTGCGAGCACGGCTGCGACCCGCGCCGGCACCGGCAGCGCCCGCAGCCCCGGCAAAGCCCGAGCCCCAATCGCTGCCCCAGGCGCCGTTGCCGCTAAAGATGCTGTCGAAGATGTCGCCCCAGCCGCTGGCACCCGCGCCGGCACCGTAGCCGCCGCCATACGCGCCGCCCGCGCCCGGCATGCCGCCAAACATGAGCATCTGGTCGTACTCTTTGCGCTTCTTCTCGTCCGAAAGCGTCTCGTAGGCCTCGCTGATCTCCTTGAACTTGGCCTCGTCGCCGCCGGCATCGGGGTGATATTTTTGCGCGAGCTTGCGAAACGCGCTCTTGATCTCTTTGTCGGAGGCGCTCTTGGATACGCCCAGGATGTCATAGAAGGTTTTGCCTGCAGCCATCGTAGCTCCTCTCCTGTTTCATCCGCCGCCCAGCGGGCGACGGCTCATGCTTTCATATGGCACTAGGCCAGAAAGGGCCCCGGGTGTTGCCCCGGGGCCCTTCTCAATTACTCCTCGGTGCTCTCGACCGTATCGGCCGTAGCATCCTCGGGCGCCGCTTCGGGCTCCGGTGCGGGGCGCTTCTCGCCACCGTAGGTCACTGTCACCATCGCGGAACGCAGGATGCGATCCGCCATGCGGTAGCCCTTCTGGTATACATCGTTGACGGTCTCGTCGTACTGCGATGCGTCCTCGACGCGACCCACGGCCTGGTGCTCGAGCGGATCGAACGCCTCGCCCTTGGGGTCGATGGGCTCAACGCCCTCGTGCGCAAACACATCGAGCAGCTTGGCATGCACCGCGTCGACACCGTCGACGAACTGCTTAAAGTCGTCGGCAAGCTCCTGGCTGCGGGCATGGTCGATCGCACGCTCGATATCGTCGACCACCGGCAGCAGCGCGGTGACGAGCTTCTCGGTCGCGCGCTCGCGCTCGGCGATACGCTCATTGGCGGTGCGGCGACGGAAGTTCTCCCAGTCGGCCTGCAGACGGGCGGTGCGCTCGGTGGCGTCCTTTGCCTTGTCCTCGGCGGCCTTCTGAGCCTCTGCCGCAGCATCGAGCTCGTTGCGCACGTCGGCAAGCTCTTTCTGAGCCTGCTCGAACTTGAGCTTAAAGTCGTTGTCGGCGGCTTCCTCACCGGCGCGGATAGCGGCTTCCACCATCTCGTCCTCGGTCATCGTCGCCTCCTTGTTGGAATCCTCTACTTGGTTCTCGGCAGCCTCGGCGGCCGGGGCCTCGTTGGCCTCGGTATCGTCAACGGCCTCTACGGGAATCTTCACGTCCTTCTCCTCAGAGTCAACGGGGGCGGCACCAACGGCGGCCGCCTCCGTGCGAGCTTTACGGGCGGACATGATTACTTGTCCTCGTCGTCCACAACCTCGTAGTCGGCGTCGACGACGTCATCGTCGGCAGGCTGGGCACCGGCGGCACCGTCGGTCTGCTGCTGAGCGTCGGCGTAGACAACCTGAGCCAGCTCGTAGGCCACAGACTGCAGGGACTCGCCGGCGGCCTTGATGGCCTCGACGTCAGAGCCCTCGAGCGCCTTCTTGGCGTCGGCGATAGCGGCCTCGGCCTTGGACTTCACGTCGGCGGAAACCTTGTCGCCCAGCTCGTTGAGGGTCTGCTCGGTGGAGTAGCACAGACTGTCGGTCTGGTTGCGGACCTCGACCTCTTCCTTCTGCTTCTTGTCCTCCTCGGCATGAGCCTCGGCGTCCTTGACCATACGATCGACTTCGTCGTCGGACAGAGCAGTGGAGCCGGAGATGGTGATCTGCTGCTCCTTGCCGGTGCCCTTGTCCTTAGCGGAGACCTTGACGATACCGTTGGCGTCGATGTCGAAGGTGACCTCGATCTGCGGCACGCCGCGGCGGGCAGCCGGGATACCGGTCAGCTGGAACTTACCGAGCGACTTGTTGTCGCGGGCAAGCTCGCGCTCGCCCTGGAGCACGTTGATCTCGACGCTGGTCTGGTTGTCGGCAGCGGTGGAGTAGACCTCGGTCTTGGAGGTCGGGATCGTGGTGTTGCGGTCGATCATCTTGGTCATGATGCCGCCCATGGTCTCGACACCCAGCGACAGCGGGGTAACGTCGAGCAGCAGGATGCCCTCGACGTCGCCGGTGAGCACGCCGCCCTGGACGGCAGCGCCGTCGGCAACGACCTCGTCGGGGTTCACGGACATGTTGGGCTGCTTGCCGGTCATGGTCTTGACGAGCTCCTGGACGGCGGGCATACGGGTGGAGCCGCCGACGAGGATGACCTCGGTCAGATCGGAGAGCTTAAGCTTGGCGTCGCGCAGGGCGTTGGTGACAGGTTGCTTGCAGCGCTCGAGCAGGTCACGGGTGATCTTCTCGAACTCGGCGCGGGTCAGCGTGTAGTTGAGGTGCAGCGGGCCAGACTGGTTCATGGTGATGAACGGCAGGTTGATGGTGGTCTGCTGGGCGGCGGAGAGCTCCTTCTTGGCGTTCTCGGCGGCCTCCTTCAGACGCTGCAGGGCCATGGGGTCCTGACGCAGGTCGACACCGTTCTCCTGCTGGAACTTATCGGCCATCCAATCGATGACGCGCTGATCCCAGTCGTCGCCGCCCAGGTGGTTGTCGCCCGAGGTGGACAGAACCTCAAACACGCCGTCGGCGAGGTCGAGGATGGAGACGTCGAAGGTGCCGCCGCCCAGGTCGAAGACCAGGATGCGCTGGTCGGTGCCCTGCTTGTCCAGACCATAGGCCAGAGCAGCAGCGGTCGGCTCGTTGACGATACGCTTGACGTTGAGGCCGGCGATCTTACCGGCGTCCTTGGTGGCCTGACGCTGGGCGTCGTTGAAGTAGGCCGGGACGGTGATGACGGCGTCGGTGACGGTCTCGCCCAGATACTTCTCGGCGTCGGCCTTCATCTTTGCGAGCGTCATGGCGCTCACCTGCTCAGCGGTGTAATCCTTGCCCTCGATGTCGACGACGGCACGGCCACCCTGGCCCTCCTTGACCTCGTACGGCACAGTCTTGATCTCGGAGGTGCACTCGGAGTACTTGCGGCCCATGAAGCGCTTGATGGAGAACACGGTGTTCTTGGGGTTGGTGACAGCCTGGTTCTTAGCGGCCTTACCCACGACGCGGTCGCCGTCGGCACGGAAGCCCACGACGGACGGGGTGGTGCGGTCGCCCTCGGCGTTCACGATAATGGTCGGAGAACCGCCCTCGAGAACGGCCATTGCGGAGTTAGTAGTACCAAGGTCGATACCAAGAATCTTGCCCATTAGAAATTCCCTCTCTCTTGTGCGTTTGCACCGACTCGGCGGTCTGCCGAGCGGTGTTTCGGCTTGTCTTTCAGGATGTAGTGTATCCCCTTATGGGCCGGAATATACAAAATCTAAGTCAATTCATATAAGATTTCTTATTGCCAAGAGTTTAGGTTCGCAAATATGCAGGTAGACGCGCTGAATGAGTTCTCGGCAAATCTATTGAGATCTATGTAGAGATGGCTGAGGCTTGAGTCCGGAGCCGCACGGAACGGTCTTGGGCGACCCCGAGGAAAGCGCGGCCCGTTTTGAGCATGAATTCTGGAACACAGTTTCCTCTTGAAGGCTCGACCGGAAACTACATCCCGGTTTGAGCACCGATTCCGGGACGCAGTTTCCGCCAGAAGGCTCGACCGGAAAGCACGACCCGTTTTGGACGTAGATTACGGGATGCCCTTTCCGCAGGCGCGCTCAATCGCCCTATATTTCAAGTCACCTTTAGCTAACATTTACGCAGCTCAACGGCCCCACCTGCGTGTTTTTTAGTAAACCTTGGCATACTCGGCGAACGGTATGAAGATGCCGGTCAGAGGGTATTGCAAACGGTCGCTCCCGTGGTATGTTTTTGCCCGAATCAAACCGGCGCGCATCGCCTGTAGCGTCGGTCAACAGAGAGGAAACTACCATGGCTCATCCCGTAATTGATGCCGACGAGTGCATCGCTTGTGGCGTTTGCGTCGACTCCTGCCCCGCTGGCGTTCTGGAGCTCCAGGACGTCGCTACCGTCGCTGACGAGGACTCCTGCGTCGCCTGTGGCGCTTGCCAGGACGCTTGCCCCGCTGGCGCGATCACCGAGATCGTCGAGGAGTAACAACTCCCCCACCTGCACACTCAAAAGTACACCGTGCACAAAAAAGGAGGCCTCCGCATCGCCGCGGAGGCCTCCTTTTGCATGTGTGGGCAGCTAATTTGAAGCGGGACCCTTGGCAGTTGCGGTGGAATAGTTCCTGTTTTATGGCTTAGATGCCGATTTGGAACTATTTCACCGCAACTTATAGATGCAGCGTCGGCTACGAGAGATCATCCTCGTAGGGCATTAAATCGGCAAGGTAGCCTTTCTCCTTGAGCATGGCCTCGATCTCGTCGAGGGTCTGTTCGTCCTCCGCCGCAATGCGATGGAAGTGATAGCCGCTCGTCACCGTTAGCAGCGGAAAGCTCTTGCCGCTCTCGATATCGCGCAGATAGCGCTCGACATCGCGGCGGTTGCGGATGTCCAGGTCGGCCGTAATCTTACCGTACACGCGGTGATTGACAATCACGTTGAGCACGGCGCCGCCGGCGTCGACGATACTCGTGAGCTCATCGCCTGCCTGCTCCACGCTGTGGCGAACCTTGACCAAGCGCGTAGGCACGGCGGGGCTGCTCGCCGCCTCCTGTAGCACATAGCCGCGATTGGTGGCGACGATATCGTGTCCGTCGGCGCGCAGCAGGGCAATGTCCTGCACCACGACCTGGCGGCTCACACCCACCTCGCGGGCAAGCGCGCTGCCCGAAACGGGCTCCGTGGCCCCCTCAAGTACGCCCATGATGGCACGGCGACGCTCGCGGGCGTCCATTATTTACCGTCCAGCAGACGCAGGTGCTTAAGCGAGAGGTCGAGGATCGGCGCAGAGTGCGTCAACGCCCCCGAGCTAATAAAGTCAACGCCCAGGTCGGCGAGCGCTCGGATATTGCTGGCATCCACGTTGCCCGAGCACTCGGTCTTGGCGCGGCCGGCGATAAGCTCGATTGCGGCAGCCATGTCGTCGTGGGTCATGTTGTCGAACATGATGATATCGGCGCCGGCCTCCACGGCCTCGCGCACCATGTCCAGGTTCTCGCACTCAATCTCGACCGTCGTGGTAAACGACGCATGGGCGCGCGCCATCTCGATTGCGCGTGCCACGCCGCCGGCGGCGTCGATGTGGTTGTCCTTGAGCATAACGGCCGTCGACAGGTTGTAGCGGTGATTGCTGCCGCCGCCGATCTCGACCGCAGCCTTCTCGAAGACGCGCATGCCCGGCGTGGTCTTGCGCGTGTCGACAAGCACGGTCTTGGTGCCCTCGAGCGCAGCCGCCATCCGATGCGTGTAAGTAGCGATACCGCTCATGCGCTGCAGGTAGTTGAGCGCCACACGCTCGCCCGAAAGCAGCACGCGCGCGTCTCCGCGCACCTGGCCCACGTGATCGCCAGCGTGCACCTCGTCACCGTCGGCAACATCAAACAGCACCGAGCTCTGCGGATCCAGCAGCTCAAAGGTGCGGGCGAATACGTCCAGGCCGGCGATAATGCCGTCGGCCTTGGCGATGAGCTCAACGGTAGCGGGGCGCGCCGTGGGGCACACGCTCGCCGTACTCACGTCCTCAAAGGTAATGTCCTCGCGCAGAGCCTGCAAAATCAGATCATCGACGACGAGCTTCATGGTAATGGGATTCATGGCCTACTCCTCCACGGCCTGCGTGCCGGCGGCACGGGCCAGATCATCGATTGCAAGGATATCGGAACTCAGGGCGCGATGGCGTCCATCGAGCGCGGGCTCGCCCGCCTGCTCCACGGCAAGCGACTCGCCGGTACGCATACGCCAAGCAGCGCGGCGACCCCAGACTAGGGACTCGAGCAGGCTGTTAGAAGCTAGGCGGTTCTTGCCGTGAACGCCGTTGCAGGCCGTCTCGCCCGCGGCGTAGAGCTCGGGCATCGAGGTGCGGCCGTCCTTGTCGACCCACACGCCGCCCATAAAGTAGTGCTGCGTGGGTGTGACGGGAATGGGCTCGTCCAAGATGTCGCGGCCGTCCTCCAGGCAGCGCGCGCGGATGTTGGTAAAGTGCCCAGTCACCACATCGCGTTCGACGGGGGCAAAGCTCAGCCATTCGTGCTCAGTGCCGTCCTGCTTCATCTGCTCGCGGATGGCGGCGGCGACCACGTCGCGCGGCTGCAACTCGTCGGTAAAACGCTCGCCAGCGGCATTGAGCAGAATCGCGCCCTCGCCGCGGCAGCTTTCGCTGATCAGGAACGTGCGGCCCGGCTGCGGCGAGAACAGACCCGTGGGGTGGATCTGCACGTAGTCCAGGTGCTCCATCGTGATGCCGTGCTCCTGCGCGATGTAGCAGGCATCGCCCGTGAGCTGCGGGTAGTTAGTCGAATGGTCGTACACGCCACCGATACCGCCCGTTGCCCACAGCGTGTGGCGGGCATGGATCTTAAACGGCTTACCGGCACGCACGCCCTCGGCGGCATTTGCCAGCTCGTCGGCGGGGCGAGCTGAATCGTCCTCGTCCACGGCAACGGCGACGACGCCGGTGCACACCGTGGCGCCATCGCGCTCGGCGGTCAGGATGTCGGTCATGGCAACGTGTTCGAGAATCTGCACGTTGTCCAGCTTGCGGACAGCCTGGAGCAGTTTGGTCGTAATCTCCTTGCCCGTAATATCGGCATGGAAGGCAATGCGCGGACGGCTGTGCGCGCCCTCGCGGGTAAAATTGAGGCTGCCGTCGGCCTTGCGCTCAAAATCCACGCCCATCGCTAGCAGGTCGTTGATGACCGAGCGACTCGAGCGAATCATGATGTCGACGCTCTCGCGGCGGTTCTCGTAGTGGCCGGCGTGCATGGTGTCCTCAAAGAAGGCATCGTAGTCCGAGCCTTCGGGCAGCACGCAGATGCCGCCCTGCGCGAGCATCGAATCGCACTCATCGACCGCGCCCTTGGAGAGCATGATCACGCGCGTGCTCGTCGGCAGATTGAGGGCCGCGTACAGACCCGCCACGCCGCAGCCGGCAATAACGACGTCGCACTCCATATCGGGGTATTGCTTGGTTTCCACAGGAATCCTCTCCCTTGTAATGTGACATAAGGGACCGTCCCTCATGCAACATTGTTCTAGCGCGCTGCGTACTCGAGCATACGGTCGAGCGTGAGCTTGGCCTGGTCTGCCGCCTCGTCCGAGACGCCGATCTGCACCTCGCCCTCGCCCGTCTCCAGGCAGCGCACGAGCTTTTCGAGCGTGATGAGGTCCATGTTGACGCAGGTGGGCTGCACCGCGGGGAAGTAGAACTTCTTGCCAGCGCCCTGGCAGCGGCGCTCGAGCTCGTAGAGCACGCCGCGAACCGTCACGATGATGAACTCGCTCGCGTCGGACTCCTCGGCATACTTGATGATGCCGGCGGTGGAGCCGATGTAGTCGGCCTCGGCCAGGACGTCGGCCTTGCACTCGGGGTGCGCCAGCACGAGCGCGTCGGGGTGGGCCTCCGTCGCGTCGACGATCTGCTCGACGGTGATGATGTGATGGCGCGGGCAGTAGCCGTTGTTGAGGATGACGTGCTTTTGCGGCACCTGCTCGGCTACGAAGCGTCCCAGGTTTTGGTCGGGAATGAACAAAATATGCTGCTGCGGCAGCTCGGACACGATCTTAACGGCGTTGGAACTGGTGACGCACACGTCGCTCCAGCTCTTGATCTCGACCGTGGAGTTGACGTAGCACACCACGGCCAGGTCGTCGCCGTACTCGGCGCGCGCCGCGTCGACCGTCTCGCGCTTGACCATGTGCGCCATGGGACAGTCCGCGCCCGGCTCGGGCAGCAGCACGGTCTTAGTGGGATTGAGCAGCTTGGCGCTCTCGCCCATAAACTCCACGCCGCACAACACGATGGTCTGCTGCGGCAGGCTCTTGGCGAGCTTTGCCAGGTAGAAGCTGTCGCCGACGTAATCGGCAACGGCTTGGACCTCGGGCGCCACGTAATAGTGCGCCAGGATCACCGCGTCACGTTGGGTTTTTAGTTGCTGAATGGCCTCGACGAGCTCTGCGGGCACCAGTGCCGCGCGCTCCGTTGCCGTCGTTGCCGATGCTAGGCCGGCCGCGATATCGCGTGCAAGCTCCGACGCATCCATGTTCGCGCTCTGTGCCATCAAGGCCCCTCTCTATTGGCGAATCTTGGGGCTTTAGTATGACACCTGGCTTTACAGCTGACAAGACAGCTGTAAAGCCAGGTGTAAAGTTGAAATAAAGATTCAATCATGCGGCGGGTCCATTTTCGGACTGGCAAGCTCAGGATAGTCGAGCTCTCGATAGCGCAGGGGGCATCTTTCGCCACCGCAATACCGCTTGGCGCGAGTTGCACGACGCGGGACGCAAATGGGACACGCCTCCGCAGGCGGTCCGCACCCAATGTGGCAAAATCGAACTACTAAGGGGGCTCAGAATGCTCAAGATTATTGCCTGCGACGATGATGTCGCTTTTCTAGATAGACTGCACCGGATGATCGACCGTTGGTCGACCGAGACGGACACGGCGGTTGATGTTGCGCTCGTCACGCGCGGCGAGGACCTGCTGGCCCGCCATGCCGCATCGCGCGCCGACATCATTCTGCTCGACATGATCATGCCGCTCGTCAACGGCATGGACACCGCGCGCGAATTGCGCCAGGCCGATACCGCCGTGCGCCTGGTGTTCCTCACCTCGTCGCCCGAGTTCGCACTGGAGTCCTACGAGGTCCGTGCCTTCGACTATCTGCTCAAGCCCGTGACTTACGAACGCCTGGCGCAGTTGCTCGACGAGCTTTCGAGCATGCGCCCGGCGGCAACCGACGAGCTCGTGATCAAAACTTCCTTTGGCTACCACGCCCTGCGCCTGTCCGACATCGAATATGCCGAGGCGCGCAACAAGCACGTGGTCTTCCACCTGCGCGACGGACGCGATATCGAGGCACTCGAGTCGTTCCGCAGCGTCGAGGACCGTTTGGCGCAAAATGCCACCTTCTTTAAATGCCACCGCAGCTACCAGGTCAACCTGCGCAATATCGATCACTTTGACCGCACGGACATCGTCATGCGCTCGGGTGCGTGCATCCCGCTTTCGCGCAGCTGCAAGCAGGGATTCCAAGACGCCTACTTTGCGGTTCGCTTTGAGGGTGGGAGACACTGATGGTCTCCTCGGTCGAAATGGTCCTTTGGGCAATCCACCACGCCACGACGCTGCTCTTTGGCGTCTTTGCCTCGGCGGCGCTGTGCGGTATCGAGATCAACCGGCGTCATGCGCTTGAACTGGTGCTGGTCGGTGCCGTAACTGGATGCGCATTTGGCCTCGCCAATGCCGTCGGCGGCGAGCTTTTCGCCCGCCAGGTATATCCGCTCGTCGTGCATCTGCCGCTCGTCATCTATTTGTGCGCGCGCTACCGCCTGAGCCCGCTGCTTGCCGTGCTCGGCATTACGAGTGCCTATCTGAGCTGCCAGTTCAGCAATTGGATGGGCATCGCCGCATTTGCCGCAACCGATTCTCAGATCGCGTACTATCTGGCGCGCATCGCGACCACACTCGCCGTCTTTGCCGTCCTGTTGCATTGGGCCGGCGACATCGGTCCGCGCTTGGCGATTAAAAGCACCACCGAGCTGAGCATCCTTTTAATCCTACCGCTCGTCTATTACGTCTTTGACTATGCCACCAACGTCTATACCACGCTGTTCCACTCGGGCTCGGTGGTGACGGTTGAGTTTTTGGCATTTGCGCTCTGTGCCTTCTATCTTATGTTTCTTGCCGTTTACCTACGCGAATACGAAGAAAAAGAAGCTGCCGAGCGTGAACGCTGGATGCTCGAGACACGCGACAGCGCCGCCATCAAAGAGCTCGAGGCCTGGCGTCAATCTGGGCGCGAGCTGTCGATTCTTCGCCACGATATGCGCCACTTCCTACGCGGCCTGGCCGCTTAAATTGAGGAGGGCCACACCGACGAGGCGCTCAAACGCATCGACGAACTCTGCGAAGCCGGCGACCGCACCGCCGTACGCCGCTTCTGTGCCAACGAGACCGTAAACATCGCGCTTTCGTCATTTAACTCGGATATCAATAGAAACGGCATTACCGCCAACCTGCGCGTCGCCGTACCCGAAACCATCCACGTAGGTGACGCCGACCTGTTTAGTGTGCTCTCAAATGCCTTGGAAAACGCTATCACCGCCGCAAGCGCCGCACCCCAAGGAAAGCGATTCGTCGACTTTGACCTGCGATTAGAGGACGGCCAGCTGCTGCTGTTAGTTTCCAACACGTTTGACCGCGCGCCGCGCATGGTCGACGGCATGCCCGTGACCCGGCATGCGGGCCACGGCTTTGGCACCAGGAGCATCAAACTTGCCGTGGAGCGCATGAACGGCAACTGTCAGTTCCGCATTAACGGCGATCGGTTTGAGCTGCGCGCTGTGATGTAGGGACGCGATAAGCCGGCGCCGCGCTCGACCCGTCAGGGCCGCCTTACCGGCGCCAATCCGCTACAGCGGAGCGGCCGCCGGGGTCAGCTGCTTGATGTATGCCCACATGCGCTGCTTGGCGGCTTTGTCAGTGAGCGCCGCCTCAAAACCGTCGAGCGCGAGCACGCGGCGACCCTGCACATGGGCGATCAAGCCGGGCTTGAGCATGGCGGTGTCGAAGTCATCGATCGCCACGAGCATATCGGCATAGGTCTCGCGCATGGTATCGGCCGCACGATCATCCAGCAACAGCACCGCCTCGGGGTCCAGCGCCTCGAGCGCCTCGCGGAACAGCTCGCACGGCAGGGCATGGCCCACCGCCACCGTTCCGTCGCCCGCACCGGCGACGCTTGCCAGCACGCAAAAATCCTCGGGCGCATAACCGATGGCCCCGAGCGCCTTACGCAGCGCCGCGCCATCCGCGCCTGCGGCAAGCTCGCCGCCCGAGCGCTCGGCCTCATCCAAATCGCCTTTTACCAGCACAATCGGCGAGCACGCGTTGCCTGCGATGCGCACGCCACGACCCGCAAGCGATGCGAGCTCCTGCTCGGCCGCCTGGGCGATGGCTTCTTTTTTCTGGCTTTGTGACATAGGTATGCGCTCTCCAATCGTTTGCGTGCCCACCATTATTTGACACTCCCCATGGCTAAAGCCAGGGGATTCTTGCTTCACCGAGAATTGCCTAGACTGCGCATGCAGCCGTAGGTCTTACGCCCTCTCCACAAGCGTTTGCGGCGTCTGCCGCGGTTCCCGCATGCCCTGCGGTACCTTCCAGGATTCTCCTTCCCTCGCGGGCGATGTTGACGGCGGCGTTCAGGTCGCGGTCGTGACGCATGCCGCACGCGGGGCAGTCCCATACCCGTTCGGCCAGCGTCAGTCCCCTGTAGACGTAACCGCATGCGGAACACGTCTTGCTGGACGGATAGAACCTGCCCACCCTTACGAAGCCGCGCCCCGACCATGCGCATTTGTACTCGAGCTGGCGCGCCAGCTCCGACATGGCGGCATCGCCCACGGCCTTGGCGAGGCGGCGGTTCCTCTGCATGCCCCTGACGTTCAGGTCCTCGACCGCGATGTTTTGGCTTTCTCCCACCGCATGCGTCGTGAACTTGTGCAGGGCGTCCTTCCGCCGGTTGGCAACCTTCTCGTGCGCCCGCGCGACCCTGACACGCTGCCTGGCGCGATTTGCGGAGCCCTTCCGCTTGCGCGAGAGCCGCCGCTGCTCCCGCGCCAGCCTCCTCTCGCTCCTTTGCAGGTTTTTGGGGTTGGGCAGGCGCTCCCCCGTGGAGCAGGTGGCTATGTCGTGTATTCCCGCATCGACTCCCAGGAACCCGACGGTCGGGGCCGGCGCGTCCGTGGCGGGGATGTCCGCGCAGCATATCGCCACGTAGTACTTGCCGCTCGGCACCTGCTTGACCGTCGCGGACAGGACGCGCCCCTCCACGGGACGGCTCACCCGCGCCCTGACGGTCCCCAGCTTTGGCAGCCTCACGTGCCTGGCGTCGATTATCCCGACGCCGTTCGTGCGGTAGCTCTTCCTCCCCGCGCGTTTGGACTTGAACTTCGGAAAGCCCACCTTGCCTGGTGCGCGGAAGAAGTTCTTAAATGCCTTGTCCAGGTCGCGCAGGGACTGCTGCAGTGCCATGGAGTCCACCTCGGAGAGCCACGGCGCGTCCGCCCTCTTCCAGGCGGGGATCTGGGTGATGTAGGAGTTGATGTGCCTCGATTTGCCCGTCCGCGCGTACTCGTCCCGCCTCATCGCCAGCACCCTGTTGTAGACCCAGCGGCAGCAGCCGAAGGTCTTCTGCAGGAGGGCCTCCTGCTCGGCGCTCGGGTATATGCGGTACTCGAAGGTCTTGTCCATGGCCCTCACGCGTTCCTCTGGTCCTCGATATACTGCCTGACGGCCTCGGGCGTCGCCCCGCCGACGGTCGAGACGAAGTAGCTGTTCGTCCAGAGCGTCGGCAGCTTGCGCTTCAGCTGCGGGAACTCGGCGCGCAGGTCGTGGCTGGTCCTGCCCTTGATGCGCTTCACGGCCCGGTGGATGCCGAACTGGGGGTCGACTGAGACGAGCATGTGCACGCGGTCGGGCATGACCTTGATTTCCCTTATCTCGAAATCGAGTTCCTCCGCGACCTCGTGCGCGATCTCCTCGAAGCGGGAGCCGATGCCGTCCACGAGCACCTTCCTGCGGTATTTCGGGCAGAAGACCACATGGTAGTCGCAGTCCCAGACTATGTTGTCGTTGCTCCTGTATCTATCCATGAAAACAGTATACCACTTGCAGCCGTATATGTATATCGGCTGACGCCGATGCGCCTTATATCCCCATATCTGAAGAAAGGGGTTTTGCGGCGCTTTTGATAAAAGAGCCGCCCGCGAGTGGTTGCTTTGCGGGCGGCTGGGTATAAGCACGGTCGTACTGAGTTTTACGCGGCCGAGCCGCGTCGCATTATGGAGGTCACCATGGCTGACATTAAGCAGATTACCCCCGAGAACTTCGATTCCATCGTTAACGACAGCCTGCCCGTGCTGGTTGATTTTTGGGCCCCGTGGTGCGGGCCGTGTCGTTCGCTCTCGCCCATCGTGGACGAGGTCGCCGACGAGCTGGCCGGCAAGCTTGCCGTGGCCAAGTGCAACGTCGATGACAACCAGGACCTGGCCATGAAGTTTGGCGTCATGAGCATCCCCACGCTGATCGTCTTTAAGAACGGCGAAGAGGTTGACCGCTCGGTCGGCGCACTGCCCAAGGCGAGGCTTCAGGCGCTGCTGGAGAAGCATCTGTAATACACTTGTTACATGTTGCCGTCTGCCTGCCGTCCATGAGCGCTTTTGCACCGCTCGCCGGACTTCTGGATGCACCGAGTGCAACCACGGATAGTATGGTAGTCACAAACAGCCCCCAGTGAACGGGTGCGGGTCGCACAGACTCGCACCCGTTTTCTTATGCAGCTGCGCACAGAGCGGGCGTAGTAAAATCTGAACCACTGAACTGCCCCATACAAAAGGAGATTTCCCATGCATGATGTTGGAATGAACATGAGCCAGCTTGCCATGAGCGTCAAGCAGGTCGACGACACCATCGAGCTCGCTCACGAGTGGAGCCATCAGCTGCTGCATGCGACCGAGAATTTTGACATGGAGCGCATCGGCGCCAAGCTCGAGGCCGCCATGGCCGCGCTCCACGAGGCGCATGACGCGCTCGAGGGCTACGAGGAAGCCATCGAGGCCGACCACAACTCCGTCGGCTCCGTGAAGCTGGTGTAAGGTGGCCGAACACGAGCACTGCTGCGAGTACGAGCACGAGCATCCGCACGGGGCGGACGGTGACGCGGGCTGCCACTGTAGTGGCTCCGGCTCCGAGCTGGTCCGTTTTTCGGTTACCGCACCCGACGACCTGCTGCGCCGTTTTGACGAGCAGATCGGGCGCCGCGGCGACGTGGCCAACCGCTCCGAGGCCGTGCGCGATTTGATTCGCGCCTCGATCGCCAAAGAGCAGATGCGCACGCCCGATGAGCACGTTATCGGGTCGCTCACCATGATCTACGACCATCACACCGGCGATCTGACGCGCCGCCTGGACGAGGTGCAGCACGACTACACCGACGAGATCGTATCGACGATGCACGTGCATTTGGATCACCACAACTGCTTGGAAATCCTGGCACTCAAGGGTCGCGGCGAGCGCGTCTACGAACTAGCCGACCGCCTGCTGGGCCTGCGCGGCGTTAAGCACGGCGAGCTCACGTGCGCCGCCACCAAGCAGAGCCTGGGGCTGTAGCGGGATTTCCCGCAGCGCACCTGCCAAATAGGGACAGGTTTGTTTTGGCAGGTTTAGAAGTTTTACCTACCAAAATAAACCTGTCCCTTTTTGGTCGGTTTTGATGAGGGGTGTCGCATGCGGCATGTGCATATTCATGTGACGGGCATTGTGCAGGGCGTTGGCATGCGACCGTTTGTGTATCGCGAGGCCATGGCACATGGCATTTGTGGATGGGTGCTCAATGCGGGCGACGGCGTGCATATCGAGGCGCACGCTTTGGCCGATGCGCTCGATGCTTTTGTTGCCGCGCTTTCTGAGCATGCGCCTGCGGCAGCTCGCGTTGAGCGAGTCGATATTGCGGATTTGGAGCCTGGCGGCTGGAGCGCTGCCGATGAGCAGGGCTTTCACATTGTGGCGTCGCAGGACCAGACCGCGCACACGACGCTCGTCTCGCCCGATATCGCCACCTGTGACGATTGCCTGCGCGAGTTGTTCGATCCCGCCGACCGACGCTATCACTACCCCTTTATCAACTGCACTAACTGCGGTCCACGCTTTACCATCATCCGATCGCTGCCTTATGACCGAGCGGCCACGTCGATGGACCGTTTTCCCATGTGTCCCAAGTGTGCCGCGGAGTATGCCAATCCGCTCGACCGGCGTTTTCACGCGCAGCCCGATGCCTGCTTTGATTGCGGGCCGCATATTACGTGGCGTGAGGCTGTGAACGGCGATGCGTGCGGGAATTCGTCCGCGACACCGGCCGTCGGCACCACACGCGAGGCCAGCGACGCCATCATCGAGCGCTACGTTGAGCTGCTGGCCAGCGGTGGCGTCGTCGCCATCAAGGGCCTGGGCGGATTCCATCTAGCCTGTGATGCTGCCAACGAGCAGGCGGTGGCCGAGTTGCGCCATCGCAAACGCCGCAGTAACAAACCACTTGCCGTCATGGTGCGCAGTCTTGCCGATGCCGGGCACCTGTGCCATATCGACGACGCTGAGCGCGAGCTTCTCGCCGGCAGTATCCGTCCCATTGTGCTGCTGCGCCGACGCACTGTTGGCGAGGGCAACGGCGATTCTCCCGACGCCCTCGTACTCGCACCGTCCGTCGCGCACGACCTGCCCGAGCTTGGCGTTATGCTCCCCTACACCCCACTTCAGCATCTTCTGCTTGCAGCTGCCGCGTCGCACGGCATGCACGCGCTCGTCATGACCAGCGGAAACCTGAGCGAAGAACCCATCGAGACCGACGACGACCTTGCCTGGGAACACCTCGTTGCTGCTGGCATCGCCGACGCGTTGCTCGGTAACGACCGCGCGATCCTCTCGCGCTACGACGACTCTGTAGTGCGCGTGGTCGACGGCGCCGTTATGCCCGTGCGCCGCGCTCGCGGATATGCACCCCAGCCGCTGCCGTTGCCGGCGCTCGACCGCGCTCCGTCCTGCGTGCTCGCCTGCGGGCCACAACAAAAGGCCACGATTGCGCTCACGCGTGAAGGGACGAACGGCGAGGCAACCTGTTTTGTGTCGCAGCATATCGGCGATGTTGAAAACGGCGGGACCTTCGATGCCTGGAACGCTGCGCGCACGCGCTTGGAAGATCTCTTTGATTTGGCGCCCGCCGCCTTGGCCTGCGATTTACACCCCAGCTATCTATCGGGCCAGTGGGCGCGCGAGCAGGCGCGAAAATGCAATCTGCCGCTCGTCGAGGTGCAGCACCATCATGCGCATATCGCGAGCGTAATGGCCGAAGCCATCGCCGCGGGCCAGCTTACAACCGACGCGCGTGTCCTTGGCATCGCCTTTGACGGCACCGGCGCCGGCACCGATGGGACCATTTGGGGCGGCGAGTTTCTTGTTGCCAGCCTTGGCGGCTTTGAACGCGCCGCGCATTTGCGCACCTGGGCGCTCCCCGGCGGGGCGGCCTCCGTGCGCGACGCCCGCCGCAACGCCTTTGCCCTGCTCAGTGAGCTCGGTCTGCTCGAGCACCCAGGTGCCGCTCGGCTTTTGGACAGCCTCGACGAGCAAACGCGCAGCGTGACAGCCACCATGATCGAGCGCGGCATCAACAGCCCGCGTACCAGCAGCATGGGGCGTCTCTTTGATGCCGCGGCAGCAATTCTGGGCATCTGCGACAAGGCAACCTACGAGGGCGAACCCGCCATCGAACTTGAGGCTGCCGCCTGGCGCGCGCTCGACAACGAAATCGCCCATTTTCCCGACGACAACGCCGGCCATTTCGCATCTGGCCCATCGTGGCTGAACGGCCCCCATGTTCTGGATCAGAAAGCACTCTTTGAGACACTTTTGGGAGGAACTGAAGCCGGAGCGCCCGCCGACAGGCTCGCACTCGACTTCCATGTCGCCGTCGCGCGCTCCTCGGCGCGCATCGCCAGCGATATCTGCGTGCACGAGGGCATCGACACCGTCGCGCTCTCGGGCGGCGTGTTCATGAACCGACTTCTGCTTCAACTCCTCACCCGCGAGCTCAAAAGCGCAGGCCTTACTGTCCTCGTCCCCCAAACCGTGCCCGTTAACGACGGCTGCATCGCCTACGGTCAGGCGGCAGTCGCACGCGCTCGCCTCGCGCAGATTGCATCACAGTAGCTCGCCCTCGCACGCCGCCGCGCCCAGCCGTCTCACAGGCGTAACGCGTTTGCCCGCGAACCCCGCGAGCGCTACCATCAACTGATGGATTATTGAGCGCCCGTCCAGCGCAAAGCGTATAAAAGGGGAACAATATGTGCCTTGCCGTTCCCGGTAAAGTAGTCAAACGCGACGACGACCTCAAGGCCACCGTCGACATGATGGGCATCGAGCGCCCCGTGTCGCTGCGACTCGTGCCGACGGCGCAGGTTGGCGACTATATTCTCGTACACGCCGGCTTTGGCATCCAGATTGTCGACGAGCAGGAAGCACAGGAAACGCTCGAGCTTGTTAATGCCATGTCCGAGCTGGTCGAAGAAGACCAGCTGACCACCAACCCGGCGGAGGCTTACTAGTGGCGCCCGAGCAGCCGGCGCGCTCCGGTATCGATTTCTCGGCATTCCGCGATCCCAAGCTGGCTCGCGAGCTCATCGAGCGCATTCATGAGCTTGTCGGCGACCGCACCATCAACCTTATGGAAGTCTGCGGCACGCATACCGTGAGCATCGGGCGCTATGGCTTTCGCTCCATTATGCCGGCCGGGCTCAAGCTGCTGAGCGGCCCGGGCTGCCCCGTCTGCGTCACCGCCAACCGCGACATCGACCACGCAATCGCGCTCGCCAACATAGACGGCGCCATCATCACCACCTTTGGCGACATGATGCGCGTGCCCGGATCATCCACCTCGCTCGCTGCGCAAAAGGCGGCGGGGCGCGATATCCGTATCGTCTATTCCCCGCTCGACGCGCTCGACATTGCCGAGCAAAACCCTGATCGCCCAGTCATTTTTATGGGCGTGGGCTTTGAGACTACGACGCCCACCATCGCCGCCGCCATCTTGGAGGCCGAGGCGCGCGGGCTTTTGAACTTCTCGGTCTATTGCGCCCACAAGGCCACGCCGCCGGCGTTGCGCGCCATCGCCAACGACCCCGAGACCACCATCGACGGCTTTATCCTGCCGGGCCACGTCGCCACCATCACGGGCTTGGCGCCCTTTAGCTTTTTGGTCGACGAATTCAATACCCCGGGCGTGGTCACGGGATTTGAACCGGTCGATATCCTGCAGGGCATCTGCATGCTGGTCCAGATGGTTGTCGAGGACAGGCCGGTGATTGACAACGCCTACCGCCGTGGCGTCAACGCAGACGGCAATCCCGTGGCGCGCCAGCTGGTCGAGCAGGTGTTTGAGCCGTGCGATACCACATGGCGCGGGCTGGGGCTGATTGCCGACTCGGGCCTTTCCATCCGCCCCGAGTTCTCGCGTTTTGATGCCCGCGCTCGCTTTGACGTGCCCGTTGAGGCGACGGTCGAGCCGCGCGGGTGCCGCTGCGGCGACGTGCTGCGCGGGGCCATTGCGCCGAGCAGCTGCCCGCTCTTTGGCCGCACCTGCACGCCCGAGCACCCCGTCGGCCCGTGCATGGTGAGCTCCGAGGGCAGCTGCGCGGCGTACTACCGCTACCGCGACTAGCCCGGGCACACCCGCACACCGGCACCACCCACGATTGGAGTTTTCGATATGTCCCATAGCGTTACCGATAGCACCGTCCTGCTGGGCCACGGCTCCGGCGGCCAGATGATGAAACGCATCATCGATGAGGTCTTTTTGGATGCCTTTGGGTCGCCCGAGCTGCTCGAAGGCAACGATGCCGGCGTCGCCGCGCTGCCCGCGAGCGGGCGCATCGCCATGTCGACCGACAGCTTTGTAGTCTCGCCGCAGTTCTTCCCCGGTGGCAACATCGGCCGCCTCGCCGTGTGCGGAACCGTCAACGACGTCGCGACCTCGGGCGCCAACGTGCGCTACCTGTCGTGCGGCTTTATCCTCGAAGAGGGCTATCCCATGGATAGGCTCCGCCAGATTGTGCAGACGATGGCCGAGACGGCGCACGAGGCGGGCGTGTCCATAATCACGGGCGACACCAAGGTGGTCGAGCGCGGCGGGGCCGACGGCGTCTATATCAATACCGCCGGCGTGGGCGAGGTGCCTGCGGGCGTGGCGCTCAGCGGCGCAAACTGCCAGCCCGGCGATGTCATCCTGGTCTCGGGTACACTGGGCGACCACGGCATCGCTATCATGAGCCAACGCGAGGGTCTGGCGTTTTCGAGCACCATCGAAAGCGACGCCGCGCCGCTCAACCACCTGATTGCCGATGTGCTTTCCGCAGCACCCGACACACGCTGCTTCCGCGACCCCACGCGCGGTGGCCTGGCCTCGACGCTCAACGAGTTTGCGCAGGCCAGCGGCGTTGCCATGGAGATCGACGAGGATGCCGTGCCCGTGCGTCCCGACGTGCAGGCCGCCTGCGAGATGCTCGGCTACGATGTGCTGCAGGTGGCAAACGAGGGCAAGATGGTTGCCGTCGTGCCGGCCGAGCAAGCCGATGCCGCGCTGAGCGCCATGCGCGCCGCCCGCTACGGCGAGAATGCCGCCATCATCGGCCGCGTGCTGCCACTTGCCGAGGGCGCCCATCCCGCCGTGCGCGTGCGCACCGGCTGGGGCTCGACCCGCATCCTCGACATGCTCGTAGGAGAGCAGCTGCCGAGAATTTGCTAACGACAAAGGCTCAGGGCTATTAAAGATATTCAGATTCCAAACATGCCCGGCACGCATGCCCAGTATCATGGGGTGCGTTTTACAACTCAAGCGGCAGGAGCACCCATGGCAGCAGCTTTTTCCCATGTGATCTTTGACCTGGACGGCACCATTCTCAACACGCTCGAGGACCTGGCGGCCGCCGGCAACCATACCTGCGAGGCGCACGGCTGGCCCACGTTTGCCGTTGACGAGTACCGCTACAAGGTGGGAAACGGCATGCTCAAGCTGGTTGAGCGCTTTATGCCCGCCGAGTACGCAGGCGACGGCCGCATGTTTGAGCAGACGCTTGCCGAGTTTAGGGCTTACTACGGCGAGCACAAGGAAGACCACACCGCTCCCTATGCCGGCACGATCGAGATGCTCGACCGCTTACGCGCCGCGGGCGTTCAGCTTGCCGTGCTCACTAACAAGGACCACGTCTCGGCGGCTCCGCTTATCGAAAAGTATTTTGGTTCCGAGCGCTTTGCGCTGGTGCAGGGCCGTGTCGATGCGTTTCCGCCCAAGCCCGAAGCACCCGTCACGCTGCATGTGATGGAAGAGCTAGGCGCCGACCCGGCGACCACGCTCTACGTAGGCGATTCCAATGTCGATATCCTGACCGGCCACAACGCCGGCCTTAAGAGTGCGGGCGTCAGCTGGGGTTTCCGCGGCCGCGCAGAGCTGGAAGCCGCCGGCGCCGACTACGTGGTGGACACCCAGGGCGAGCTCGCAGCGCTAATCCTGGGCGAGTAACGAGCGACACTGCTTAACGCAGCTGCGACAATGCTGTTGCGCGGAAAGCGTATCCCGTTTTGAAGCTCCGGAATGGGATGCGCTTTCCGTTTGAGGCGCATCAGGGAAACCGCATCCCGTTTCAGAGTAATATTCCGGGTCGCACTTTCCGTAACCCACCCCATCCGGAAAATGCGACCCACTATTCGGCCAAAAACCGGGTCGCGGTTTCCCAAGCACTCGATGCAACGCTGGCACAAGGAATGTCCCCAACTGCCGCCTGGTCATTTAAGAGCGTCCCCAATGACTACAAGTGCCGCACCATGGCAACGCCGCAGGTAGAGGACGGACAGCGAGCGGACACCAGAGCGAACAAATTGGCATGAAAAGAGGACGGCATAGACCTTCTGGTCATACCGTCCTCTTTGAATGACAAGTTGTCGCTCTGGTGCCCGCGCAGCGTCGAGCAGTTGCGGCGTTTGGTAAAACGCCGCAACGAACTAGCTCAGCATTGCATCCATCATCTCGGAGTTGACGGAGTCGTCGGCAGACCACTCGCCGTCGTCGTTGCAGGTGTACTTGAAGATAACCGTGGTCTTCCTGGGCTCGGTGGCCTTGGTCACATCGACCATAACCTGACCGGCCATCTTGTACAGCTCGTCATCGGAAGGAACCGTGTCAAGCGCGGCGACCTTCTCCTGATACTGGGTGGAGAAGTCCTCGACGATCTTGTTCATAGACTTGCAGGTGATAGAGACCTCGGCGGTCGCGACACCCTTGTCCTCGTCGACCGTCACGTCGCCGATCTTGTAGTCAAAGCCCTCGAGATAGGTCTTGGCGTACTCCTTGGGATCGATACCCAGCTGCTCGAACTCGTCGCCCGAAGCCTCCTCCAGACCAGAGAGGAAGTCGTCGCCACCGTTCTTGACCTCGTCAAACTGCGTCGTAAGATCCTCGGTGATGAGCTCCTCAACCGAAGGACCTCCACAGCCGGAAAGTACGACCACGCATGCAACCAAGACGGCCATGAGGGGCGCAAGCAGCAGCTTCTTTTTCATGTTGTTCCTCCCAATGAGCGGCACCGCGCTTCCCGGACGCGGCACACGTTGTAATAAGTAAGCCCATACTATCAACTTATGAACACCCTCGGCAACGCGAAGGCGCGGTCGGTTCGTTTTAGCGTCCGAACGGTTTGCAAGCCCGCCCAACGTGCAATAAAATGCTTCCCCGCGATGTAATAAAAAAGGTGGCCGGAAAACCCGACCACCCTTGCACATCCTTTGGATGCCGCAGTTTACTTGCGGACGACCTTAACGATGGCGTCACCGGCGGCGACAGCAGAGTCGGCCTCGACGGCGAGTTCGACATCGGCAAACTCGGCGGTGTTGGACACGGCCACGACGACGCAGTCCTTGTAACCGGCAGCAGCGATCTTGGCGCGGTCGATCTTGAGGATGGGCTGGCCGGCCTTCACGACGTCGTCAGCCTTGACGAAGCCCTCGAAGCCGTCACCGTTCATGTTGACGGTATCGACGCCAACGTGCACCAGAACCTCGATGCCGCTATCGGACTGCAAGCCCACGGCGTGACCCATGGTGACGGTCACCTTACCGTCGCAGGGAGCGTAGACCAGATCGTCCTCGGGCCACACGGCACAGCCCTTGCCCAGAACCTCGCCACCAAAGACGGGATCGGGCACGTTGGCCATCTTGATGACCTTGCCCTTGACGGGCGAGCACAGCACGTCGGCGCCAGCAGAAGCAGAGATGGAGGCCGGAGCAGCGGCAGCCGCGGGCTCAGCCTTCTTCTTGAACATGTCAAACAGACCCATACGTTTTCTCCTCTTGATTAAGCGCAACGTTGTGCGCATGCCTACGGTAATTATAGTGCCAAATGGTTCAAATGCTAAGGTGGGGACTCGAATCGCGAGCCCTTCCCGGTAGCGCTCGTGGAATGGAGCGTCTCCTTTGCATCGCGGATCGATAAGCCGAGTATCGTCCGCGCACGGGACGGGCAGAAGCGGGCGCGCCAAACCCGGCACTTCTTTTCGCTCTCGAGTCCTGTCGCCGCCTTGTCCCTAACACTTCCTGACACCGACCGAAGCGTGCCAAAATAAACCTGTCCCTTTTTGGTAGGTTTGGCGAGTGTGGATTTTTGGACGCTTAACTAGCGAACGCGGATAATCTCCCACTTTGAGCCCGCACACAGGCCAAAAACGGGAGATTATCCACGCTCATTCCTGAGTAGTCATTTATGAACGTCCCCAATGACTAGTCCGGCAACGCCGATGTTTCGGCAACGACAGCGAGCGCCGCCCAGGGCGAACAAGTTGGCATGAAAAAGGCGAGGCATTGACCTTCTGGTCATGCCTCGCCTTTTGAATGACAAATTGTCGCCCTGGACGTCGCGCAGCGTCGGCCGGTTACGGCGTTTGGCAAAACGCCGTAACTAACGTGCTCCGTACTGCTCGTAGTAGGCGTCGATGGCAGCCTTAAGTTCGTCATCAATGACGACCTTGCCGTCGATCTCGTGGTTGTAGAGGGTCTCGACGACCTCGGCCATGGAGACGATGCTCGCGACGGGGAAACCGTACTTGGCCTCGATCTCCTTCTGCGCGGTGGTCACGCCACCCTTGCCGACCTCCATGCGGTTGAGGGACACGATCAGGCCCTTGATCTCGACATCGGCAGCAGCCTTGACCTTGGGATAGGTCTCGTCGATGGACTTACCGCTGGTGGTGACGTCCTCGACCATGACCACGCGGTCGCCGTCCTGGGGCTCGTAGCCCAGCAGGTTGCCCTTGTCGGCGCCGTGGTCCTTGGCCTCCTTGCGGTCGCAGCAGTACTTGACCTCCTTGCCATACAGCTCGTGGTAGGCAATCGCGGTCACGACAGCCAGCGGAATACCCTTGTAGGCCGGTCCAAACAGCACGTCAAAGTCGTCGCCAAAGTTATCGTGGATGGCCTGGGCGTAATACTCGCCCAGCTTCTTGAGCTGATAGCCCGTCACGTAAGCGCCGGCGTTCATAAAGAACGGGGACTGACGGCCGCTCTTGAGCGTAAAGCTGCCGAACTTAAGAACGTCGGACTCGACCATAAACTTGATGAACTCTTGCTTGTAAGCCTCCATGCGGGCTCCTCTCGTAATCGCGTACGTGCTCTTCAGTTTAGCGCAGGTGAGGCGTCGATGTGGGCGTGCTTTGGAGCCACGGCATTCTGTAAAGGCTTTGTCAGGGGGAATGGTTTTCCGAACAATAGGGTTGACATGTCAAACCCCCTCATCAAGAATACGGGCGGATTAAAAAGGGGTACGAGATACCCAAAGCGCGCTGCGCTCAGCCTTTAGGAGGTGTGCCATGGAAGGCAGTCCTAGTCGAAAAACCTGCATGTCGCCCTCGGCACGCCGCGAGGACTCCGCACACGCATAAACGCCACCGGCAGATCGCCAAAACCACCGCAAAGGCGCGCTGCACCCTTTGTGGGCTCAAGAGCTTGACGTGAGCGACATCTAGGTTTTTTGAAGCAAATACGACACGTACGCTAACTCCCCTCAACAAGGAGGACCCTATGCTGATGCTCAAAACCGTCACGGTACTCGAAGCCATCTCCAAGCGCCGCCGCACGGCGCGCCCTGCCGCTCATACCGGCCTGTCCAAGAACACCATATTCGCCGCCACCCATAGTGCCGAGGACGCCCTCGTACTGCTTGACGCCACGGCAAACGGCCTCACCGTCGAGCAGGCAACTGAGCGCCTGAACGCCGTCGGCCCCAACACCATCGAGGCAACGACCAAAACGCTCGCCCGCCGCATCGCCGACGCCTTCATCGATCCCTTCGCCGGCATCCTCGCCGCGCTCGCGCTGGTCTCGCTCTACATCGACGTGCTCGCCGTACCCGAGCCGCAGCGCGACCCCTCCACGGTCATCGTCATCGGCATCATGCTGCTGGTATCGGGCGGTATGAAGTTTATCCAGGAAGCCCGCAGCGGCAATGCGGCCGAGGCCCTTAAGGACCTGGTCTCCAACACTTGCACCGCCCTGCGCGACGGCGGGCGCATCGAGATCCCCTTCGACGAGCTCGTCCCCGGCGATGTAATCCGCCTCTCTGCCGGCGATATGGTGCCAGCAGACGCCCGCATCATCACCGCGCGCGACCTGTTTGTGATCGAGTCCGCACTCACCGGCGAGAGCGAGGCCGTCGAGAAGACCACCGCCGTCACCGTCGTCGAGGGCGCCGACGGCTCCGCACTGCCACTCTCTGCCTGCAAGAACATCGTCTTTACCGGCACCTCCGTGCAAAACGGCGCCGCCATGGCGCTTGTCGTTGCCACCGGCTCGGACACCTACCTGGGCGGCATCGCCAAGATGCTCAACGGGCGCGGCGAAAAAAGCGCGTTTGACCGCGGCGTCTCGAGCGTCTCCATGCTGCTGGTGCGCCTGATGCTCGTTATGGCGCCGGCCGTCTTTGCCATCAACGCCGCCACCAAGGGCAACGTCATCGACGCGCTGCTGTTCGCCACGAGCGTGGCCGTGGGCATCACGCCGCAGATGCTTCCCGTCATCGTGACCACGAGCCTGTCGCAGGGCGCCAAGGACCTCGCCCGTCGCCAGGTTATCGTCAAGGAGCTGCCGGCGATTCAAAACCTCGGAGCGATGGACGTCCTGTGCTGCGACAAGACCGGCACCCTCACCGAAGACCGCATCGTGCTCGAGCGCTACCTCAACACCGATGGCAACGAGGACGCGCGCGTGCTGCGCCATGCGTTTTTGAACAGCTTCTTCCAGACCGGCCTCAAAAATCTTATCGACCTGGCCGTAATCGACCGTGCCGATGTGACACCCTCGACCGTCGCACCCGATTCCATGCTGGGCCAGAGCCTGCGCGACCGCTACACCAAGGTCGACGAGGTTCCCTTCGATTTCTCGCGCCGTCGCCTGAGCGTAGTTGTCGCCGACGCCCAAGGCAAAACCCAGATGGTTACCAAGGGCGCTGCCGAGGAAATGCTCGAGATCTGCTCCTTTGTCGAGATCGATGGCATCGCTCAGCCGCTCACCGACGAGAAGCTCGCCCAGATTCGCAAGCAGATCGCCGGACTTAACGCCGAGGGCCTACGCGTAATTGCCGTGGCGCAGAAGACCAATCCGCGCTGCGTGGGCGAGTTTGGCATCGCCGACGAGTGCGACATGGTGCTGATGGGCTTTTTGGCCTTCCTCGATCCGCCCAAAGCAAGTGCCGCGGGCGCCGTCGCCACCCTCGAGGCCAAGGGCGTGGCGGTCAAGGTCCTAACCGGCGACAACGACCGCGTCGCCGCCACCGTCTGCGAGCAGATTGGTATCGATGCGAGCAACGTCTTGCTCGGCTCCGAGATCGATACGCTCGATGACGCCGAACTTGCCGAGCGCGCCGAGAAAACCCACCTCTTCGCCAAGCTCTCGCCGCTGCAGAAGGCGCGCCTGGTACGTGTCATGCGCGAGATGCTCGGCCACACCGTGGGCTTTATGGGCGACGGCATCAACGACGCCGCCGCCATGCGTGCGAGCGATTGCGGCATCTCGGTCGATTCGGCCGTCGATATTGCCAAGGAATCCGCCGATATCATCTTGCTTCAGAAGGACCTGGGCGTGCTCGAGCGCGGCATCATCGAAGGCCGCCGCACTTACGGCAACCTGCTCAAGTACCTCAAGACCACGGTGAGCTCCAACTTTGGCAATGTGCTGTCCGTGACCGTCGCGAGCCTGTTCTTGCCGTTTTTGCCCATGAGCGCCCTGCAGCTGGTACTGCTGTCGCTGGTCTACGAGATCGTGTGCATCGCACTGCCGTGGGACACCGTCGATGACGCCTGGACTGCCCGCCCGCGTGCCTGGGACGCCGCGTCCATCAAGGGCTTTATGCTCGAGCTGGGCCCCGTGAGCTCGCTGTTTGACATCGTGACCTTCGCCGCGCTCTTCTTTGTCGTGTGCCCCGCCGCCGTGGACGCAAGCTGGTCCGAGCTTGCCGCCGCGGGCGACGTCGCGGGTATGGCGACCTTTGCTGCGCTCTTCCAGAGCGGCTGGTTTGTCGAGTCCATGTGGTCGCAGACACTCGTGGTCCACATGTTGCGCTCCCCGCATCTGCCGAGCCCGCGCGACCACGCCGCGCCCGCATTGTGCGTTCTTACCGTGCTGGGCCTGGCGCT
Source organism: uncultured Collinsella sp. (assembly GCA_900543515.1). GTDB lineage: Bacteria > Actinomycetota > Coriobacteriia > Coriobacteriales > Coriobacteriaceae > Collinsella. Next base: position 44,419 of record UQRW01000004.1, read on the forward strand.
CGTCACCTGGCTGCCGGCAAGCCCCATCGCCGATGCGCTCGGCCTCATGCCGCTGCCCACGAGCTTTTTTGGGCTGCTCATTGGCATCGTTACCGCCTATATCGCGCTCACCCAGCTGGCAAAGCGCCGCTACATTGCCCGCCACGGCGAGCTGCTGTAGCAAGTAGACGGAAAACACCCTGCCAGCTGCCGTTGCCACTACCACAGCTGCCAACGCCGCTGCCGTTGCCTCTGCCGCCGCCGCAGTCTATCCCCCCAGCAGTTGCGGTGAAATAGTTCCTGTTTGCCCCGTGACTTTAATTTAGGGACTATTCCACCGCGACTTATTGGGAGATTAGCTAGTCCTTGGGTGTCCAGGACCAGAAGAAGTTGATGAGGGCCACGCGCGAGGCGGTGCCGGTCTTTTTGTTGATCGAGGAAATGTGACGATAGAGCGTGGAGCGCGAAAGGAAAAGCGTTGTGGCGATGTCCTGAACGCTCTGGTCCGAAACGACCAAGACCTCAAGAATATCGCGCTCGCGCCTTGTAAGCCCAAAGGTGACGACGAAGGCATCGAGGCGTTCATCGGACGTGGGCTCCGCTGCCTCCACGGGCTCGGGGTCGGAGCATGTGGGCGCAAGATCCCCACCAAGATCGTCGGTGGCAAGCGGCAGTCCGTCCCGCATCGCGGCATCATCGGCTCGTTGCCCCAACTGCCCCAGCAGCGTAATCGCAATGCCCACAAACATCACGAGCGCCGCACCGATCGCAGCCAGCACGTTTTGACTCGAGATGATCGCCACTGCCGGCGCCGTCACGAACATCGAGCACACGTTGTTGACGACGCGACCCATGCACGGCCAAAAATATGACCAGCGCGCATAGAGCGAGACGGCGGCATATTTTGTGGTAAAGAACACCACGAAAAAGCCCGAGCCCAGATAAAAGATGATCGTGGCAGCAAGCTCGTTGCCGCCATTGCCATCGACGATGAGCACAAAGAACGAAAGCGTGGACAGTATGGCGGCACATGTCATGCCGATATTCATATACGAGCGGCCGTGCAGGTCAAATAGTGCGCCAGCGACCAACGAGCTCACGACAAGCAGCAGGCGCGGCCAATCGCCCAAATCGACGGTTCCGACAGCATGCAGGGTCGTGAAGCCCGCGTTGAGAGCGGCGAATACGCTGGAAAGATACGCCGTCGCCACGGTCAGGCGAACTACGGCGCGACGGAATGCCGCCTTTGCCTCGGGATCGTCATGCCACTTGGCGCCATATTCCAGAGCATCTACCGAAAGCCCGGCAGCACTGGGTTCAAAGCTGGGATCGGACTCGTCGCGCAGCTTGGCGCGTCGGGCACCGTGGAGCAACGCCACCTGCGCGATCGCACAGACGACCAGAACAGCCTGCTGAGGAATGCCGACAGGCATCACCATGTGGTTGAGAACCTGCACCAGAACGCCCATGGCGTAAGAAAGTGCGGCGGCGCGCGCCAAGCAGGGCGTTCGCGCAAAGCGCCTCGCAAAATTTGCATGAGCAGTCGATCCGCAGTAGCCCAGCGCGCAGCACGCCACCAAACCGCCGGCAATTACCACCTCAACCTGAACCGCCATAATCAACAGCAGCAATACCGCCACCAGCAAAACGCCCGTGACGTCACTCGTTGCGTCGATAGCATGGGGACGGCGATAGTACAGAATGGGACGCACAAAGAAGCCAATCACGCTCGCGCCGATGACAAGGCTCTCATAAATAACGACCTCGTTCGGAGACACGAACTCGGCCATGCGCACATCAAAAAGATACTCGCACGCCAAAAACGTGAAGAAGAACAGCGCCAGGCATATAATCTCCCGAATGCCCCGACGCAAATATGCGGTTGTGTCTCCCATGCCCCTCATGGTTAACCCCCAGCCGCTCAATTGTCTGGAAATCTATTTTAATAAAGAACCAGTCTCAATATCGAAGCCAGGCTCGAAATGCTGCCAATTCGACCCCAGCCGTCCACATCACGCCGCGATTTTGAGCCGCATGGACCAGAAGGGACGCGCGCGATCTCTAGCTCGGCCAGGAGTGTCTCCAACTGCCACTCATTTAAGTACGTCCCCAATGAGTGCCTTCGAGCGCCTTCGACAAAGAGTGTCCCCCGCGACTAGTCGTTTAAGAACGTCCCCAACGACTAGTCAAAAAATGGGCCATGTGTCCCAGTTGTGGAGACTCCTTGAGCCGTCTGGGTATCGTGAAAGATCGCGCACTCCCCCATCATCAAAAGTGACACACGCTACCTGTTGATGGGAGGCAGCCATGGGCTTCTTTGACAAGATGTTCGAGAAGAAAGAGTGCGCGATTTGCGGTACCGAGCTGGGACTTTTGGGAAAGACCAAGATCAACGAAGGCTACCTGTGCAAAGAGTGCGCCGGCAAGCTCTCCCCCTACTTTCACGGCTATCGCTCCAGCACCGCGAACGATATCCGCGAGCAGCTCGCCTACCGCGAGGCCAATGCCGAGCGCCTGGCCTCGTTCAACCCCACGCGCACGCTCTCTGCCGGGCGCACCAACATCATGCTCGACGAAGACGCGGGCCTGCTGATCATCACTTCGCAGAGCCGCTGGCGCGACGCCAATCCCGACATCATCGAGTTCTCACAGGTACTCGGCTGCGATATGGATATTGACGAGCATCGCACCGAGATCTATCGCGAGACCAAGGACGGCGAGCGCGAGAGCTATAACCCGCCGCGCTACGACCTGGATTACGACTTTAATCTGACCATCCATGTCAACACGCCGTACTTTACCGAGATCAACCTGCGCGTGAACGACTCCACCATCGATCAGCGCGGTTCCATCGAATACCGCGAGGCCAAGCGCCAGGCAACCGAGGTCCGCGACGCGCTGGTGCAGCTGCGCCAGGAGACGCGCGACAGCGTCGTGGCCGCCAAGGCCCCCAAGACCGCGGTCACCTGCCCCTTCTGCGGTGCAACCACCATTCCCGATGCCAGTGGGCGCTGCGAATACTGTGGCGGCGCCATCGGCGCATAGCCTCCGGCACGGAAAGGACCGATCATGGCCTTCGAGAGCGTCAACTATCAGTGCCCCGCGTGTGGCGGCCCCCTGCATTTTGCCAGTGCCGAGCAAAAGCTCGTCTGCGACTACTGCGATTCGCGTTTTGAAGTCGAAGAGGTCGAGGCCCTCTATCGCGAGCGCCAGGACAAGGCAGACGCCAAAGCCGACGCCGCAGCGGCGGCACCCAAGCCCGCGACCGACGCTGCGGTGCAGGAGCTCGCCCAAAACGCCGGCTATATCTGCTCGTCGTGCGGCGCCGAGCTAATCTCGGATGGCACCGTCGCCGTTACCACCTGCCCGTACTGCGGCAACCCCGCCGTGGCACCCGGTCAGCTCTCGGGCGACTTCTCACCCGACCTGGTGATTCCGTTTAAGCTCGGCCGCGACGACGTTATGGCCGCGCTCAAAGAGCACTACAAGGGCAAGATCCTGCTGCCCAAGAGCTTTGTCACCGGCAACCACATCGACGAAGTCCAAGGCGTCTACGTGCCGTTTTGGCTTTACGGCGCCCGCGTGGACGGCGAAGTGTACTTTGATGCGACCAACGAGACCGTGACCGAGGAATCCGACCGCACCGTCACGACCACCGACCACTACGACGCCTACCGCAAGGGAAACATCTCGTTTAAGCGCGTGCCCGTCGACGGATCGTCCAAGATGCCCGACGGCCACATGGACGCCATCGAGCCGTTTGACTACGATGCCCTGCGCCCGTTTTCGGTCGCGTATATGCCCGGCTACATCGCCAACCGCTACGACGAGGACTGCGAAACCTGCAAGGCGCGCGCCGAACGCCGCATGGAGGAAAGCACGATCTCGGCCCTGCGCGAAACCGTCGTCGACGAATATGACGATGCCACGGTCGAAAGCAAGCAGCTCGACTACACCTGGGAAGACAGCGACTATGCCCTGTTCCCCGTGTGGATGCTTTCCACCTCGTGGAACGGCAAGAGCTACCTGTTTGCCATGAACGGCCAAACCGGCCGTATGGTCGGCGAGCTTCCTTGCTCCAAGCCCAAGCTCGCTATCGCCTCGGTGCTGTTCTTTGTGATCGGATTTGTCCTCTCCCAGATCCTCTTCATGGGTGAGAACGCCTTCGATCCGGATTACCTCACCTTTGATATCGAGGGCATCCTCATCAACATCGTCGCGCCGCTGATCATCGTGGTCATCGCAGACGTGCTGCTGGTGGGCCAGCTCAAGACGGCCAACGAGGCCACCCACGCCGATTGCTACTGTGGCGAGCTCGACCTGACCGAGAAGCACGACACCTTCAGCCACACCGAGACCACCGTTGTCATGAAGGACGACAAGGACGATTAACCATCCTGACCAATACCACCCGGCCTTTGACGAGAAAGGAAGATCACCATGGGACTCTTGAAAGCTGGATTGGGTGCTGCCGGCGGCGTCATGGCCGACCAGTGGAAGGAATTTATCTACTGCGAATCGATGCCCGCTGACGTCTTGGCCTGCAAGGGCAGCAAGCGCACCGGCGGCCGCAGCTCCAACACGCGCGGCGAGGACAACGTCATCTCCAACGGCTCGGTCATCGCCGTCAACGACGGCCAGGGCATGCTCGTGGTGCAAAACGGCAAGATCATCGAAGTCGCGCTGGAGCCCGGTGAGTTCGTCTTTGACACCGGCAGCGAGCCGAGCGTCTTTAGCGGCAACCTGGGCGATTCCATCAAGGAGACCTTCGCCAATATCGGCAGCCGCTTTACTTTTGGCGGCGACGCGGGCAAGGACCAGCGTGTCTACTTCATCAACACCAAGGAGATCATCGGCAACAAGTACGGCACCGCCTCGCCCGTGCCCTTCCGCGTGGTCGATAACAACATTGGCCTGGACGTCGACATCTCCGTGCGCTGCAACGGCGAGTATTCGTACCGCATCACCAACCCGCTGCTGTTCTACACCAACGTATGCGGCAACGTGACCGATAGCTACACGCGCGACAAGATCGACAGCCAGCTTAAGTCCGAGCTGCTCACCGCCCTGCAGCCCGCCTTTGCCAAGATCTCGGAGATGGGCATCCGCTACAGCGCCATCCCCGGCCACACCACCGAGCTCGCCCGCGCGCTCAACGAGGTCCTCTCTGCCGACTGGCGTGACCTGCGCGGCGTCGAGATCGTAAGCTTTGGCGTCAACTCCATCGCCGCCTCGCAAGAGGACGAGCAGATGATCAAGGACCTGCAGAAAGCCGCGGTCATGCGCGATCCCACCATGGCAGCCGCCAACATTGCCAGCGCCCAGAGCGACGCAATGCGCGCGGCAGCCGCCAACCCCAACGGCGCGATGGCAGGCTTTATGGGCATGGGCATGGCGGGTGGCATGGGCGGCATGAACGCCAGCCAGCTGTTCGCCGCCGGCCAGGCACAGCAGCAGGCCGCCCCGCAGCCGGCTCCGGCACCCACTCCCACACCGGCTCCCGCCGCACCTGCGGCCGGCGCATGGACCTGCAGCTGCGGCGCCACCAACACCGGCAAGTTCTGCTCCGAGTGCGGTAGTCCCGCACCCGCCCCGGCACCGGCCAAGTGGTTCTGCCCCAACTGCGGCAGCGAAAACGGCGGCAAGTTCTGCAGCAACTGCGGAACGCCCCGGCCCTAGCCCCTCTATCTGGTAATTGGCGGGGGATCCGCCACCCCGCATTTGTTTCTATAGGTTTCGTTCGATAAAGGAGGACACCATGAAGACAACGTTCAAAAAGTCCGCGCTCGCATTCCTGACATGTATCTTGGCGCTCGCCTTTGCCCTGACGGGCTGCAGCGGCGGCGGCAAAGACCCCAAGGCCAACTTCGTCGGCAGCTGGCAGTACTCGGGTGGAACCTTGGACGGCGAAGAGCTGACCGATGAGTACATGGACATGCTCAAGGAGTGGGGCCTCAACTGCGTCCTGATCCTCGACGAGGACGGCACAGGCGTCCTCGATATGTTCCTTGAGGTCGCCGACCTGAAATGGGAAGCCAAGGACGCCACCACCGTAACGATCACCGCCGAAGATGAGTCGCACGACCTGAAGCTCAAGGACGACAAGCTCGTCCTGGAGGTGGAAGGCGACAAGCTTATCTTCACCAAGTCCGACAAGGATCTGTCCGGCACGGTGAAGAAGGATCGCGAGGCGGCCGAGAAGGAAGAAGAGGTCGATGAGGCCGTCGAAGACGACGACGTCCAGAGTGTCGAAATCTCCCCCGCCGTCACCGTCGCCGATGACGATCTGTGCACCATCACCATCACCGAGAAATTCAAGGACGACTGGGGCGACATCGGCTTTGTCGTCAACATCACCAACAAGAGCGACAAGGACCTGACCTTCTACGCTCCTTCCGGCAAGACCAACGTCAACGGCACTATGAAGGAACCCTGGTTCTCGGCTAACCTGATGCCCGGCACCAGCGCCACCGAGGAATTCACGTTCTCGAGCGGCGAGCTTGACAGCCTTGACGACCTGGTCAATACGACCATCGGCATCGACGCCTACCTGACCGATTCCTACGAGGACGTCGCCTCCTACAGCGCAACCATCGCGTAGCGGCAGACATCGACGGCCGCGGATTGGCGGATACATCCGCGCACATGTCAGGCGGGGCCGCAGGAGTTGATCCTGCGGCCCCGTCGTTTTTGTGCCGATGCGTAACGAGCGCTAGCGCTCCATATTGGGAACGATGCTGCCCTCCGTTACTGCGCGCACGGCCAAGCGCATGATGTTGTCGTAGCCGGTCTTGTTGAGGATCTCCGAGATGCGACGCTTGATGGTGCCCTCACTCATAAACAGCTCGGCCGCGATCTCGCGACGGCTCTTGCCCTCGCAGGCAAGGCGCAAAATCGATAGCTCAACATCGTCGAGTGCCGCCGTACCCGAAAAAATACTCTCGGGCGGCTTGGGAAACGTGCAATAGCCCGCCAGCGTGGAGCGCATCACGGCGAACAACTCGTCGATACCGACGTTCTTGTACACAAAGCTATCGACGCCCGCCTCGCGGGCCTGATCGACAAAGGTGATCTCGGGCATGCCGGTCATGATAATGACGCGGCACTCGGGCAGTTGTTCTTTAATGCGCGCCGCCGCCACGATGTCGTTGGAATCATGCTCGGCGCATACGTCCATCAGTATCATGTCCGGGCGCTCCTTGAGCGCGACACCCAAGGCCTCGGAAGCATCGGCAATGGCGGAAACAACGGTCATATCGGGCTGGTCGCCAACGGAACGCGCCAGGCTCTCGCGCAGGATGGCCTGGTCTTCGACTATAAGGACGCGGATCATGAGCTTCTCCTTTGAGCTGTGGCGCTGGCGTTGAGCGGGATGGACACCGCAAGCGTAAAGGGCGGGGCGGCATGGATTTCCAGGCAGCCGCCCAGATCTTGCGCGACATGCCTCATACCTGGGATACCCGTTCCCTCGCGATACGATACGGGTGCAGGCGCGCCGTCGTTAGAAACGGTCATCCGCGCAACAGCGCCGTCTTCCGACGTCTCCCGCCACAGGCGCACATGGACCCGATGGGCCTGTGCATGCTTGGTGGCATTGGTCGAGGCCTCACGGATAATCTGCAAAAATGCGGCGGCGACACGCGCGTCCTCAGGCAGCGCACCCTCAACATCGATCTGCACACTCACCAGGCCAAAAGCATGGACGATATCACCCAGCTGCTCTGCAGGCTCGCTGGCACCGCCACTGCGCAAATCGGCGGCAATTGAGCGCAGCAACGGGTCAATCTGCTCGAGCGACTCGTCGTCCAGACGCCCCTCCTCCAAATAGCGATGGAGAATGGACAGGCGCTGCCCAATCACATCGTGAACGCGGGCGCGCATACGTAGATAGGCCGCATTGTCGGCAACCTTTTTAACTTCTTCAATCTGGGACTGGAGCTCTTGGCCCGCAAGCTCAAGTAGGTGGTTTGCTTGCGCCAAGCGGTCGTAGGCGTGTGCGTATTCCGTCACGTCCAGTCCGATAATGCGCTCAAAGAGGCGGCCCGAAACCATAACCTCGTCGTGCACAAATAGGCGAATCTCGGCGGGAGAAATCTCGATCACCGCGCGAGCATCACCAAAACGATCCAAGTTAATCCGCACACGGTTCCTACTGCTTTCGGGCATTTGCATGCTGAGTTTGCGCAGGTCGTTCCATGTGCCGCTCATGTCACCTAGATCGGTGGGCATATGAAGTTCCACCAGGTTTTTGCGCATGCAGCGGTTCATGAGCAGCGGACGGCCCCTCGGGTCCAGATACAGGATGCCCACGGGAATCACGTTGATGGTCTCGATCGTCGAGAACGCGGTGATATCCTCCTGGCGGTTACGGACGTCCATCAAGAGCGCCGCGATGGAACGGAACAGGAAGAACGCTCCCTCTGCGATAAGGACAACGGTCCACGCCGAGCCCGTGGCAAAAACCACCGGCGGTGTAACGGCGACAACAAGCAGCAGCTCGACCAGCATGACGGGGCGACGATAGCGCACCATAAGCACCACGCCATAGGCAAAGATTGCGGCATTGAGCCACAGCACTCCGCCCATTGCCCTGGCGCAAACGTCAAGCGGCGCCACCAGATATGAGCCAGACGACGCGAACAAGATGAGCGCCGAAATAACTAGGTGAAGCACGAGGCTCGCCTCGTAGGCGCAAACCACCCTACGGTTATAGGACGAGCGGCGCGATGCGATGAGCGGAACGTGGATCGTCTGCAGGCACGCAGCCAGGGCAAAGACAATATCGAGTGCAACGATTTGGGGAAGGATGAGCGAAATCTGCATCGTCACTCACCCGCCCGCGGCATCAACACGATCATACGCAACTGGCCGGGTTCGCCCTCAAGGCGGTATGCCACGTTGCGCCCTTGCAGAGCGCTTTCGAGCTCTTGCGCAGCGGGCGTCTGCGAAAGATCTTCATCATCGTTGGAAAAAAGCGTGGCGCGCAGCTCGACACTGCATCGGTCATGGTCGCCCAAGTGATACATAAGCGCCGGATGGTCGGTGGTGTAGGCAAAAAACGCAAAGTCATACACGCAGTCGTACAGGGCGCTTACCGTACTGGCGTGCAACGGGCGCCGTATGGCGATAATCGAGGCGCAATCGATATCGATGGTGCGCAGGTCGCTTGCGAGCTCGTTGGCGATGAGCTGAATGCGGTCGCGATCAAAACCGCTCTCCCCGTGCTGCGCCAACGTGAGCGATCCCTTGCGCTTGCAATAGGCGACGAGCATCTTGGCGCGCTGCAACATGCGGTAACGCTCGTGTGAAGATGTTTCGTCGGTCAACGACGGCAGCGAGCTCAGCAGGTCGTACATCCCTTCGAGCGCGCGAGCAAGCGCCTGGTCCACGTCTTGGACCAGCAAGGTCTCGGCCTCTTGATCTGCCAGGTGCGTCTTAAGGTCGTAGTCGGCAGCGAGCAGCTCGTTTTGGCGTTGCAGCTCCATGCGACGGTGTGCCAGTTCACGGTTAAGCTCGTTGAGATCCGACACGTCTTGGGCAAGCAGGGCCGATCCGCCCAACAGTGGAAAGGCACGGTACATCACATCGGGATCGGACGCCACGGCAAAGGCATGGGCATGCCCGTGTTCCTGGGCTCGCAGCTCTTCGCACACGCCCGCCGGCATTGGCTTCGACACCGGCGTGGCATAGACTTCCTGCAGGTCGCGCGTTAGAACTTTGAGGTCGAGCGGCAAGGTGTCGAAGATGCCGGCGATGTCGTGATATGACGGAATGACACCGCAATCGAGACAGATTTCCATCGCCACCACGCACAAGACGCAATAGATGAGCGAGAAGTTGAGCCTCCATGCCCAGGGCACGCGCAACGCATATGAGATGGCAAAGAACGCGCCGCCCAGCAGCACGAGCGCCGCCGTGCCCGAGAAACGCTGGATGCGAAAGGACGAGGACCGACCAACCAGGATAAAAAAGGCCACGAAGTTAAAGGCCGTCCACACTAAGACGGCGAAATAACCCCAGCCGTACGTGTAATCGTTGCTCCAGGTGTCGCTTGTACGGTCAAAGCGGAAGACCTGCTGGTGAAAATCGTTGGTGAGCACAAATCCGATAAGCAGGATGGCCGCAATCCACAGCGCAGCGCAGTAGCGGCGACCCAGGCGGTGTTGCTCCAGACCCGCAAGGCGCAAACCACACAACTGGTAGAGCAGCGGAATGAGCGTCATGGGCACGTAGTACAGGTACCACAGCACGGTGGCATAGAACGGCGTGAACGACTTGTACTTGAGGATGACCTCGATCATCCACAGGGCGCTGATGGTGGCAACGGCAACGAGGCGCCGGCGCAAGACGTAATCCAGACAGCGCAGATAGACCGATACGCCCCAGATCGAAAATACAATTGCGGCGACAAGCAGCGGCAGAGAGCTCGAATGGACGAGCGCATCCACGACCTCTTCGGACACCTCGCTATAGGCGGGCACGGCGTTAGAAAGTTTGGGGTCGAAGGCGAACAGCGCCGGCAAGACTGCCAAAAGCATGAGGAACAGCGCGGTGATGGCGCCGGCGATAGCAAAGACGCGGTGACGGTACACCTGATGTGTTATGCCAACAAGGAATCGCGGCATGGCGAAGAGCCTGCCACCCCTGGGATCCGCAACCGGCGCGGTCCGGGCGGCCGCGTGGCCGATATGTCGCTCGCGGGTACCCATAGTCCCTTTAGTGTACCGACAGATGGGCCGAAAAAGCGGGCCGCATGTCCCAAAATCCGCAGACGGCAAGGCGCCCGGCGAGCACATACTCGCCGGGCGCCTTGGTTAGGAGGCTATGAAGTTGAGTGTCTCAGCTTCCTTAGGAAAGGTCCTCACCATTAGAAGCAATAACCTTCTTGTACCAGTCGAAGCTCTTCTTCTTGGAGCGCTTGAGGGTGCCGTTGCCTGCATCGTCGCGATCGACGTAGATAAAGCCGTAGCGCTTGGACATCTCGCCCGTGCCGGCAGACACCAGGTCGATCGGGCCCCAGGTGGTGTAGCCCAGCAGGTCAACGCCGTCCTCGGTCACCGCGTCGCGCATCGCGGCGATGTGCTGGCGCAGATAGTCGATACGGTAGTCGTCGTTGATGGAGCCATCCTCCTCGACAACATCCTTGGCGCCCAGACCGTTCTCGACCACAAACAGCGGCTTCTGATAACGGTCGTACAGGTCGTTAAGGGTGATGCGGAAGCCCAGCGGATCGATGGCCCAGCCCCACTGGCTCTCCTGCAGGTAGGGATTCTTGGCACCGGCAAAGGCGTTGCCCTGGGTGCGCTCGACATCGGGGTTATCGGCACTGGCGGAGCAACGGGTGCTGTAATAGCTAAAGCTGATGAAGTCGACGGTGTTAGCGGCCAGGATCTCGCGGTCCTCGTCGGTCATGCCCACATCGATGCCTAGACGCTCGAGCTTCTTGACGGCATAGGCCGGATAGTAGCCGCGGCTCTGGACGTCGACGAAGAAGTAGTTGTCCTGGTTATCGAGCTGCGCCTGGCGTACATCGCCCGGACGGCAGCTGTAGGGGTAGTAGCTACCTGCGGCGAGCATGCAGCCGATCTTGATCTCGGGGTCGATCTCGTGAGCAATCTTGGTTGCCCAAGCGCTGGCGACGAGCTCGTTGTGGGCGGCCAGGTACTCGACGGCCTCCTTGTTCTCGCCCTCCTCAAAGACCAGGCCGGCACCCATAAACGGCAGGTACAAGATCATATTGATCTCGTTAAAGGTGAGCCAGTACTTCACCAGGCCCTTGTAGCGGGTAAAGATCGTGGTCGCGAGATTCTTGTAGAAGTCGATGAGCTTGCGGTTGCGCCAGCCGCCGTACTCCTTGATGAGATGAATCGGGCAGTCGAAGTGCGTGATAGTCACGAGCGGCTCGATGCCGTGCGCCTGGCACTCGCGGAACACATCCTCGTAGAAGGCCAGGCCAGCCTCGTTGGGCTCGGTCTCGTCGCCGTTGGGGAAGATGCGGGTCCAAGCCAGGCTCATACGGAAGGTCTTAAAGCCCATCTCGGCAAAGAGAGCGATGTCCTCCTTGTAATGGTGGTAGAAATCGATGCCGGTCTGCGCGGGATAGTAATAGCCGTCCTCGAAGTCGAGCATCTTACGCTGGCCGGAGACCACCGCATAGCGCTCGGGGCCGTGCGGAGCCACGTCCACGTTGGCAAGGCCGCGGCCGTCCACGTTATAGGCGCCCTCGCACTGGTTGGCAGCCGTCGCGCCGCCCCACAGGAAGTCATTACGGAAAGCCATGCATCAATCCTTTCGCACGCTGTTGTCATAAGCTCAGTATCCCTGCAAACGGGGTACCGCTCAACGGCAACGGCGCAGGCCGATACTTCTTTTCGCGCGCAGGTGCCCGGCAGCCGCCCCGTCTGACACTTTTTGATACCCGCCTGTCCAAGCCGCCACAAAGGGGACAGGCACCTTTGTGGTGGCTTGGGCCCGGTTTGTCTCAATCTGTAACAGTTAGACAGCCAAAATCGGGCCTGGTGTTACAGATTGAGATTTTTCGGGCGGCCCTCTACGGTTTGTCTCGATCTGTAACAGGTAGAGACGATTTAGCCCGCTAGATGTTACGAATTGAGGCGGAAGATTCTAGTCGCAGGCGATGTCGAGGTTCTTGCCGGTGAGGCCTACATAACCGCTTTCGCTCAGCAACTCATTTGACTGAATAGGGAAAAAAGGAAAAAATAGGAAAAAAAGGAAAGGAGACTCATGACTGAAACCATCTTCTCCCCCTCATTTGGAAATCGCCCGTCCTTTCTGGTGGGGCGCGGGAGCGTGATTTCGACATTCATCTCCGGCCTTGAGCAGGAGCCGGGCAATCGAGACCGAGCCATGCTCATGCTCGGCCAGCGAGGCAGCGGCAAAACGGTTCTCCTGTGGGAACTTGCCGATCGCGCCCGCAAGCTCGGCTTCGTTGTTGCCACACCCACCGTAGCCTCCGAGGATATGCTCGAGCGCATTGTTGAGAAGATCCAGGAAGCAGGCGAGCCTTACGTCAATAAACGCCGCCTTCCCAAACTCACGAGCGGCAGTCTAAGTGTTTTTGGGTTCTCGGCAGGCCTCGAGTTCACACGAGACGTGCAGGAGACCAAGAGCTTTCAGTTCAAACTCACCCAGCTCGCGCGCAAACTGACCGAGCAGGGACACGGCATCCTCATCCTCATCGACGAGCTCCAAGCAAATTCACCCGAGATCAGACAGCTCGTCACCGCCTATCAAGAGTTGGTCGGCGAACGGCTCAACGTCGCGCTCGTCATGGCGGGCCTCCCGGGAGCAGTCTCCGCGACACTCAACGACCGCGTACTGACATTTCTCAACCGCGCACGCAAAGTCACGCTCGAACCGCTTTCAGTCGGAGATGTCGATGCATATTATCAGCGGGCTTTCGAAGAACTCGACCTTGATATTCCAGGCGATCTTCGCCTCTGTGCCGCTCGTGCAACCCAAGGTTCGCCCTATATGCTGCAGCTCATCGGCTACAACATCGCCAATCGCTGCCAGGCAGGAGAATACGTAACGCCAGAGCAAGTCAACGGAGCTATCGAAGCGTCAAAGGCCGATTTCGAAAACGATGTTTGTGAAACGACGCTCGCCGCGCTATCGGACCAAGACGTCGCGTTTCTCGACGCAATGACTGATGACAAAGACGGCGTGTCGCGCATCTCCAATGTGGCCGAGCGCATGTCAGTCACACCCGACTATGCGCAAAAGTATCGCCGACGCCTCATCGACGCCGGCGTTATCGAACAGGCACGCCGCGGTTACGTGCGTTTCGCTGTTCCATATATGGCTGACTACCTGCGCAGTCAGCTCTAGGCAGCCACCACGATGAGGACAGGCGCCTTTGTGACGGATTGGGCCCGTTTGTCTCGATCTGTAACAGGTAGAGACGATTTAGCCCGCTAGATGTTACAGATCGAGAAAGAAGGCTCTAGTCCACGGTGATGTCGAGGTTCTTGCCGATGAGGCCTACGTAGCCGCCTTCGGCTGCCTTGGGGCTGTCGGCGTGGCAGAGGACCCACTTGTCGGCCTTCCAGTAGCAGTAGCTATCGCCGGCCGCGGGCATGTCGGATGCAGCCTCGGGGCGTGGGCCGTTGGTGCCCGCCGGCAGCGCCACCATCACCTGGAAGCCGCCGTCGTCGACCATGCAGGGCGTGTAGTGCAGCGTAGTGTTGAAGACCTCGACAACCGTACCCGCCGGCACGCGGAACGCCTTGACGCACGCGGTGTCGAGCTTGCCGTCCTCGATCTCCCAGCGATGCGCCACAAGCAGGATAAAGTCGCGAGCGCCCAGGTTGAATTCGCTGGCGCGATGATACTCCAGGCAGTTAAGTCGTGTATTGTGGCCGTTGCACCAGCCCAGCTGGAAGGGACGACCGCCAAACATGAGAAAGCCCAGTTTATCGGCATCCTTGACGCCCTCGAGCTCCGGCGCACTTGCTACGTACTTGCTGCCCTCGGGAATGGGCGTGGCAGAAAGCGCCTCGAGCACGGGCGACGTGAGCTCGGACGGAACGTCATCCCAAACGTTGCCATAGGGCTTGAACTCGGGATCATTGACAGAGTAGATATGCATGTTCACTCCTGTTCGTAAATGTGACTATACGAACATTCTAGAACAAACATGAGCGATTTTGAACGCTCGTCCCGACCAATAAACAAAAAGGCGCCCCCGCATAAGCGAAGGCGTCCAATGCGCGCGTTTTGGACGATAAAGCCCTTAAGCCTGCTGATAGTGCAGGTGCTTCTCATCGATATCGGCCAGGTCACGGTCGAGGTAGCGGCGCGCGAGCCAGTTTGCCATGGGAAGGTTCTGGTCCAGGTAGTTGCCGCACTCCTCGGGAGCGGCACCGGGGACATCGCCCTCAAAGTCGGCGACGAACTCAAAGAGCTCGCGCACGAGCGGCAGGATCTCCTCGCTCGTCACCTCGCCAAACACGACCAGGTAAAAGCCCGTGCGGCAGCCCATGGGGCCAAAGTAAACGATACGGCTCGACCACTCGGCATGATTGCGAAGGAAGGTCGCACCCAGGTGCTCGATGGTGTGGCACTCAGCCGTGTTCATGACCGGCTCTTTATTGGGCGTGGTCAGACGCAGGTCAAAGGTGGTGACGGCAGCGCCGGTCGCCGGATCGCGGTCGATGCGACTCACGTATACGCCGGGCTCAAGCAGCAGATGATCGACAGAAAAGCTCGCAATGCGCTCCATGGCAGATCCTCTCGATAGTCAATTTGGGACGGGGCTCTTTTAGCTGGTTCGAATGGTCACACCAATCATACCAGTCAAAAAAGCCCCGTCCCAAATTAGCTACCTGGGACGAGGACCGATGATTATTTGATCCCCGTCCCGGAAAAATCATTCTAAGCAGTGTACGAAATGGTGGCCGACACCGCATGGCGCCAGCCGGCGATCTTTTTGGCTCGCTCGTCAGCGGGCATCGACGGCTCCACGATGCCACGGGCGCCGTAGACGTCGACAACATCGCGCGTATACATGCCCAGCGCGATACCGCAGGCCCAAGCCGCGCCCAGACCGCTCATCTCGTCGTTGCTCGCAATGCGGATGGGCGAGCCGACCAAATCGCTCTCAAACTGCATCAGGTACGCGTCGCGCGTGGGGCCGCCGTCAACACGAAGCTCGGCAAGCGCCGCGCCCGAATCCTCGACCATCGCATCAATGACGTCAAAAATCTGATAGGCGATCGACTCGTCGGCAGCCTTTACGAACTCCGCGCGGCCCGTGGTGCGTGTCATACCAAAAACGCATCCCTCGGCATCACTTGCCCAGTGCGGCGCACCCAGGCCGGTAAACGCCGGCACAAAGTAAACATGGCTCGCCGGGTTGGCGGCGTAGCACAGGTCGGTGACCTCCTCGGGGTTGTTGATGAGCTCCAGGTCGTCGCGCAGCCAGGTCTTGACGGCGCCGGCGTAGCTCACGTTGCCCTCGAGTACATACTCGGTCACGCCATCCATACGCCACGCAAGCGAGCTCGAAAGCCCGTGCGAGCTGGCGACAAACTCGTTGCCGACGTTCATCATGACCGAGCTACCGGTGCCATAGGTCGCTTTGGCCATGCCGCGGCTGTGGCAACCCTGCGCAAACAGGGCCGCATGGCTGTCGCCCAGCACGCCGTGTACCGGCACGGGTGCGGGCAAAAAGCCATCCAGGTCCGTTGTGCCAAACAGACCGTCGGAATCGGTCACCTGCGGCAGGCAGGCCGGATCGATGCCAAAGGCCTCGCACACCGGCTCGCTCCAGCAGCCACGGCGCAGGTCGAAGAGCTGCGTGCGGCTGGCATTGGACCAGTCACAGCGAAACTCCGCGCCGCCCGTGAGCGTCCAGACCACCCAGGCATCGATGGTGCCCAGACACAGCTCACCCGACGCCGCGGCCTCGGCAGCCGCCGGAACGTTCGCGAGAATCCAAGCCATCTTGCCCGCCGGATAGTAGGGCGAGAGCACCAGGCCCGTTGTGTCACGCACCAGCTCTGCCACGCCTTCGCGCGCCGCAAGCTCGTCACACAGCTCGCGGGCGCGGGCACACTGCCACACCACGGCGTCGCACAGCGGCTCGCCCGTCGTGCGGTTCCAGGCAACGGTGGTCTCGCGCTGGTTGGAGATGCCAATACCAGCAATGTCGGCCGGATTGACCCCGGTCTCCTCCACCACGGCACGCGCCACGGCCAACACGTTGGCGGCGATCTCGACCGGATCATGGCTCACCCAGCCGGCATCATTGACAATCTGGCGATGCGAGCGGTCGGCACGATGAATCAGATGGCCGCCCTCGTCCACCAGCAGCGCCTTGGTACCCTGCGTGGACTGATCGATTCCGATGATGTAGTTGCTCATGTACTCTCCCATTCCTTCCGCCAAAGCAAAGACAGCCCGGCGGACAAGGAGCGAGCGGCCGCCAAGTGCCGCAGATTGCCGTGAAAGAGGAGCGCCGCGTACTTTGTGTACGCAAGCGACGGTTTGAACGGCAAGGTGCGGTGCTTGGCGGCCGCGCAGCGTCTGTTTCTACTAGTTGCCGAGGAACTCGGCAACGGTCTTGGCAATGCCTTCGCCGGTGAGGCCGTAGTGCGCAAAGACCTCGGGGCTCGTGCCGGTGATGACCGGCGCGTCGGGCAGGCTCAGGCACTTGACCGGACGCGGGCAATGCTCGCCCACGACCTGCGCGACCATGGAGCCCAAGCCGCCAAAGGGGCTGTGCTCCTCGACGGTCACGACGGCGCGCGTGGCACCAGCGGCCTCGATCACGGCCTCGGCATCGAGCGGCTTGACGCAGTACATGTCGAGCACGGTGGCGGAGATGCCCTGCTCGGCGAGCAGATCGGCGGCGTCCACGGCATGGCGGACCATCTCACCGGTGGCGACAATCGTCACATCGGTGCCGCGACGCGCCCAGGTGGCACGATCCATCTGGAACGGGCACTCGTCCTCGGTATACACGTCCTCGACCGGGTTGCGGCCCACGCGGATATAGGCCGGCTTGTTGTCGGCAACCAGGGCGCGCACAAGCTCGGCAGTCTGAAAACGATCGCTCGGCAGATACACGCGCATGTTCGGGATAGCGCTCATGGCGGCGATATCCTGCGCGGAGTGATGGCTCATGCCCAGAGCGCCGTAGGACACGCCGCCCGAGATGCCGATGAGCTTGACGTTGGTGTTGGAGTACGAGACGTCGACCTTGCACTGCTCATACGAGCGCGTGGTCACAAAGGACGCCGGCGAGGCGGCCCAGGCCTTCTTGCCGCACGAAGCCATGCCGGCGGCGATACTCACCAGGTCCTGCTCGGCGATGCCGACCTCGACGGACTGCTGGGGGTACTGATCGAAGAACGGCGTGAGCGATGCGGAGCCGCGGGAGTCGGAGCACAGGACGACGATGTCCTTATCGGTCTCGGCGGCCTCGAGCAGCGTGTCGCAGATAACCTTGCGGTTGGCGATCTTGTTAGCCATTGATGGCCTCCTTATGGGCAGCGAAATCGGCGATGATCTGGGCATATTCCTCATCGTTGGGCAGGTGATGATGCCAGGCGGCCTTGTCCTCCATGACGGGCGAGCCATAGCCCTTCACCGTGTTGAGGATGATGACCGTGGGCTTTCCGCTGGTCTCGGCCGCAAGCGTCAGCGCAGCGTCGATGGCCTGGACGTCGTTGCCCGGAATGGAGAGCACGTTCCAGCCGAAGGCGGCCCAGCGCTCCTCCTGCGAATCCTGCTTCATGACGTCCTCGGTGCTGCCGCTGATCTGCAGGCGGTTGCGGTCCACGAGCGCGCACAGGTTATCGAGCTGGTAGTTGCCGCCGCTCATGGCGCCTTCCCAGACCGAGCCCTCGGCAAGCTCGCCGTCGCCCATGATGGTGTAGACGCGGTAGTCGCGGCCGTCCATCTTGCCTGCAAGCGCCATGCCGACGGCCACGGGCAGGCCATGGCCCAGCGAACCGGAGTTCATCTCGATGCCCTTGAGCTTGTTGTTGGGGTGGCCGATGTAGGGGCTGCCGAACTTGGAGAAGCGGGCCTTGACGTCGTCGAGGTCCAGATAGCCCTCGTGGCACAGCACCGCGTAGTAGGCCTCCATGGCGTGGCCCTTGGAGAGCACAAAGCGGTCGCGGTTGGGATCGTCGACGGTCTCGGGCGAAATGTTAAGGTGGTTGGCGTAGAGGGTCATGAGGGCGTCGATCACCGACATGTCGCCGCCGATGTGGCCGCCGGCGCCGGCCATGATGATGTCGACGCAATCGCGGCGGAGGTCCCAGCGCAGGGACTCAAGCTCTTCGATAGTTGCCATTTCTACTCTCCTCGCAGGTAGGCTTTGACGTCTTCTTCGATGGGGTCGTACAGGTCGGGCTGGATGCCGATGTACTTGCATGCCTCGTAGAGCACCGGCACCACGTTGGCGTGAATAGCGACGCAGTGGTGGATGTAGGGGCCCTCGACGATCTTGGCCTCGAGGCGCTTGAGGTTTTCGACCTCGACCCACAGGTAGGTGCCCATGCCGGCCGGGCCGTCGATGCCGCGGGCGTTGCCCAGCAGCAGCGAATACTCGCCGTTGTCGCCGTCAAAGCGGGCAAGGGTGAGATCGCCGTGCTTGGCCTCGGCCGTCAGCGCGCCGGGGTGGTCGAAAGCCAGCGGGTAGGTGAGCTTGGGCTTGACGGCCGCGCAGCTGCAGGGCCAGGGGCCGCAGTGCTGCAGCAGCTCGCCGTTCTCGTTATCGGGATGGCGCACGGTCCAGTCGGCGAACATGCCGCGGTGACGGCCCAGGTCGGCGGCCTCGACCATCAGCGCGGTGATTGCGCCGTGGATATCGGTCTCGCATACGATAGGAATGCCCATCTCGTTGAGGATGGCGTTGGCGGCGCAGGGCATAATGCCCAGCTCGTCCTGCAGGGCGTTCCAGCACTGGATGGCGCCGGCGTTGCAGCCGTACTTCTCGACCAGGCGCTTCATAGCGATGGCGAGCCCTGCGACCGCGGGGACCTTGTCCTCGGGTATGCAGATCTCAAAGCTGCGGCGAATGTGGTCGAGCATGGCGGCCATGGCCTGCTCGTCGCTCTGAGCGTCGTGCACAGCCTGAACAAGTTCGGTCATGGGGATGGGCGAAAGCTGAATATTGAACTTCTCGAGCAGCTCGCCCTCGTTGCACATGGTGGACCAGAAGTCGAACGGACGGGTCGCCATCTGCAGGATGCGCGTGTGCTTGAAGGTCTTGACCACGTTGCACACGGCCAAAAAGTCCCAGACGCCGCGCTCGAACTCGGGATCGGTCAGGCGGCAGTTGGTCATATAGGTAAAGGGAACCTGGAAGCGGCGCAGAACCTTGCCGGTGGCGAACAGGCCGCACTGGCTATCGCGCAGGCGGGTGCCGTCGGGCTCGGGGCGCTCGTCGCGCGGGCCCCACAGCAGCACAGGCAGACCGAGCTCGCGGGCAAGGCGGGCGCAAACGTACTCGGTGCCAAAGTTGGCGTGGCACAGCATGATGCCGTCGACGCCCTCGGCGCGGAACTTCTTGACGATAGGCTCGATATGGCTGTCGTCAAACAGCAGGCCCTCGTCATTAATGTCGTCGATGTCCACGATGTCGACGCCGATCTCGCGCAGGCGATCAGCCGTCAAGCCGCGATACTTGATCGCGTCCGGCGCGCTAAAGATACTGCGGCGCGTGGGCACAAAACCGAGCTTGATCTTATCCATGTACGTCCTCCCCTAGTCACATGTTCAGTAAACAGACGCATGTTTCGTTTTGTTCTGTTTACTAAATGTTTTACTCTTCTGTTTAGAAGTTTAACGCGAAATACCCGTAAACGGTAGAGAAATCAGCCTAAACGGTATGTAAACAAACTGAACATACAAGGGCATCAAAAAGAGGGCCCCGAAGGACCCTCTCTTAGTAGCGTTATGTATGGCTGCCTTAGCGAGCTTTACCTCCCTACGGCCTAGCGTTGCCTTTGCCTAGATCTCACGCACGCTTTGGCGCTCGACAAAATAGGTCGACACGGCCGTCTTGCAGGTATAGCTCTTGGGGTTGCGGATGTTGCCCACCAGGCGACGCACCGCGATCTCGCCCACCTCGTGCTTGGGAACATGCACCGTGGTGAGCGGCGGGTTGGAGAAGGCGCCCAAAGACAGGTCGTCAAAGCCGATGATCGAGACATCCTCGGGCACGCGAATACCGTGCTCGTTGAACGCGCGCATGGCGCCCACGGCGAGCACGTCGTTCTCGGCAAAGAAAGCCGTCGGCAGATCGTCGCGCGAGACGTTGTCGAGCCACACGCCCATGTCGTGATAAGCGCCCTCGAGCGTGGTACCCAGCGTGACGTGCCATGCCGGGTTGGCCTCAAGATCCGCGTCCTCAAGCGCTTGGCGATAGCCGCGCTCGCGGTCCTTAAAGTTGCGGATCCGAAGGTCGCCCGCCAAATAGCCGATTTGCCTGTGGCCTTTCTCGATAAGGTAATCCACGGCACGCAGCACCGAATCGGTGTTGGCGATGACTACGGCATCGAAGTACTGGCGATCGCTCCAGCCGTCGAGCACAATCAGGTGGGCCGCCGCGTTAGCGAACAGGGCGTAGTCCTCCTCGCCCAGCTCGGTACCCATCAGCACGATGGCGGCCGATGGATCGGCGATCAGGCCCTCGACCTGCGGACGCACGGCGTCCAGGTCGCTAAAGTCGAGCGAGACAAAGCTCGTGCTCATGCCGTGGCGACGCGCCTGGCGCTCCACGCCCTCGATGACCGCGGGATGGAAGGTGCTCTCGTCCAGGATGGCGCCCGTCTTGCGCGCAAGCACAAACTGGATGCTCTCGAGCTGCGTCGACTGCTGATAGCCAAGCGACTGCGCGCACTCCAGGATGACCTTGGCGGTCTCCTCGCTCACGCTGCGCTTGCGGTTGAGCGCGTTGGACACGGTTGCGGGCGAAAAGCCGGTAATGCGGCTGATCTCGCGGACGCTTGCTTTAGCCATCGTTCCCCCTAGCATCGGTCGCGGCCGAGCATCGTGGCTTGACCGCCCCGTGGCTCGGCAACTAAACGACTGCAAATTCAATCTAAACAGAATAGTAAATGTTTAATAGCTAGTTTAGCCTGTTGTCAAGCGAAGTGGCACGACTATTCCCCCAACGGGCGCATTTGTCCATCTTAACGTTATTACGCAAGGTCTTCGCCATTGCTTGCTATTACGCGTCGGTACCATTCGAAGCTTTTCTTTTTACGTCTCTCAAACGAGCCCGCACCGCTATCGTCTCGATCGACATAGATAAACCCGTAGCGCTTACGCATCTGTCCTGTGGCGACCGAAACCAAATCGATCGGGCCCCAACAGGTATATCCCATGAGTTCCACCCCGTCGAGCTCGACGGTCTCCCTCATCGCCTCGATGTGGGCCCGCAGGTATTCAACTCGATAGTCGTCTTCTATTTCACCCGAATCTTCCGGCACATCAGGAGCACCCAAACCGTTTTCGACGATGAACAGCGGCTTTTGATAGCGATCCCAGATTTCATTCATGGTGACGCGCAGCCCTTTGGGGTCGATAAACCTCCCCCAAGGCTCCTGTTTTAGATACGGATTAGGCGCCGAGCGAAGAAGGTTCGAATCGAACTGACCTTCCGCATGCGCTTTTGCGACGCGCGTCGAGTAATACGAAAACGAGACGAAATCGACCAGGTTTGCAGCCAGTACTTCGCGGTCATCATCCCGATAGGGCACCTCAAAACCATGGCGGGCGTATTTCTTGAGAACATAGCTCGGGTACGCACCGCGCACCTGGACGTCGGTAAACATGTAATGGCTGCGATTCTCAGCCTGCGCAGCCAGCACATCGTCCGGATCACATGTAGCCGGATAGAAGACACCTGCGTTGAGCATGCAACCGATCTTCGCCCCAGGGCACAGTTCATGACACGCCCCGACCGCACGGGCACTCGCAACCAATACATGGTGCACGGCCGTGTGAACCGTTGCATAGCGATTCTCCCCTTGCTCGAAGATGATCCCCGCCGCCATAAAGCACGCCTGCGTCATGATGTTGATCTCGTTAAAGGTCAGCCAATAATTGACCAATCCCCGATAGCGCTCGAACACGGTACGCGAATATCGCTCGAACAGGTCGACCAACCTGCGATCGCGCCATCCGCCATACGCATCGACGAGATGCATGGGGACATCATAGTGGTTGAGCGTCACCAAAGGCTCAATGTCATGCGCGCGACACGTCCTAAAAACATCCTCGTAAAAGGCAAGGCCTTCTTCATTGGGCTCGGCTTCGTCTCCTTTGGGAAAAATGCGGCTCCAGGCGATTGATAAGCGCAGGCATTTAAAACCCATCTGGGCAAACAGTTCAATATCCTGCTTGTACCTATGGTAAAAATCAATGCCCTTGCGAGCGGGATAGAAGCTGTCGGGTGCCAACGCACGCGGATCAAGGTCTCCCCGCATGACGTCCATGCGTTGATCGCCAAACGGCAGCATGTCGGAATTGGCTAAACCGCGACCGCCTTCGTTCCATCCTCCCTCGCACTGGTTTGCAGCCAGAGCCCCGCCCCATAAAAAATCTTCTCTAAACATTATGGTGTCGTCCTTTCTATCAAATTCCCGGCCCACACTGTCGAACGCAACGGACTCGGCAAGTGCCGCGCAACAGCACAGTACCGTTGCGCGGCCAAGGGGTCGGACCGCGCAACGGCTGGGGAGCATATTTGTGTAGTAGCCTCTTATGCCTCGACGGATTCAACGGCCTCAGAATCGCCGCTCTTGGACTTCAACGGCATCTTCTCCTGTCCTTCAAATCCAAAAATCATCGCCAACGCAAACGTCACGGCACCGCCAGCAAGACACCCGATGGTGCCAGGGATGATATCCTGAGCAAACATGAGCACGTTCATCCATGGGAAACCAACGCCAGTGAAGATATAGACGTTGGCATGAAGAAGGCTTACCAGCAGACCACCGACAGCACCACCAATCATGTTCCAGGCAAGAGCCTTCTTGTCGCGAAACAGGATGCCGTAGATGATGGGCTCACTCACGCGACCGAAGGCATAGGTGATGAACAAGTTCCAGCCCGTGGCTCGACTCTCCTTGTCCTTAGCGCGCAGGCCATAGGCGAGCGCGATGGCAAGCGTGGTGTAGGCTACAACCGCGGTGCCGGGGTATAAGATGGCGTCGTAACCGTTCTGGAGCGCGGCGGGCAATATGGCGGTATAGATCGGCACGTGCATGCCGGTGGCGATGATCAGATTCCAGAATGCGCCGATAACCGCGGTCGCAGCGGGACCGGCAACAGAGGCGAGCCAAATGATGAAATCGGCCACAAGGCCCATGACAAATTGGACGGCAGGGCCGCAGAGGCACAGCGCGACCGGCAACATCACGAGCACCGTACCCACGGGTACGATCAGAATGCGCAACATATCAGGCGAGATCTTCTTAAAGAAGCGCTCAACATAGGACTGGGCCCAGGTGATCAAGATGACCGGAAGAACAGCCTTGGTGTAGTTGACGAGCTGCATGGGGATGCCGAAGACGCTGAAAGGCTTTCCGTCCTCAACAATAGCGAGCATGTCGGGATAAATCATCACAACAGCGATGAGCAGTGCCAGCACAGGACTCGTTTTGAACTTCTTAGCCGAGCTATAGGCGGCAAACACCGGGAAGTAGTAATACGCCGCATCGCCCACCAGGGAAAGGATCCGATACAGGTCGCTCGTTTCGGACATAAAACCGGCGCCTTCGGGCCCAAACAGAATAACGAGCATCTTGAAGATACCGGCGACACAAAAGATCGGAAGGATCGGGGTGATAGCGCCGCTCACGGCATCGAGCAGCTGATTGAAGAGGTGCTTGGGCGCCAAGCGCTCCTTCCAGCTAAGCTGAGGGCCATCGAGTTCCTCGTCAATCGATACCGTGACCTCGAATCCGCCCTGCTTACAAACCTCGTCGTAGACCTTGTCGACCGTGGGCCCGACCACCAGCTGCACCTGCCCTCCGGCGTGCACGACGCTGATGATAGACGAGATGTCCTCAAGCTTCTCATCATTCGAGAGGCTTTCATCCTTGAGGTTGAAGCGCAGGCGCGTCATGCAATGCGTAACCGAAGCCACGTTTTCCGCCCCGCCCACAGTGGAGAGAATCTGCTCTGCCACCTTTTTGTAATTTGCCATCATTGGCTCCTTTGCACAATCTTGGCTTACTGTTCGAATCGGCAAAGGTCATGCCCCGAATGGCTACGGGTTACAATCCTTTTTTGGAGATGATCCGGTTGAGATGGATCATCAGATAGAGTTCCTCCTCCTCGGAGAGCGTGGCGTCCCACGTTTCACGACAATAGGAACCGATATGCTTCACGCACTCTGCCAACTGCGGAAACTCCTCACGAAAGTTCTTGTACATCTGCATGTTGGCGCTGTTCAGCGACTCGCCGGCTTGAATGCGCTTGAACAGGTACCGCAGATGCGTGGCGAAGCGGGTGAAATCAAAGGAATCGCGGTCGACAATAATGCGGAAATCGCTTTCGAGAATCTCGATAACGTCCTCGAGCATATCGTCGAACTGCTTTGCGGGCTCGGCCGTGGCTTTGACGGCTTCAACAACCCGTGCGTTCACGAGATTCATCGCAATACTGGCAATCTCATCCTTGGGAAGCCGCTCTCCGAGCTCCTTCTCGAGTCGCATGACGATAAACTGGGCAGCCTTGTATTCCTTCGGATACGTCTCCCGCACTTCATAGGCAAGAGGCATCGCGATGCGGACCCCCTTTTGGGCTCGCGCAACGGCAAACGACAGGTGATCAGCCATGAACAGCGTCGCATTGGTCGAGAGGTCGTAGGGCAGTTCGTTGGCAACGATGTCCATAACTTTCGCCGCAAACATCACGATATCCGAGGGAAGATCCCTCATGACATCTTGTCCTTTAGGATCAATGTCGTAAAACGTATGCTCGATTTTAGAAAGAGGGAGCTCTCGAGGAAAATCTCCGCCGAAACCGACGCCCCTGCCCATGGCGATGACATCTCGCCCCTGTCCGTCACGGCAAAGAACCGCGTTGTTGTTAAGCTTTTTAATTGCAAGCATGGTGAACCTCCTTTCAAGAACACTCACAGAAAAAGGCATGATAGCCAATAGCAGTGCTATTGCGGTCATGCCTTACGTAACAATCCGTGTTGTATTGCTCTTGGGCATGCCTCCACACAGGAGTAACAATCCAAGATGCAGAATGCATTATAGCGCTCTCCCCGCCCCGGGGACCATCGGGCTGGCGAACGGTAGATGTCGGCCCGCCAGCGGCCACATCGAGCAGATGGGCGTGCTTCGATCCCGAGCCTAGCCTAGGATGCGGGCCATGCGCGCCTTGAACTCGGACAGAAAGCGCGGGGCGTCCACGGTGAGCGCCACAAGCGCACTCTTGTCCGGATCGGACAGGCGGTGCTCATCGCAAATGGTGCGACCGCGATACTCGCCCAGCAGATCAACACGCAGATTGCAGCCGAGTGCACCTACGAGCGTGGGGTCGATCGCCACGGCAACGGCCAACGGATCGTGCAGCGCACAACCACCCAGGTAGGGTGCGTTCATCTCGTACGAGCCAATGTAGTGCTCGACCATACTCGCAAATGCGCAGCCCGCCATGGTGCCCGAGCCCGTCCAACCGGCAATGTCGCGGCGCGTCAGCACCACGCGATGCGTCACGTCAAGACCAACCATGGTGAGTTTGCGGCCCGAGCGCAGCACGGCGTCAGCGGCCTCGGGGTCGCTCGCCATGTTGGCCTCGGCACCGGCGCTCACGTTGCCGGGCACGGTCAGGGCGCCACCCATCACCACCACGCGGCCGATAGACATCATCGCCGCCGCGTCGCGCTCAAGGGCGAGCGCCAGGTTGGAGAGCGGACCGGTCGCCACATAGACCAAGTCGGGACCATAGGTACGCGCGGCATCAATCAGGTAATCGACCGCCGCATTGCCATCGGCCGACGTCGCGCCCACCGGCTCGTACGGCGAGGCGGGCACGCTTGCGCCGCCGATGCCGTTCTTGCCGTGGATAAGCGTGGTGGACGCCGGCGGCGTGTAGGGTTCGGTCGCCTTAATGGGGCGGTCGGCACCCAGATACACCGGCACCTCGGGACGACCCAACAGGTCGAGCACCGCCAAGCAGTTGTGCGCCGACTGCTCGACGCGCACGTTGCCAAAGCACGTGGTGATGCCGACGAGCTCCACCTCGGGGCTCGCGATGGCATAGGCAAGCGCCATCGCATCATCCACACCCATATCCAGATCAAGGATCAGCTTCTTGGTTGCCATTGTTCTACTCCGCTTCTCCGTCTACATCCAAACCGTCTAAACCAAACTTGTGCTCGACTTCCGCACGCGTGGGAATTGATTGCTGAGCGCCCAGGCGCGACACCGTCACCGCCGAAGCGCGAGCGCCCGCCGCCATGCACTCAAAGAGCGGCAGGCCCTCCAGGCGAGCCGCGGCAAGCGCACCGATAAATGTATCGCCCGCGGCCGTCGTATCGACCAACGTGCTCGAGAGCGCCGGCATGCGCAGCGGCTCGCCGTCATCGCCGAGCGTAACCGACCCGGCGCCGCCCAACGTGATGACCGTAGCTCCGGCACCCTTGGCGAGCAGGGCATTGAGCGCCGCGACGCAGCTCGCATCATCCGCGGGCAAGATGCCCGTCAGCACCTGGCACTCAGTCTCGTTGGGACAGACCAGGTCGACCGCAGGCCAGGCCTCCGCAGGCAACTCGCAGGCAGGCGCCGGATTAAAGACCGTATAGAACCCGAGCTCGTGAGCGCAAACAAGCGCCTCGGCCGTCGCCGCAAGGTCACATTCGCCTTGGGCGATAAAGACGCTTCCGACAGCCAGGGCAATCTCGCTGGCGTCGCCGTCGAGCTCATCGGCAACCAGACGCCCCAGCGCGCAGGCAACGTCCTCGCCCGCAAGCGCATGGTTGGCGCCCGGTGACAGCACGATGCGGTTGTCGCCCTCGCAGCGAATGATGGTCGCCGTTCCCGTCTCCACGTCATCGCGACGCGCCACAAAGTCACAGTCCACGCCAGCATCCTGGAGCCCCGCCACGAGCACATCGCCAAACGCATCGCGCCCGACCGCGCCAATCATGCACGTGCGCGCACCCATGCGCGCGGCGGCGACGGCCTGGTTAGCGCCCTTGCCGCCGGCATTGGTGATAAAACCGCTGCCGCCGACGGTCTCGCCCGCACGCGGCATGCGCTCGCACGCCACCGAAAGGTCCATGTTCATGCTGCCAAACACCGCAATGATGCCGCGATCTGCCATGGGAACCTCCTCATCTGCGGGCCTTATGCCCACCGTCGGCCGTCGATCGTGCGCCCTCGCACCTCTATAACTTTAGTTCACTTTGATGTGAACGCGCCCTTGAGGTTGCGCCAGCAGCAAGCATTCACAGGAGCAGGCAGCTACAATGAATATGTGCTGATTATCCTCGTCATTGGATGATGTTTTATGGAACAATTCCCACAATCGAGCCCACGCGGCCCGCGCCGCGCGCCCGATAACCAAGCGCCGCACGAACGCCCACGCGCCGACCGCCGCGCCGGCGAGTCGCGACGCGGCCCGGTCCCGCATCGAACGCCCACCAACAAGGACGTCCACACTAACAGCGCCGCAAAAGAACAGGCGCCTGCTCGTCCCAAATCTCGCTATATCCCCGCCCTCGACGGTCTGCGCACGCTCGCCGTCGTCGCGGTGGTGCTCTATCACCTCAACCTCACGTGGGCTCAGGGCGGCCTGCTCGGCGTTACGATCTTCTTTGTGCTTTCGGGCTATCTGATCACGCGCTTGCTGCTCAACGAAGTCGCTAAGACCGGCCGCATCGACCTTAAGAGCTTCTGGATTCGCCGCATCCGTCGCTTGGTCCCCGCCGTGGTAACGGTAGTGTTCGTGACTTGCGCGCTGTGCACCATCTTTAACCACGTGATGCTCACCAAGATGCGCCCTGACATCCTGCCGTCGCTGCTGTTCTTCAACAACTGGTGGCAGATTGCCCAAAACGTCTCGTACTTCAATGCCCTGGGCGACCCCTCGCCGCTCACGCACTTTTGGTCGCTTGCCATCGAGGAACAGTTCTACCTAATTTGGCCGCCACTGCTGTTTGCCATGGTATCCATGCATGTGAGCAAGCCCAACACGCGCCGCGTGGTTCTGGGCCTTGCCGCGGTTTCTGCCCTTGCCATGACGGTGCTTTACAACCCCGCCGCCGACCCCAGCCGCGTGTACTACGGCACCGACACCCGCGTGTTCTCGCTGCTGCTGGGTGCCTGGATGGCCTTTATCCCCGATCGCGACCTGGCGCCGGTGCGTCTCGCACGTCGTTTGGGGCTCAATCGCCTGGCTGGCGCCGCCAAGCACGGCAAGAACGCCGAGGGCAAGCCTGGCGAGAAGACCGACGAATCAGCCAAGACCGCCCCGGCACAGCCGAGCGCCCTCGTACGCTTTTGGTCCTCGCCCGCATCCATCGATGTGTTGGGTGTCGTGGGCCTGGCTGGCCTTGCCGCCATGGTCGCGCTCACCAACGGCTACACAGCGTTCCAGTATCGCGGCGGCACGCTGTTATGCTCCATCCTCACGCTCATGGTCATCGCGGCCTGCGTGCAGCCCCAGGGAATGGTTGCCCGTGCGCTGTCCGCCGAGCCGCTCGTGTGGATTGGCAAACGCTCGTACAGCATCTACCTGTGGCACTATCCGCTGCTGTTGCTCATGAACCCGGTCGCTAACATCAACGATACGCCCTGGTGGCAGTACATCTTGCAGGTACTTGTGGTGGTCGCCGTAGCCGAGTGCTCTTATCGCTTTATCGAAACGCCGTTTAGGAAGGGCGCCTTCGGCCGCACCGTCGCCGAGTTCCGCGATGGCACCACCACGCCCGCCAACTGGGCACGCGCGCACGTCCCTGCCTGCGCAGCCTGCGCTGTCGTGTTGCTCGTTGCACTGGGCGGCCTGGTCTTTGTGCCCGAGACGTCTGCGCTGAGCGGCGAGGGCGCCGAGGTTCTGAACAAGGAAGCCAAAAACACCGCGCCCACCGACCAGCAGGCGGCCGACGACACCGACAGGAACAACGACGGCTTCCCCGATGGCTCCTATGACCTGTTGATGATCGGCGACTCCGTGTCGCTGCGCGCCGTTGATTCCTTTGACGGCGTGTTCCCGCACAGCCATATCGATGCCGAAAAGGGCCGCCAGTTTGATGCGGGCCGCGCGACATTTGAGGGCTATATTCAGCAGAACCTTGCCGGCAAGATCGTGGTCTTTGCCCTGGGCACCAATGGTTTGGTAACTGATGACCAGATCGATGCCATCATGGCCGATGCCGGCGACAAGCGTATCGTCGCGTTTGTGAACACACGCAGTCCGCAGCCGTGGGTGGGTTCCACCAACCAGGCTATCGCAAATGCCGCCACGCGCTACAAGAACGTGCGCATTATCGACTGGTACGGATACAGTGCCAATCGTAACGACCTGTTCGACGGCGACGGCACGCACCTGTCGACTACCGGCGTGACCGAGTACCTCAACCTGATTCACGATGCGGTCAAGAAAGACCTGCCCGTGCACCCCGAGGACCACGTCAACGATCCGCAGCCGGCAGCCGTCAAGTCCGCCGGCGACGCACTCGTCAATGCCCTCGCCTACAAGCCGCACAAGCTGGGCACCGACAAGTAACACGCAGCCAGATCTGCTTACACCCGCAGGGGGCGTCGGCCACGGCCGACGCCCCCTGCGGCAGTTAGGGGCGCTCCTTTTGTACCGCCACTTGGAGGCACTCCTGGCGTAGCCAATGAAGACCTCACCGGATGAATTCCAAGCCGCTCCGGGTAGCGCGCAGAGATGTGGTGTAAGAGGCGGGGCATGCCCCGCCTCTTCTCTTTCTTGAAAGGGAGGGGACACCGCCTAGAATTCGTCGTTGGAGTAATGAAGGTGACGAATGGAAGGAA
>UQRW01000005.1 GCA_900543515.1 uncultured Collinsella sp.
TCCAAGTTAGACCATTTCAAATGGTTCGATGTCTGCCCGGATGCGACACTGAAGTGAGTGTCCATCCTCGCAGTATCCGGTTCTCAAGGTGCACGCCTTCGCGGCTGATCCGGTTCCACCGGGCCGCGCGGCAAGGAGATATATTGCCAGACCGCGAAGCTCTGTGGGACGTCAATTCCACTCTTCACAAGTCCTACACAACATATTGCTTTCTATAGGTTAATAGAAAGACTGGTGCGGATCTTCCGCACGTATCAGATGATGACCCTTTGGTTCAGGAATATATAGAGATCGGTCACCTGTAAGTGTTTATCTACCCGCGCTTTTAGCAATGTAAACCGCGCTTCAGATAAAAAGAGGGAGCGCCGCGCACAACGCGACACTCCCCTAGCGATTCAAGAGAATCTATTAGGCCTCGAGAGCCTTCTTGGCGATGGTAGCCAGCTCGTTGAAGGACTCGATGTCCTCGTAAGCCATCTGAGCCAGGACCTTGCGGTCGAGCTCGATGCCGGCAACCTTCAGGCCGTGCATGAACTGAGAGTAAGAGATGTCGTTCAGGCGAGCAGCAGCGTTGATACGAGTGATCCAAAGAGAACGGATCTCGCGCTTCTTGTTGCGGCGATCACGATACTGATACTGCAGGGAGTGCTGGACCTGCTCTTTAGCATGCTTGTAAGTACGCGAAGCGGCACCGTAGTAACCCTTCGCACGGTGCATAACGGTACGGCGCTTCTTCTTGGCGGCAACAGCGCGCTTAATACGTGCCATGTTCTATCAACTCCTAGACGGTAAAACGAAAAACGGGAACGCGAACTTAGGCGAGACGCGACTTGATGACCTTGCGGTCGGCAGCGGCGATCTCGGTCTCCTGACGGAAGCCACGCTTACGCTTGGTGGACTTCTTGCTCAGGATGTGGCTCTTGAAAGCCTTGGCGCGCATAAGCTTGCCGGTACCAGTCTTGCGGAAACGCTTCTTGGTGCCGCTGTGGGACTTCATCTTAGGCATGAAATACTCCTTAATCGGTTACAGAACACTAGTTACTTGGTATCGCTTGCCGCTTTATCCTCATCGAAGGCGCCCTTAATCGGAGCGAGCAGCATAAGCATGTTACGGCCTTCCATTTTAGGCTTGGACTCGACCGTAGCGTAAGGCTTGAGATCCTCGGCGAGACGCTCGAGAACGTTAAGGCCCTGCTCCGGGTGAGCCATCTCACGGCCGCGGAACATGATGGTGATCTTAACGCGTGCGCCCTTCTTGAGGAAACGCAGAACGTGGCCCTTCTTGGTCTCGTAGTCGCCAACGTCGATCTTGGGTCGGAACTTCATTTCCTTGACCTCGACCTTGGACTGGTTCTTACGAGCAGCCTTGGCCTTCATGGCCTGCTGGTACTTGAACTTACCGTAGTCCATGACCTTGCAGACCGGCGGCTCCGCGTTGGGAGCGATCTCGACCAGGTCGAGACCCTGATCGTCGGCGACGCGCTGGGCATCGCGGATGGCGAACAGGCCGAGCTGAGAGCCATCGACGCCAATCAAACGGCACGAAGATGCAGTAATCTCGTCGTTGATGCGGGTGTCATCAGACTTAGCTATTTTCCCTACCTCCATTCATAAAAAAATAACCCGGCGCTTCTCAGCAACCAGGTCGTACACATAGACATCCTCGATTTGAGGAAGAGAATCTAATTTGTATGACCAGTCAGCTGCTCATTGGCGCCAAAAGGTGGGAACCCTCGGGTTCCTCTTTAGGGCATTGCGGGAACAACGCCTTGCGAATAATAACACGTACAGCGCGTTATCACATTACGTACACGAAAAAGGGACCTTGACCCCCTTGAACGCTCGCTTGCATGTATGGTGCCCGAGGCGAGACTCGAACTCGCACGTTGTTGCCAACGGTGGATTTTGAGTCCACTGCGTCTGCCAATTCCGCCACTCGGGCACGTAATGCGTGAGTTAGTTTATCACAGCTTTCTACCGATTAGTCCGAAAATGGAACTTCGAGCATTTCGATGAGTTCGACCGTGCGTAGCATCTCGCGCTGACGGCATCCGCGACCGTCGACCGAAGCCTCACCCATCTGGTTATCGTAAGGGTCCTCGCGCATGCCGTCGAAAGAGGGCTCAAACTCTGCCTGGAATCGATTGTTGGCCACCATACGCCATGGGTCGAGATTGCCAAAGTAGTGACGGCGGCGCCACTCCTCCCCCATCCTGCGAGCAGAAGATCCAAATGACACGTCGGCGTTGAGCCAACCGGTCTGCGGCGTATAGAACTCTGCCCAATCGTGCGACCCCACCGAATCGGGCGCAACGTACAGGCCGCTCTGCCAACGGGCAGGCACGCCCGCGATACGGCACATGGTGATAAACGTGAGCGCCATAACGCCGCAATCGCCGCGGAGCGAATGCGCGCAGTCATCGGCAATAGATCCCAAAAGCAAGTACGGCGGCTGATAGCGATAGTCGATATGCTGCGTCAGATAATCATAGATAGCACGAGCGCGATCGAGCGGATCCTCGAGTCCGTCAACAACACCGGCCGTCAGCTGCTGCAGATACGGCGTGAATGCAATGTGCGGACGGTCCTCAGAAATATCTTCGGGCAACGGCGCGTCCATACACGGATGCGACGGAAGCGCACCCCCATAAATATCGCGATAAGCGGCATTGATTTGATAGCGATAAGTCACCGAGAATGAGCGCTCACTCGAAGAAGACCACGAGGCGGTACGCGCCGAAGCGTTCGCGGGAGCAACAGCACCCTCCGGCGTCATGTCGAGAATCTCGACCTGAGACTGTTGGCGGCAGGTGGCGGCTACGGGAAGCCAAGCGCGAACGGTCTCCCCCTCTAGAGCGCCGGGGACAGACAAGGACGCCTTAAGCGTAATAACGCGAGTCAATCCGTTTTGTGACTCCATCTCCTTGAGCATCTCGTTGCGCAGTGCAATTCCGTCCGTAGGATCGGGACGCATGCCGGGAACCTCTTTGGGATATACGCGAAGCGAATCGAGGAAGTTGTCGAGAACGAACAGCTCGCCATCGATAAAGCGCCAGTCAATACGCTTACGGTCAATCAGATCGTCAAACTGCTCCTCGGTAAACCCAGGCCACTCCTCGCGGATCATCGCAATAGCTCGATCGCGCGACACCGAAAAATGAAGCGGCGTCTCAAGCATGCGATACCGCTCGGCACGAACGCAGGCAGCAAGCGAGGGATCGGGATCTTGGGCAAGTAGGCGGTCGCAAGCCTCAATAGCCTGCGAAAGATACCCCGCGTCCTTTAAACGCAGAATCTCGGGTGGCAAGCCAACATCTAGAAAACGGAAGTCATCATTGCAAACATCAACAGAGCAACCAACGGGACCCTCGTCAATAACCTTCCCATCCGAAGGCAGCACATTAATAACAGCCATACCAAACTCCAAGTCATTAGAACTCTTGAAGTCCATTGTAGCGAGATAAAAAAGAAAGTCCCAACAAGGGAGCCATCAACACCGCCGAGCGGTAGTCAAAAAATGAATTCAGCCCAGTAACCCTGTAGCGAGTTAACGAAGGAGGCCCCGTTCACCCGAAGCTTTTCCCATTGCGCGACTTCTGGCAAAGCCAGGTGAGCGCAAGGGAAAAGCGTAGGGTGAACGGGGCCTCCGACGGGAAAGTTAAACCGCTACTTACGCCTTGTTGACGGAGCCAAACTCCTCCATGAGCTCCTTGGTGCGGGCAACGATGTTGTCGCGACCAGGCTTGAGGAGCTTGCGGGGGTCAAAGCCCTTGCCCTGCTGATCCTTGCCAGCCTCGATATACTCGCGAACGCCCTTGGCGAAGACGAGCTGCAGATCGGTGTTAACGTTGATCTTGGAGATACCCAGGGAGATGGCCTTCTTGATCTGATCCTCGGGGATGCCGGTACCACCGTGCAGAACGAGGGGCAGGTCGCCGGTCTGAGCCTTGATCTCGCCCAGACGCTCGAAGGAAAGGCCAGCCCAGTCGGCGGGATACACGCCGTGGATGTTGCCGATACCGCAGGCGAGGAAGTCGACGCCCAGGTCAGCAATCTGCTTGCACTCAGCGGGGTCAGCGAGCTCGCCGTTGGAGGTCACGCCGTCCTCGGTGCCGCCGATGCCGCCGACCTCGGCCTCGATGGACATGCCCTTGGAGTGGGCAAGCTCAACGAGTTCCTTGGTGCGGTCGAGGTTAAGCTGGAAGGTCTCCTCGTGAGAGCCGTCATACATGATGGACGTGAAGCCGGCCTCGATGCACTTGAAGCAGTCCTCGTAAGAACCGTGATCGAGGTGAAGGGCGACGGGGACGGTAACGCCCGTGGCCTCGACGGCAGCCTTGACCATGTCGGCGCAGACCTTGAAACCGCCCATCCACTTAGCGGCACCAGCGGTGCACTGAAGGATCAGCGGAGACTTGGCCTCCTCGGCGGCCTGGAGAATAGCCAGGGTCCACTCGAGGTTGTTGGTGTTGAAGGCACCGAGAGCGTACTTGCCGGCCTCGGCCTTCTTGAGCATGTCTGCTGCGTTGACGAGCATAAAAGAAACCTCCTGTAAGGTTGCTCCGATAACGCCTGAGATTTTACCACGACATACCCGAGCATAAACGTTCGTTTGTTCACGAATACCATCCGATTGGACAAATTTTGACCGTTTGCCCCACAGAATCGACCCACTGGGGAAAATAGCTTGACGATTGAGCGGTCTTCGTGATTCGAAAGACGGCTTCGAGCCTACATCTGCATAAACGGATTCTGCATAAGTTCGCGCGCCATCGTGGTCGAATCGCCATGGCCCGTCAAGCAAACGGTATCGGGCGGAAGCGTCTTGGCAAGTTTGGAGAGCGAGCGCATAATCGCCGCCTCGTCACCGCCGGAAAGATCGGTACGACCGTGGCTGCCCGGGAAAAGCGTGTCGCCCACAAAGGCGATGTTCCCCTGCTCGGTCGCGGCGAACAGGACGATGCCGCCCGGCGTATGCCCCGGCGTCTCGATCACCTGCAGGCAGATATCGCCCAATTCAATCGTATCGCCCTCGGCAAGCAGCCGCGTCGGCTCGCCCGGATCGGGCGTCTCAATACCCCACATGGCGCGCTGCTCCTCGATATTTGCGCGAGGCACCGTCACGTCCTTAGCGCACAACTCATATAGTGCGCTGTCGCCAACGACAGCTCGAACCCCGGCGACCCCGCCAACATGGTCGGCATGACCGTGCGTGCAGACAGAGCCGAGTACGCGAACTTCGGGATGCGCGGTGCGGATATGCTCCACAAGACGCTCGCCCTCCCACGCCGGATCGACGATTAAGCACTCGTCATTCGAAATCACGGCGTAACTGTTGGTCTGAATCGGGCCGTTGACGAGTGCCTCAATCGAAGCTGCACCTCGGGGTGTCAGGTCCAAAGTCATATCGCCCATGCGCATACCCTCCTTCTAAAATACGTTCGAGGCACCAAACGATGCCTCGAACGTAACCAATATCTATGATGCTGAGAGGCTCTCGCACCTACACACGGCGCTTGAGCTGAGCTCCGCCTTCGCCGGGCATAAGACGGCGAGCGTCGTAGACCGAATCGACACTGCTGATGGAAGCCAGCAGCGGATCCAGACCGCTCGCGTCCGAGATCTCGACCATAAAGCGCAGGGTTGCAATACCCTCGCGGTTGGTCGACGTGGCGGCAGAAAGGATATTGCCGCCCGCATCGCCAATGGCAATGGTGACATCCTTGAGCAGGCCCATGCGGTCCAGGCACTCGACCACGATCTCGACCTGGAAGAGGGTGTCGGCAGCGCCGTCCCACTCCACATCGATCATGCGCTCGGGATGTTCCATAAGACCCTTGACGTTGGGGCAGTTGGCGCGATGCACCGAAACGCCACGGCCGCGCGTGATGAAGCCGACGATGTCATCGCCCGTCACCGGATTGCAGCAATGCGCCAGACGGACCAGCAGACCGCTGTTGCTCTCGCCCTTGACGATAATGCCGTTGCTGGCGCTCTTGCCGCGCTTTTGCGGCTTGCGGTTGGAGCCGCGGGCAGGCTGCTTGACGATCTCGGCAATGGCTTCGGTCTTGGTGAGCTGCTCCTCGGGCTTGGGGTCCAAGATTTGCTCGACCTTGTTACCCACAGCGCGCGGGGCAACCTTGCCGGCGCCGACGGCGGCAAACAGGTCCTCGAGCTGCTTGTAGTTAAACTGCTCCGCCACGGCGTTGAGCGCACGCGTGGATCGCGGCGTAGAGATGCCATACCCGCGCTTGCGCAGGTCCTTGGCCAGTATATCGCGGCCGGCAGCAGCGTCATCGTCTTTGGTCGCGGCGGCGAAGTAACGGCGGATCTTTGACTTGGCGGAAGGTGTCTTAACGATCTTGAGCCAATCACGCGACGGCTTGGAACTCTTGTTGGTCAGGATCTCGACACGGTCACCCGTCTTAATCTCGTGCGTGAGCGGAGCCACCGCACCGTTGATTTTGGCGCCGACGCAATGGTTTCCCACCTCGGTGTGAACGGCGTAGGCAAAGTCGAGCGGTGTAGAGCCGGCACGAAGCGCCATGACCTCGCCCTTGGGTGTAAAGACAAAGATCTCCTGGTCGAACAGATCGACCTTCAGCGAGTGCAGGTATTCCTTGGCGTCCGTAATCTCGTCAGACGCTGCCCAATCGAGCGAATGTTTGAGCCAGTTAATCTGGTCGTCCAGACGCTGGGCATCATTGGTCTTAGACGCAGACGATCCGCCCGACTTCTTATAGAGCCAGTGGGCGGCAATGCCGTACTCGGCCTGCTCATGCATCTCGTAGGTTCGAATCTGAATCTCGAGCGGGCGGGCCGTGGGGCCGATAACCGTCGTATGGAGCGACTGGTAGTTGTTGACCTTGGGCATGGCGATATAGTCTTTGAAGCGACCGGGCATGGGGTGCCACAGCGTATGCACCGCGCCGAGCGTGGAGTAGCAATCGCGCACCGAATGCGTGATGACACGCAGTGCCACCAGGTCGTAGATCTCGGAGAATTCCTTGCCCTTGCGCTTCATCTTTTGGTAGATGGACCAATAGTGCTTGGAACGGCCATTGATCTGGAAGCCCTCCAGGCCAATGCGGTTGAGCTCGTCGGTGAGCGTCTTGATAGTCTCAGCCAGATAGCGCTCGCGAACCTCGCGCGACTCAGCCACCATGCGCGCAATGCGCTGGTAGGCATCGGGCTCCAGGTAGAAGAAGGACAGGTCCTCGAGCTCCCACTTAATAGAGCTCATGCCCAGACGGTCGGCCAGGGGCGCATACACGTCCATGGTCTCGCGAGCCTTAAACAGGCGACGGTCCTCGCGAAGGGCCGCCAGCGTACGCATGTTATGCAGGCGGTCGGCAAGCTTAACGATAATGACGCGGATGTCCTTGGACATGGCGAGGAACATCTTGCGCAGCGTGAGGGCCTGCTTCTCGTCCATGCTGTCGACTTCGATGTTGGTGAGCTTGGTCACGCCATCGACGAGCTCGGCTACCGTATCGCCAAACAGGCCGGACACATCGGCAAGCGAGGTCTCGGTATCCTCGACGGTATCGTGCAGCAGCGCGGCGCACACCACATCGCAGTCCATCTTGAGATCGGCCAAAATGATGGCCACCTCGACGGGATGGTTAATGTACATCTCGCCCGAGCGGCGCTTTTGGTTGCAGTGCTTCTCGGCGGCAAAGCAATAGGCCTGCTCCACCTTAGAGAAGTCCTCCTCATTCATATATTTGAGGCACAGGCGCTCCAGCTTGTCGTAGCTGTCCGCCATAATCTCGGGCGGCAGCTCATCGGCATGCTTATAGTGCTCCATCTCCGAAAACGGCTGGAGGGTGGAATCATGGGCGGTACGGGCTGCGGCATCCATCGAGGTCCCCTTCCCCTAGGCCCGCGGTACGATCGGGCGGTTAACTTTGGCTAGCATATCAGAAGCGCACGAATCGAGTGCCCAGCTCCGGAAAGCCGAGAACTCCATGCGCGAGCGCAAGCCCTCCAAATAGCGAATTGACCTGCTCAATTGCACACGGCCGGGGTTTTCGGCCATCGCGATGCGACGGGTGTCGTCAAACCCCGAAACGCGACAGAAACCAAGCTCTTCGAAGATTCCCAGGCCGCTTTCCACCGAGCGCTCGTCGACCGGCGTGCGGGCATCGATGGCAAGGCACATCTGCGCGATGTCGATATCGCTCGCGCTAAACGAGTCGTCTCCGGTCTTGCCGCGGTTGGAGCGCCACATAGTCTGCAGCGCTCGATAGAGCGTGACGAGTTCATCGCGCTCGGGCGCGTAGCAGTCGAGCAGGCGCTCGTTAATGCGAGCGTCACGCGACGAATAGAGTAGATGGATCACGGCGGGTTGGCCATCGCGACCGGCGCGGCCGCTCATCTGGTTAAACTCAATGCCGCCAAACGGCATGTGATAGAGCACGACATGGCGAATATCGGGAAGGTTGACGCCCTCGCCAAAGGCGGATGTCGAGACGATGCAGCTGAGGCTGCCGTCTCGAAACGCCTCCTCTACGCGATGGCGGTCGGTGCGCGTAAGGCCAGCGTTATAGAACGCGATACGGGTCGCACAGTCGGGAACGCGTTTGCGTAGTGTCTTGGCGAGCGCCACGGACTGGTCGCGCGAATTGACGTAAATGACGGTCTTCTCCCCCGTCGCCACGATCGACACCAAACGGTTCTCGCGACTTGCAAGATCACGGTCGTCCTCGAGCTGCAGGTTCTCGCGCACCGTCTCGTCGACCACCGTGTGAGTGATCGGAAGCATGCGGGCAAGCTCGGCCACGACCGGAGCCGTCGCGGTGGCCGTCGCGGCCATAACGACCGGGTCGCCCAGGGCTTTGAGGATATCGGGCATGTCGAGATAGGCGCTGCGGTCGCCGCCCTTGGCAAGGCCAGCGTGGTGCGCCTCATCGATAACGACAAAACCGATGCGCCCCGAACGCGCAAAGCGGTCGCGGTGAATGGACAGGAACTCGGGCGTCGTGAGCACGATGCCGGTACGGCCCGAAGCCAAGCCGGCAAACACGTCATCGCGCGCCGCCTCCACGGTCTCGCCGGTCAGCACGCCAACGCCAATGCCAAGCGATGCCATCGTCGACGAGAGGTGATAGGCCTGGTCGGCAACAAGCGCACGCAGCGGATAGACAAAGATGCTCGCACGTCCGCGAAGCACCGCCTCACGCGCGGCATGTACATGGAAGATGAGCGACTTGCCGCGCCCCGTTCCCATAACGGCCAGAACACTTTGGTGATCGGCCAGGGCATCGAGCGCCTCGACCTGCGCGCGGTGCGGCTGGTTCGAGCCGATAAAGCTATGGATAAGCGAGCGCGTGAGCTCGGTATAGGAAAGCTGGGCGAGCGTCTCGCGCTTGCGCGACTCCAGGCGCAGGCCGGAATCCGCCGGCTGCACGCCACGACGAAGCTCGCATGCCGGATCGTCGACGCCGGGCAGCGTGGTATCGCGGACCAGAACATCCTTGATCATGAGCTTGGGCTTCACACGCCCCTGCCAATGCTCGGCAACGGCCTCGAACACCAAGTCGACAGCGCTATCGCAGTTGATGAGCTTATCGATTTGCGGCACGCGGAACATGATGGCCGGCACGCTCGCGGCGCCATCGGTCGCCACAAAGCGCATGTGCTCGCCGGTTTTGCCCACCACGGCGCGATCGCACATCGTCACGCCCTCGGCGGCCAGCAGCGGCACCTTGTTGCCCTGGCCAAACGGCTCAAGACGGGAAATCTGCTCTATAGTCTCGATATTCAGCTCGGAAAGGTCGACCGTGGCGGCAACCTCGTCGATGTCTTCAAAGTCCTCAGCGGGAATCTCCGATAGCACGGCGGAAAGGCGACGACGGAATTCATCGAGCTTGGATGCCTCGATGGTCACACCCACCGCACCGGCATGTCCGCCGCGACGAATCAGCAGGTCGGAACAGCGCTCGACGGCGTCAAACAGGTTAACTTTGCCCACCGAGCGACCAGAGCCGCGCGCGATACCGTCCTCGATCGAGAACAGCAGCGCCGGCACGTGATAGCGGTTGGTCAGACGGCTTGCCACGATGCCCTTGACGCCCTCGTGCCAGCCTTCGCCGCCCACAACGATCGCGCGCCCGCCGTCATAGGTCTCCTCGACCTTTGCCATGGCATCGCGCGTGAGCTCCGCCTCGATCTCACGGCGCTGGCGGTTGATTTCCTCGAGCTCAGCCGCCAGCGCGCTTGCTTCGATGGGATTGCGGGCAAGCAGCAGGTCGAGCGCCAGCTTGGGATCGGCCATGCGGCCGGCAGCGTTTAAGCGGGGAATGAGCGAGAATGACAGGCCATCCGCCGTAATGCTCGAAAGGTCCGCCTTGGCAAGCGCGGCAAGCGCGATATAGCCGGGGCGAGCGGTTACGCGCATCTGCTGGATGCCCTCGGCAACCAGCGCGCGGTTCTCGGGCGTGAGCGGCATCATGTCGGACACGGTGCCCAGCGCCGCGACCTCGATTAGCGAACGCCAATACGACGGCTTGCCCAGGCGCTCACCCAGGACTTGCACCAGCTTGAGCGCCACACCAGCACCGGCAAGCTCGCGCGAGGGGCCCTCGTCCTCGAGCTTGGGGTCGGTCAGGGGCACACCCTGCGGCACCTGGTCGGAGGGCTCGTGATGGTCCGTGACCACCAAATCGATCCCCAGGTCCTCCAAATAGGAAACCTCTTCCTTGGCGGCAATGCCGTTATCGACGGTCACGATCAGCTGGGGGCGAGCGAGCTCGTTAACGCGGTCGAGTGCCGCGCGCGAAAGACCGTAGCCCTCATCAAAGCGGTGCGGAATAAACGGCGTGACATCGGCGCCAAACGTGCGCAGCGCCTCGGTCAACAGGCAGGTCGACGTAATACCGTCAACGTCAAAATCGCCAAAGACTGCAATGTGCTCGTGGTTGCGAATAGCACGCTCGACGCGGTCGGCAACGACCGACATGCCCGGGATAATGAGTGGGTCGGCCCAGTCGCGATCGAGCGAAGGCGTCAAAAACAATTGGCCCTCTTTGATGGAGTCAATGCCGTGCGCGACCATAATGCGCGCCACCAGCCCGGGAATGCCCAGACCAGCCGAAAGATCCTTTTCGAGCTCGGGGTTTTGCTGAGCGACCGCCCAGCGATGCGTCGTCTTAAGCGATGACATAGGCACCCACCCCTGATAGGGGCAGGTCGCCGCGATACCTCTCACGGTTCATAGCGATGAGTCCTCTGTGTATGCCCGCTTCGGCAGGCAGATCTGTTGAACGGTTTTATTATACCGTGCAGCGCGGACGCAAAACGCCGCGGTGCGCCGCGGTTTCGGCAAACGATGGCGGTAATGGCCTCGAAATAATCGAGCGTTTCAGCCGCACGGACGCATACGAGCGTCTAGCATATCCATACAAACGAGTTCGCGGATAAAGGGAGTCACGGGACATATGAAGCAATGGGCTGGACTGGGAAAGTTCCTCGCGGGG
This sequence comes from uncultured Collinsella sp., assembly GCA_900543515.1. Classification (GTDB taxonomy): domain Bacteria; phylum Actinomycetota; class Coriobacteriia; order Coriobacteriales; family Coriobacteriaceae; genus Collinsella. Next base: position 11,481 of record UQRW01000005.1, read on the forward strand.
CATATGCAGATCATCGTTCCGATTTGCGTGGCGCTCGGCGTGCTCTTTCCCCAGCAGATCGGCGTGCTCAAGCCCATTGTTCCCGCCCTCTTCGCCTTTATGACGTTTCAGGGCGCGCTCAGCAACACCTTCCACCAGGTAGCCGAGGTGTTCCGCCGTCCCCTGCACCTGATTTTGGCACTGCTCGTCTCGGCGGCGCTTATTCCCATCGCGGCCTATGCCATGGGATCGTTATTCTTTGGCTCCAATCCCAACCTTGTCTGCGGCATCGTGCTCGAGTACAGCGTGCCCGTGGCCGTCACCGCTTTTATGTGGATCAGCATGTTCGGCGGCAACGGCCCGCTCGCGCTCACCATCATCCTGACGTCCTCGGTTATCTCCCCTGTGACGATTCCGCTCACGCTTAAGCTCTTGCTGGGTGCCACCGTCTCGATCGATGTGCCGAGCATGATGCAAGACATGGCCTTTATGATCGCCATCCCCGCCGTGCTCGGCATCGTGATCAACGAGCTCACGCGTGGATGGGGACACGAGAAGCTCTCCCCCGTGCTCTCGCCCGCCTGCAAATTCATGATGATGGGCGTTATCGCCTCCAACTCCACCGCCATGAGCGAGTACGTGCTGCACATGAACGCGGTGCGCTTGGAAGTCGCCCTCTTTATTTTGGTCTTCGCCATCAGTGGCTTTGTCGTCGGTTTTCTGGTCGCCCATGCGCTGCATCTGCCATATAGCGAGACGACCACCATGTGCTTTACCTGCGGCATGCGTAACATCTCTTCGGGCGCCGTCATCGCCACGCAGTACTTTCCGGGCGAAGTCGTGTTTCCCGTCATGTGCGGAACGCTGTTTCAGCAGGTACTCGCCTCGCTTATCGGGCATCTCTTTGAGCGTCTGACCGGCGAGGAGCGCGCCGCCCAGCGCAAGCGCGTCGAAGCCGGCCGCGACGCCATGGCACGCTAGACTGTCCGCATTACGCGGGTATTAGTCTTGCTATACGAGCGTTTCCAGATGCGCACGCAGGCGCTCAGCATCGATATCGAGCGTTGTCTCAGCATTGACCTGGGCCAAACGATAGCCGACAAAGTAGGGCGAAACCACCCAACGCGGCAGCGCCTTGGCAATGGTCCGACCGCCCAGGTGATAGAAGAACAGGTTATACGACTCTGCGCGACCACCGTGGTGCTCGTTCAGGATATAGCGCAGAGCTACCTGGATTGCATCGGCGAAGAGATCCGCCTCGGTTTGATCTCTCGTGTCATCGCTGGCGGCGATTCCCTGCGGGGCTGAAACGTTGATCTCAAAGAACCCCATAATCGGTTCGGTTGAGATGTTGACCGAGATCCTCCCCTGTTGCCAGACATTTATGCCTTCGAAATTGGCGGAAGTCAGCGAAGCATAACCGTTTTCCTGCTCCAAACCCACAATCTGCATGTGCGGATGAACGAGACTACCGCCCGAGAGCGGACCCTTGTTCTTGTACATGAGAACGCTGCGATACTGTCGGGAGTCAATCATCCGCTGCCAGCAATCCAGAGCAAACCGCATAACATGATGCAGCTCGTCCGGCGCATAGGTCACCAGGTCGGCGTCGTGGTCGGACGACTCAATCAATACGGTCTGGCGAGTGGCCCGCAAGGTCTTAAACTTATTCTCGAGCCAGATGCAGTCACCGTCGCGCCGGATGATATTGGCGAGTTCCTCGGTATCGCAAAAGGGGCACGCGGTGCCGGGGCGGCGGTTGTCGTCGGGCTTACCGCTCGCCTGCCGAACGTCAAATACCAGCGCCACGGGTTATACCTCCAGCGGCACGATCTTGGTGCCATGGAGCTCGGAGACGCCCAGTGCCGCCGCCACGGTATCGCGGTTGGCCGTAGAAATGCCACCGCCGGGAAGGATGGTCAGGCGGTCGCCCGCATACTCGATAAGACGCGACAGGTGCTCCAGGTTGTCCTCGATCGGCGTTCCGGCAGCGCCACCATGCGTCAGGATGCGCGTGATACCGCAGTCGGCGAGTGTGTCGACGGCATCGAGCTGAGCCTCGGGCGAGAGCTGGTCGAAGGCCATGTGGAAGGTAATATCGATGGGCCCGCGCTTGCACTCCTCGGTCGCGCAGCCCGCGGCCATCACGAGGGCACCAAGCGTAAGCTCGTCGAGCGCCCATCCGCCAGCGCAGGGCTTGCAGCAGCCAAAGACCAAGCCGTCAACGCCGGCGCTTACGGCAAGGCCCAGGTCCATCTCCATCATGCGCAGCTCGTCCTGGTTGTAATGAAAGTCACCGCCACGCGGGCGAATCATGCACATCACTCGCGCGTCATGCTCGTGAGCATAGCCGACCGTAGCGCTGATAACGCCAGCCGAGGGCGTGGTACCACCGACGGCAAGGTTGTCGCACAGCTCGACGCGCCTTGCACCGGCATCGATAGCCGCCGGCACCCGCTCAAAGTTCTCGGCACAAAACTCGTACAGCATAGATAGACCCCCAAAGACAGCAGATGTTTTCCGACGGGCATTGTCACACATCCCCATGAAGTTGCGGTGGAATAGGGACTCTTTTGGCCTCTGGAGCCCGTATTCAGTCCCTATTTCACCGCAACTAAAAAGGGGCGCTGACTGAGATAGTCAGCGCCCCTTTTGTTAGGTGGGTTAGCCTCCGAGGTAGGCTTTGCGGACGTTATCGTCATGCAGGAGCTCTTGGCCGGTGCCGGTCATGGTGATCTTGCCGGTCTCGAGCACGTAGCCGCGCGTAGCGATCGAGAGCGCCATCTGCGCGTTCTGCTCGACCAGAAGCACCGTGGTGCCGGCCTTGTGCAGGTCCTCGACAATCTGGAAGATCTGCTCAATCAGAATCGGTGCCAAGCCCATGGAAGGCTCGTCGAGCATGAGCAGCTTGGGGTTGCTCATAAGGGCGCGCCCCATAACGAGCATCTGCTGCTCGCCGCCCGAAAGGGTGCCGGCGACCTGGCGACGGCGCTCCTTCAGGCGCGGGAACTGCTCGTAGACGCGCTCAAGGCCCGGAGCCACCGTGGACTTGGGCTGCGTGTAGGCGCCCATCTCCAGGTTCTCCTCGACCGTCATCTGCAAAAAGGCGCGACGGCCCTCGGGAACCTGGGCCAGGCCCTTGCCCACCAGTTTATCGGCAGGCGTATGGGTAATGTCCTCGCCCATAAACTTGATGGAGCCGGTCTTGGAACGCAGCAGGCCCGAGATGGTTTTAAGCGTCGTGGACTTACCGGCGCCGTTCGCGCCGATCAGGGCCACGATCTCGCCCTCGTTGACGTTAAAGGAGATGTCCTTGATGGCGTGGATAGCGCCGTACCAGACGTTGATGTTGTAGACGGAAAGCATCGGCTCTGCCATTTAGTTCTCCCCCTTATCCTGCTTGCCCAGATATGCCTCAATTACGGCATCGTTGTTCTGGATCTCCTCGGCCGTGCCCTTGGCGATGACCTTACCAAAGTTGAGCACGCAGATGCCCTCGCAGATGTTCATGACGAGCGACATATCATGCTCGATAAGCATAATGGCGATGCCAAAGGTGTCGCGGATCTTGACGATGTTCTCCATGAGCTCCGCGGTCTCGGACGGGTTCATGCCGGCGGCAGGCTCGTCGAGCAGCAGCAGCTTGGGGTTGGTGGCAAGCGCGCGGACGATCTCCAGACGACGCTGGGCGCCGTAAGGCAGCGAGCCGGCCTGCTCGTTTGCCAGGTGCTCCATATCAAAAATGGACAGCAGCTCCATGGCGCGCTCGTGGGCGGCCTTCTCGTGCTTCCAATACGTCGGCAGGCGCAGCACGCCCTCAAAGCCGGAGTAGCGCTCCTGGTTGTGCAGACCGACCTTGACGTTGTCCTCCACCGTCATGGTGTTGAACAGGCGAATGTTCTGGAAGGTACGGGCAATACCCATGCGGTTGACCTGATAGACCGACTTGCCCGAGGTGTCCTCACCGTCGAGCAGGATGGTACCGTGCGTGGGCTGGTACACCTTGGTGAGCAGGTTGAAGACCGTGGTCTTGCCGGCACCGTTGGGGCCGATGAGACCGGCGATCTCGGTCTTGCCGATGGTTAGGCTAAAGTCGTCGACCGCCTTGAGGCCGCCAAACTCAATGCCCAGGTGGATGCACTCGAGCGCCGGGCGCTGGCCCAGGTCGCGGTCGGGGACAATGGCGCCAGAAGGATACGGGACCATCTTGCCCTTGTTGAACTCAAACTTACTGGGCATCGGCTGCCACCTCCTTCTTGGGAGCAAAGCGATCCTTAATGCGTGCGAAGAACGCCTTGAGCTGCGGGTTGTTGGTAAAGATCATGACCAGAATCAGCACGATGGCGTAGATGAGCATGCGGTAGTCCGAGAACTGACGGAGCAGCTCGGGGAGCACCGTGAGCAGCGCCGCGGCGATAACGGAGCCGCGCATGTTGCCCAGGCCGCCCAAAACCACGAACACCAGGATGAGAATCGAGGTGTTGAAGTCGAACTTGGTGGCGGAGAGCTGCGAGAAGTTACCGCCAAAGAGAGCTCCGGCGGCACCGGCGAGGGCAGCGGAAACCACGAAGGCGATCATACGGTACTGGGTGACGGAGATGCCCACGGACTCGGCAGCGATCTTGTTATCGCGCACGGCCATGATGGCACGACCGGTACGGCTGCGGACCAGGTTGAGCACGATCACGAGCGCGACCATGACCAGGATGGCACCGGCGAGGAAGGTCGAATAGGTCGACACGCCCGAAGCGCCCTGGGCGCCCTTGATGATGGCGGTGCCGTCCTCGAGCAAGTGCAGATCGTCGATCGTGGAGTTGCCCGTGATGTTAAAGATCACGTGCAGACCGCGCGAGTCGACGCCCACGATAAGGCAGGTGACGATCTCTTTGATGATCTCGCCAAAGGCCAGCGTAACGATGGCCAGGTAGTCGCCGCTCAGGCGAAGGACCGGGATACCAATCAAGAAGCCCAGGATGGCTGCGGCGATAGCGCCGACCACGATGCTGATGATAAGACGCACCGGATCGGAGGGAACGGCGCTCTCGAGGGCGACCGCGGTGACGATACCCGTGTAGGCACCGACACTCATAAAGCCCGCGTGGCCCAGCGACAGGTCACCCGCGATGCCGACGACGAGATTAAGCGAGATGGCCATGACGATGTAGGCCGTGATGGGGACCAGCTGACCGGCGATCATGCGCGGGATCATGTGGTTCGATTGCATAAAGAACACGATGGCGAAGGCCACGATGCACATGGCGTACGTAACAAAGTCGTGACGCGTCTGCTTGTCTTTAAGAAACTTCATAACGCTCACCTACACCTTCTCGGGGACGTACTTGCCCAAGAGGCCGGCAGGCTTGACGAGCAGGACGATGATCAGAACACCAAAGACGATGGAGTTGGCAAGGCTCGTGGAAATGTAGGCCTGCGCCATCGCTTCGATGATGCCGATGAGGATGCCACCGACAAAGGCACCGGGGATGGAGCCGATGCCGCCGAAAACGGCGGCGTCGAAGGCCTTGATGCCAGGCATGGCGCCCGTGGTGGGCTGCAGGACCGGCGAGTAGGAGCACAGCAGCACACCGGCGATGGCGGCAAGGGCAGAGCCGATGGCAAACGTCATCGAGATGGTGCGGTTGACGTTGATGCCCATGAGCTGAGCGGCGGCCTTGTCCTCGGAAACGGCGCGCATGGCCTTGCCCATCTTGGTCTTACCCGTAAAGAACACCAAGCCGGCCATGATAACCAGGCAGGCGACGATGGTGACGAGCGATACGGCGCTCACGTTGAACTTGGCCAAGAACTCCGGCACCGGGAAGGTGACGAGCGAAGTGAAGTTCTTGGGCGTGGCGCCCCACAGAAGCTGCGCGGCGTTCTGCAGGAAGTAAGACACGCCGATGGCCGTGATCAAAACGGCCAGCGGGCCCGCCTGACGCAGCGGCTTGTATGCCAGACCCTCGATGAGAACACCGAGAACGGTACAGACCACACAAGAGAGAATTACAGATGCCCAGCCCGGGAGGCCGAGATACGACGTGGCACAGAACGAGACATAGGCACCGACCATGATGACGTCGCCGTGAGCGAAGTTCAGCATCTTGGCGATACCGTAGACCATGGTGTAGCCCAACGCGATGATGGCGTAGACGCTGCCCATGGACAGGCCGTTGACCAGGTATTGGATAAAGACCGTCATGTTCCACATCCCCCTTTCGAATAGGTTTCCAGTTAATGTATGAAACAGGGACGTTACACTGTCCCTAGATACCAAGCAAGCAGGGAAGGCCAAAACCTCCCCTGCTTGGGATCAAAACCGCTCTATGTAAGGCGGTCTATTAGGCCTGTACGTACTTGCCATCGGTGATGACGTACGCCGTGGGGTCCTTCTGGACCTGGCCCTTATCGTTCCAGGTGAGCTTGCCGGTCAGACCGTCAACGGTGATCTTGAGCATAGCCTTGGACAGCTTCTCGGCGACCTCGGTCGGGTCGGCGTCGACACCAAGACCGGCCTCCTTGAGGGCCTCGGCCACCGCGTGCACGCCGTCGTAGGCGTCGGCGGCAAACTGGTCGGGGGTATCACCGTACTTATCCTTGTAAGCGTTGACGAAGTCGGCGTTCTTCTCGTCGTCGGCGGAGAACGGGGTCATGAGCAGCAGACCCTCGGCAAGAGAGGTGTCGAAGCCCTCAACGCCCAGGATGCCGTCCATGCCGTCGCAGCCCATCATCTTGACGTCGTAGCCCATGTCCTTGGCGTTCTTGAGCAGGACGGACGCCGGCGTGTAGTAGATCGGCGCAAAGATCATGGTAGCGCCGGCCTGCTTGGCCTTGGTGAGCTGGTTGGTAAAGCTCGTGGCGGAGTCGTCCTTAAAGGTCTCCTCGTCAACAATCTCGAGCTTGGATTTAGCGGCCTGAACCTTAAAGGAATCTGCGATGCCCGAAGAATAGGCGTCGCCGGAGTTATAGAACAGCACGAACTTCTCGTCCGCATACTTCTGCGCCAGGAACTTGGCAGCGTTGACGCCCTGGTTGGGATCGGTAAAGCAAACCTGGAAGACGCAATCCTTGCCCTTGGTGACGTCCTCGGAGGACGCGGACGGAGTGATCATGAACGTCTCGGGGTCGTTACCGCACTCGGCGGCAACGGCAACCGACGCACCCGTGGTGGTCGGGCCGACGAGGGCCTGCATGCCCCAGTCGAGCAGGGTGTTAAAGGCGTTGACGGCCTTCTCGCCGTCGGCCTGGTCATCCTCGGCCTTGCTGGCAAGCGGCAGCCCCTTGGTCGAGAAATCCTTGCAGCCAAGCTCGACACCCTGGGTAACGGACTTGCCGTAGGACGCGTTGGCGCCGGTCAGCGGGCCGATGGTGCCGATCTTAAACGAAGCGTCGCTCGAAGCGGAACCGCTATCGCCGCCGTTGGAGGAGCAGCCAGCTAGAATGGACATCGCCCCCAGACCTGCTGCGCTCGCGATAACGCTCCTGCGATTCATAACAGGGTTCAATGACTTACCGGTGAGGCTCGACATGCGGCTCTCCTCTCAAATCTCGTCGGGTTTCGGTTACCCGACAGGCCATCCTTCGCCGTGTTCGGCGTTCGCAAAATAGTAGACGCTTTAGTTAAGAAAAGTGGCGATTATTTCAACTTTTCTTTGGACTCAGATATTTATCCATATTTCTGCGTATTTTTCCCGCTTTATGCAGGTCTGCCACTTTATTGTGTAAAAGTAATGTTTCCATTCTGTTACAAGCGTCCTCGCCCTGAATAAAAGAGCCTCACCAGTTCCGTTTTATACGCTCTTAGGCGGCGATGTACTTGCCGTCCTGAATCACATAGGCCGTAGCGGGCTTCTCGACCTGGCCCTCATCGTTCCAGGTGAGCTCGCCGGTCAGGCCATCGATCTTGATCTTGCGCATGGCCTTGGCAAGGTCGGCGGCAATGTCGGCACCGTCGGCCGTCGTGTCGATGCCAGCCTTGTCGATAGCCTCAGCGATCGCGTGGACACAGTCGTAGGCGTCGGCGGCAAACTGGTTGGGGGTCTCGTCGTACTCCTCCTTGTATGACTTGACGAAGTCGGCGTTCTTCTCGTCATCGGCGGAGAACGGCGTCATGAGCAGCACGCCCTCGGCAAGCGAGGTGTCGAAGCCCTCGACGGAGAGCAGACCGTCCATGCCGTCGGTGCCCATGAGCGTCATGTCATAGCCCATGTCTTTGGCGTTCTTGAGCAGGACGGACGCCGGCGTGTAGTAGATCGGCGCAAAGATGAGCGTGGCGCCGGCCTCCTTGGCCTTGGTCAGCTGGTTGGTAAAGCTCGTGGAAGAATCGTCCTTAAAGGTCTCGGTATCGACGATATCGAGCTTGGACTCCTTGGCCTGCTCGGCGAATGCATCGGCGACGCCCGAGCTGTACGTATCGCCGGAGTTGTAGAACAGGGCGATCTTGGCGTCCGCGTACTTCTCGGCCAAGAACTTCGCGGCGCTCGTGCCCATGGTGGGATCGGTGAAGCAGACCTGGAAGACCGTGGTCTTGTCCTTGGTGACGTCGAGCGACGAGGCAGAAGGCGTGACCATGAGCATGTCGTCGGCAATCTCGCCCGAGACGGCGACGGCGGCACCGGTGGTGACGGGGCCGACGAGTGCCTGCATGCCCCAGTCGCACAGGGTATTGAAGGCGTTGATGGCCTTCTCGCCGTCGGCGACGTCGTCCTCGGACTTAAGCGAGAGCTTGAGGTCCTTGGTCGAGAAATCCTTGGCAGCGAGCTTGGCGCCCTTCTCGGCCGAGACGCCATAGGTTGCCGCGGCACCGGTCAGAGGGCCGATGACACCGATCTTGAAAGACTTGCCGTCATCAGCGGAGCCGCCATCCGAGCCACCCGACGAGCAACCGGCAAGCGCGACGGTGCTGCCGAGCGCGGCGGCGCCGGCGAGGAAGTTCCTTCGGCTGAGCGTGCTATTGATGTTGAACATGGTGTCCCCCTTTTCGCTGGCCGCGGTGCGGCCGTCTTGCGGTACAGGGCAAACCTTATGGCCCAAACGTTGACAGTTTGTTACGGGAGTTCGTTTGTAGCGAGCGTGTTTCCAATGTTTCCGCAGCGTTTCGGGGGTGGCGTTTTATGCTGCTCCCGCTGCCAGGCAAGCACGCGCCCGCACTTCACGCTAGAATGCACTCAACCTTTAAGCGGTTAATCCATCCATAAGATGCACGAAGGAGCTATCTATGAGCGAACCCCTGCGCACCGTGAACGTCGGCCTCATCGGTCTGGGAACCGTCGGCGGCGGCGTGGCCCGTCTGATCAAGAGCCACCACGATGAGTACCTGGCCGCCTACGGCATCGACCTTAAGCTGACCCGCGCCTGCGCGCTTGCCTGGGAGCAGGCCGAGGCGGCAGGCATTGAGCGCGAGGCCTTTACGAGTGACTGGCACGACGTCGTCACCGACCCCGCCGTCGACATCGTCGTCGAGCTGATCGGCGGCGAGCATCCCGCAACCGAGATATTCACCACCGCCTTCGAGAACGGCAAGCACGTCGTCTCTGCCAACAAGGCCCTGCTGGGCCGTCATGTCGAGACGCTCGCCGAGAAGGCGCGCGCGTGCGGCGTGCAGATTAAGTGCGAGGCCAGCTGCGGCGGTGGCATCCCCATTGTCAGCACGCTCGAGCACGACCTGGTGGGCAACAAGATCCTGACCATCGCCGGTATCCTTAACGGCACCACCAACTACATCCTGTCGCGCATGGACGCCGAGGGCGCCGATTACGCTGACGTGCTCGCCGACGCCCAGGCAAAGGGCTATGCCGAGGCCGACCCGTCCGCCGACGTCGACGGCTTCGACGCCGCCAGCAAGACGGCAATCCTCGCTTCCATCGGCTTTGGCACCCGTGTGACCACCGACGATGTCTACCAGCAGGGTATCCGTACCATCGGCGCCGAGGACATTGCCCAGGCCCGCGAGCTCGGCTACACCATCAAGCTGCTGGGCATCGCACGCAACACCGACGCCGGCGTCGACGTCCGCGTGCACCCCACGCTGATCCCCGCCGACCACATGCTTGCCAAGGTCAACGGCGCCATGAACGCTGTCTACGTGGTAGGCGACGCCGTGGGCGAGACCATGTTCTACGGTGCCGGCGCAGGCTCCTTCCCCACCGCGAGCGCCGTCGTGGGCGATATCCTGTCGCTCTCCGAGCAGATCAGCCGCGGCGTGGCTCCGCTGCCCGAGATTGAGCCCTATGGTCACAACCTCGCCTTTAAGCCCATGGACGAGCTCCAGACCAAGTACTATGTGCGCCTGAAGGTCGCCGACCGCGTGGGCGCCCTGTCCGAGACGGTCGACATCTTTGCCAAGCACAACATCTCGATCTCGCTCATCAACCAGGTCGAGGACGGCAAGTCGGGCGTCAGCGATGCCTGCTCGGTCATCTTCCTGACGCACCGCGCGCTCGAGAAGGACGTCCAGGCTGCCGCCGCCGAGCTTGCCAGCGTCGACTGCGTGGCCGAGGTCGCCAACGTCCTGCGCATCGAGGACGTCGAGGCATGGACCGAAGGCGTCATGGCCAACTAGTCCACTACTTCGAACCTCAACGAAGCTCAACGCAAAAGGCGCGCCGTCTGCATCAACTGCAGGCAGCGCGCCTTGTTTTGTTTGTAAGGGAAACTGCGTCCCGGTATTTCAGCTCAGAACGGGGCGCAGCTTCCCTCAGGGCCTTCTTTCGGAAACTATGTCCCATTCTGGACGCGGATTCTGGGACACGCTTTCCGTAACGGGCCTCTCGCGGAAATCGCGTCCCACTCTGAACGCCAACTCCGGGATGCATTTTCCACGGCGGCGTTGGCTACTTACCGTCGTCGTCCTCGGCTTCTTCTCTTGCATAGAGCTCCAGCATGCGGCGGCGGTATTCGCGCACGGCGAGCTTGGCGCGCTCCAGGCGGCGGCGCTCACGCGGAGTCAGCTCGGACGGGTCGACCTCGTCTCCATAGGTCTTATCGGCAAGCAGGTGCGCCGCGTCCACGATGCGGGCATCGATGTGGCCGCTCGCCGCCTCGGCGGAAAGACGCTCGGCAATCGTATCGAGCGTAGGCAGGCCCTCGAATACGCGACCATGGCCATGCGAGGTCAGCAGCTCGTGCTCGCGCGCGAGCAAGCTCGCTAGGTCGTGGTGGGCGCGCAAGATGTCGAGCGCATCGGATGGATGCTCGGCAACCTCTGCCACGGCGGCGACCGGTGCGGCATCCACCACGCGGTAGAAGAGCTGCGCGAGCAATGGCATCAAGAACACCGTGATGGCACCGGCGGCAACCATGACCGACGCAATATCTTGCGACAGCGCGCCCGCGTTGACGGCAACGCTCGTCACGGCAACGATGATCGGCAGCGCCGTGGTGCAGTACAGGGCCACGGTAATGCGACCATACGCCGACACATCGCGCGTCGCAGGACAAATGCTCATGGAAATAAGAATGGGCACGGCACGAATAATCAACAACGCCACGATAAAGCCCACGAGCAGACCCGGGCGCGACGCCACGGCCGTCAGATCGATCTTTGCGCCCGATACGGTAAAGAACACCGGAATCAAAAAACCGTAGGCCAGACCGTCGAGCTTGGTCTCGAGCGTATGGTTGCCCTCGGGGATGATATAGCGCAGGACAAAGCCGGCGGCAAAAGAACCCAACACGATGTCGAGATCAAAGACAGCCGAGAATGCCACGAGCGTGACCAGGATGAGCACCGTCAGGCGCACGAAGGTCTGCGACGTGGTATCGGCGCGCTCCTCAACAAATGCAAAGAAGCGGCTGCCGACGCGCTTGGAGCGGCTCGGGACCACGGCCAGCAACACGCAAACCACCGCAAACAAGCCAAGGATAACGAGCGTTTGGATGCCAGTGCGGGCAGACAACAGCACCGACATGGCGAGCACGGGACCGAGCTCGCCCCAAGTGCCATACGCGAGAATCGAGTCGCCCACGCGCGTGCCGGTAAGCGAGCGCTCACGCATGATGGGCACGAGCGTGCCGAGCGCCGTAGAAGTGAGGGCAAGCGTCACGGCGATACCGTCGAAATGACTGACCGAGAACCACGGGGTAAAGCGCACGGCAAGCCAGGCGATACCAAACGTGACGACCCACGTCGCCAAGCCGTAGCGCCCCTCGACGCCCGTGATGCTCTTGGGGTCGATCTCAAAGCCGGCAAGCAGGAACAAAAAGGCCAGGCCGAGCTCGGACACAAGCGAGACCTCGGCATCTACACGGATGACGCCGAGCAAATGGGGTCCCAGTACCGCGCCGAGCACGAGCAAAAAGACCGTCTCGGGAACGGGTTTTCCGGGAATCGCCGAGGCGATAAAAGGACTCGCAAAGGCCACGAGTGCGATGATGGCGAGCGAAACGAATGCCATGTGATGCCTTTCTCTTGTTTGCGCTTCACTGTAGCACCCTCGCCGTCCTCAACGCGCCGCGAGCTGTCGTATCATAGTGAGGTTTACAAACATGTGGCTCAAGGCGACCGCAGGGCAGACCCCGCAAACCGACCGCTGCCGCATACCGTACCGTACGCCCAACCGATCAGGAAGGCAGGAACCAATGGTCTCTCGTATCTACGTGGAGAAGAAACCCGGGTTCGACGTCGAGGCTCAGCAGCTCAAGGGCGAGCTGACCGAAATTCTCGGCATCAAGGGCATCGAGGCCCTGAGGATCATCAACCGCTACGACGTCGAGGGCATCGACGAGGAGCTTTTCCGCTCCTGCGTGCCGACCGTCTTTAGCGAGCCCCAGGTCGATGTGACCTACGACGAGCTCCCCGCAAGCGATGGCGCCGTCTTTGCCGTCGAATTCCTGCCTGGCCAGTTTGACCAGCGCGCCGACTCCGCCAGCGAGTGCGTGCAGCTCATCAGCCAGGGCGAGCGCCCCGCCGTGCGCTCCGCCAAGGTCTATATGATCTCGGGCGCTCTGGACGAAGCCGCCATCGATGCCATCAAGCACTACGTGGTGAACCCCGTCGAGGCGCGCATCGCCTCGCTCGACCTGCCCGAGACGCTGTACATGGAGACCCCCGAGCCCCAGCCCGTCGAGGTGCTCGACGGCTTCCGCGAGCTCGACGAGGCCGGCCTTGCCGCCTTTATTTCCGAGCGCGGCCTTGCCATGGACGAGGCGGACATCGCCTTCTGCCAGCAGTACTTCCGCGATGAGGACCGCGACCCCACCATCACCGAGATCCGCGTGATCGACACCTACTGGTCCGATCACTGCCGCCACACCACCTTCGGCACCGTCCTGGACGACGTGACGATCGACGACGCCGTGGTGCAGCAAGCCTTCGACCGCTACATGGAGATGCGCCACGAACTCGGCCGCGACGCCAAGCCCGTCTGCCTCATGGACATGGGCACCATCGGCGCCAAGTACCTCAAGAAGACCGGCGTCATGACCGATGTTGACGAGTCCGAGGAGATCAACGCCTGCACCGTCAAGGTGAAGGTCGATGTCGATGGCGAGGACCAGGACTGGCTGTTCCTGTTTAAGAACGAGACCCACAACCACCCGACCGAGATCGAGCCCTTCGGCGGTGCCGCCACCTGCGTGGGCGGTGCCATCCGCGACCCGCTGTCGGGCCGCAGCTACGTGTACCAGGCCATGCGTGTCACCGGCGCCGGCGATCCCACCGTCCCCGTGTCCGAGACGCTCGAGGGCAAGCTGCCGCAGCGCAAGCTCGTAACCACCGCCGCCGCCGGCTACTCCAGCTACGGCAACCAGATCGGACTTGCCACTGGCCAGGTCAACGAGCTCTATCACCCCGGCTACGTGGCCAAGCGCATGGAGGTCGGCGCCGTCGTGGGCGCTACCCCGGCAAACCACGTTCGTCGCGAGTGCCCCGCCCCCACCGACAAGATCATCCTGCTGGGCGGCCGCACCGGCCGTGACGGCATCGGCGGCGCCACCGGCTCCTCCAAGACCCAGAACACCGAGTCCATCGAGACCTCGGGTGCCGAGGTCCAGAAGGGCAACGCCCCGGTCGAGCGCAAGCTGCAGCGTCTGTTCCGCCGCGGCGATGCCTGCCGTCTGATCAAGCGCTGCAACGACTTTGGCGCCGGCGGTGTCTCGGTCGCCGTGGGCGAGCTTGCCGACGGCCTGTATGTCGACCTTGATACCGTGACCAAGAAGTACGACGGCCTGGACGGCACCGAGCTCGCTATCTCCGAGTCCCAGGAGCGCATGGCTTGCGCCGTCGCCGACGGTGACGTCGAGGAGTTCATGGGCTACGCCGCCGAGGAAAACCTGGAGGCTACCGTTATCGCCGAGGTTACCGCCGAGCCGCGCATGCGCATGGCCTGGAACGGTGTCGCCATCGTCGACCTATCCCGCGAGTTCCTTAACTCCAACGGCGCGCCCAAGCACCAGGTCGCCCACGTGTGCGCCCGCAGCGTGTGGCAGCCCAGCTGGGCCGGCACCACGCTTGCCGAGCGCATGACCTCGCTTGTCACCGACCTCAACGTCGCCTCCAACAAGGGCCTTTCCGAGCGCTTCGACTCCACCATCGGTGCCGCAACCGTGCTCATGCCCTTTGGCGGCAAGACGCAGCTCACCCCGAGCTCGGCCATGGTCGCCAAGTTCCCCGTGGACGGCGAGACCACCACGGCGAGCGCCATGGCATGGGGCTTCAACCCCTACCTGATGGAAGCCGACCAGTTTGCGGGCGCCTACCTGTCCGTGGTCGAGTCCATCGCCAAGCTCGTGGCTGCCGGCTTTGAGCACAAGCGCGCCTACCTCTCCTTCCAGGAGTACTTCGAGCGTCTGCGCACCGAGGCCGAGCGCTGGGGCAAGCCCACGGCAGCCGTCCTGGGCGCCCTCATGGCCCAAGTCGACCTGGGTGCCGGCGCCATCGGTGGCAAGGATTCCATGAGCGGCTCGTTTGAGGACGAGGCCGGCGAGCTCAACGTTCCGCCGACTCTGATCAGCTTCGCCGTGGCCGTGGGCCGCGCGGCGCGCGCCGTCTCCCCTGAGTTCAAGGGCCTGACACACCGCGTCGTCCGCATCGCCCCCGCCACCTATGGCGAGGACTACCGCCCCGACGCCCAGCAGCTGCTCGCCGCGTTTGACGCCGTCGAGGCGCTCACTGCCAACGGCGACGCCCTGGCCGTCTCCACGCCCGGCTACGGCTGCGGCGCCGAGAGCCTCTTTAAGATGTGCGTCGGCAACCAGATCGGTATCGAGCTTGCCGAGGATGTGGACGTGGAGAGTCTCTTCACCCCGCTCTACGGCAGCTTTATCGTCGAGCTCGCCGAGGACGCCGAGCTGCCCGAGGTCGCCGACGGCGTTGTCGTCGAGCCCCTGGGTACCACCGTCGAGGGCTATGTCATCGACACCGGCTCCGAGGTCATCGAGCTCGCCGAGCTCCAGGAGGCCTGGGAGAGCGGCATCGAGGGCGTCTTCGCCTACCGCAGCACCGGCGAGACCCCCGAGGTCGAGACCATCGACTTCCGCGCCAAGGATATCCACGTGTACGGCGGCGCCAAGATCGCCCGCCCGCGCGTGATCATCCCTGTGTTCCCCGGCAACAACTGCGAGTACGACAGCGCCCGCGCCTTCCGTGCCGCCGGCGCCGAGGCCGACACCTTCGTGATCAACAACCTCACGCCCGAGGCCGTCGCCGAGAGCACCCACGAGCTTGCCCGCCGCATCTGTGCAAGCCAGATTGTCATGATCCCCGGCGGCTTCTCGGGCGGCGACGAGCCCGACGGCTCCGCCAAGTTCATCACGGCGTTCTTCCGCGCTCCCGAGGTCACCGAGGCAGTCCGCGACCTGCTCAAGGCCCGCGATGGCCTGATGCTGGGCATTTGCAACGGCTTCCAGGCCCTGGTCAAGCTCGGCCTGGTGCCCTATGGCGACATCGTCGACGCCACGCCGGATGCACCCACGCTGACCTTTAACACCATCGGTCGCCACCAGAGCCGTCTGGTGCGCACCCGCATCTCGTCCAACCTGTCCCCGTGGCTGTCGCAGTGCAGCCTGGACGACCCCTACACCGTCGCCATCAGCCACGGCGAGGGCCGCTTTGTCGCCAACGACGAGGTGCTCGCCCAGCTGATCGCCAACGGCCAGGTCGCCACGCAGTACGTGGGCGAGGACGGCAAGCCCAGCATGGATCTTTCCGTCAACCCCAACGGCTCCGCACTCGCCATCGAGGGTATCACGAGCCCCGACGGCCGCGTCCTGGGCAAGATGGGCCATGCCGAGCGTCGCGGCGACAACCTGTACCGCAACGTGCCCGAGCATGTCCCCGGCGACAAGTTCATGCCGATCTTTGAGAGTGGCGTAGCCTACTTCGCCTAAAGCTTTCCCATCGGGTACAATCCCCTCGGGTAACAACACCCGCCACCGGCACCCCCGGTGGCGGGTTCTTTTTTTGCTTCGCGCATACAGGAAGGACATCATGCAAAGCCGCAAGCCGTATCTCGCCACCCTGCCCGGACTCATCCTGGGTTGTCTTGTTTGCTGTGCACTCTGGGGGTCGGCCTTCCCCTGCATCAAGATCGGCTACGGCCTCTTTGGCATTCCGGCGCACGATAGCGCCTCGCAGCTGCTCTTCGCGGGTCTGCGCTTCACCCTTGCCGGCATGCTGGTTATCGCCGGTATGAGTGCGGCCCAGCGCCGCCCGCTCGTTCCGCAGGTGCGCGATATCAAGCCCATCTTTGTCTTGTCGCTCTTCCAGACTATCGGGCAGTACTTCTTTTTCTACCTGGGACTCTCGCGCGCCAGTGCCATGTCGAGCTCCATCATCGAGGCCAGCGCCAACTTCCTAGCCATCCTCTTTGCCGCCCTGGCGTTTCGCACCGAGAAGCTCGATGTGGCCAAGGTGCTCGGCTGCGTACTGGGCTTTGCCGGTGTCGCGCTCGTCAACCTTTCGGGCACGGACGGCACCTTTGGCTTTACGCTCGACGGCGAGGGCTTTATCCTGGCCTCCACCGTCGCGGGTGCCCTTTCGACCTGCCTGATCGGCATCTTCTCGCGCGAGCATGACGGCGTCTTACTTGCCGGGTGGCAGTTCTTGGTCGGCGGCCTGGTCCTCACCGCCATCGGCTTTTTGATGGGTGGCGTGCTCTCCCCCACGGCGATTGCCCCCGCCATCGCGCTCATCATCTACATGGCGCTTATCTCCGCGGTCGCCTACTCGCTGTGGTCGCGCCTGCTTGCCGTCAACCCCGTCAGCCGCGTCTCGGTCTTTGGGTTTATGAACCCCGTCTTTGGCGTGCTGCTGAGCGCGCTGCTGCTCGGCGAGGGCGCTGGCACGAGCCCCGTTACCGTCATCGTTGCCCTGCTGTTGGTCTGCGGCGGCATCATCATCGTCAACAAACCCAAAAAAGCCTAGCGAGCTCACCTTTTTAGGGAGGGCGTTTGCACACTTTAGCTTAATGGAATACATCGATGAGCTGAGGGCCGCCACGCACGCAAGCGTGCGACCCTTTTCCTAGCGTATCTGGATGCCGGCTTTCTTTTTCTCGGCCTTGACGCGGTAGAGCTCCGCATCGGCAGCGCGAAGTAAGTCTTGCCAGGTATCAACACTATCGCCGACCCGCGCGCAACCGATGGACATCCGCAATGCATACGGCACCTCGGCATGCGCGAGCTCGTCGTTGATTGTCGCGCACAGATGCATGATATCCTGTTCCGCCGCTGCCTTTTGGAGCACCACGAACTCATCGCCACCATAACGCGCGATAAAGCCACCAGACGCCGAGCAGACCTCTTTGAGCGCAGCGGATATAACCTGAAGAGCATGATCGCCCTCCACATGTCCATAGCGATCGTTAATCTGCTTAAAGCCGTCGGCGTCCATCATGAGCAGATACACATCTTCGGCCTGATCCACATTTGAAAAGAGCGACAGCATATAGGTCTCAAAACGGTTGCGGTTGTTGAGTCCAGTCAACGGGTCGGTCGAGATGAGCTGCTCCTGGCAGATGATGTAGAGCAGCAACATGCTAATCATTATGCCGACACAAAGGCCAGGCACCGAGTATACGATCTGAAAGGTACCGCCCACCAGAGCGGGAACCGCAAAAAAGGCGAGGGTGCGATAAATGGCCTTCTTTTGCAGGCTTTCGACTTTTCGAGCCTGAATAAAGGCATGCAAGGACGTATATATGACGTAGCAGTAGCTAACGATAGGCTGAATCATATAAAGCGCTCCGCGACGATATACGCCCCGCGCATCGATATAGAACATAGCGTGCGTCCAGTAGCTGGTAAATGCCAGAACGACCACCAATGCGGTTGGCAACGTTAAAAGTACCACCCTATAGGGCGTGGTCAGGAGCCGTGAGCCCTGCATCGTCTCGGAATAGAAAAACCAAATGAGGCACGCGATGGCGAACAGCGAAAACGAAACCGCGTTGGAAATCCAGTTGGCCGTGATGCCTACAGGAGTGCTCACGCCGTCCGAGAGCGTCCAGATCATATCGAAGAAAATGTAGGCAGCAGACGTGTAGCCCAGCATGCTAAACAAAAGCTGCTGGGTGCTCGAGAACAGGGAGCGACGGCTTCGTACGGCAAGTCCGATAAGAATAATCATGCACAGCAGGAATATCTCGATCTTGAGTGCCTTTACCACTAGACGCCCTCCCTTCAATATCCAAGTGGCCAGAATCGCCCAATTCGAATCTGGGCAACAAACACCCCCTACTCCGCAGGGGTAAGGGGAATAATAGCAGAGCGACCGAACGTCACTGCAAGACAGCTCTCGTTCGGGCGCTCAAACGGCGCGAGTTGCACGCCGGAATCATTGATGGGTATCGATTGCTACTCGCCATCGATGTCGGTCGCGACGGCCTCTTCGATGGCCTCGACACCGGCAGGCGACAGGTCTTCCTTGCTCTGGCAGAACTTCTTATCGACCCAGCCGGTCAGAATCGGGGCCATGATTGCCGTGATGATGACGGCAGTGGCGATCTGCGCATACGCGGTGGGCGCAAGCTCGGCATAGCGCGGAGCGACCTCGGCGAGGGCGACCGGCGTGGTCATGGCCGTGCCGGCAATGGTGGAACATGCCACAGCCGCCTTACCATTGCCGCCACACAGGCGCTCGAAGGCAAAGGTAATGGGACCGACGATAAAGAGCGTGATGAGGCCCAGCAGGATGCCCGAAATGCCACCGGCGATGAAGCTCGAAAGGCTCATGGACGCACCGAGCTGAAAACCAATTACAGCGATCGCGGGATTGGCGCCGGGAACCAGCAGGTTCTTGATAAACGGGAACAAGTTGCCCAGGACCATGCCGATAACAAGCGGCAGGATGGATCCGATGATGGTGCCGACGGGGATGTTGGCGAGACCCGAAACACCAAGGATGATCATCGTGACGGCGGGGCCGGCCGTAAAGAACAGGATACCGACAGCGCCCTGCTCGGACTCATCGCCGAACTCGCCCATGATGCCCGTATAGAGCGCCATGTTGCAAAACGTAATGCCGCCGATGATGGAAACCGAGCTCAGGCCTAAAAAGTTATCGTTAAAGAAGTACGCGACGCCCAGACCCAGCGCGGCTGCCACTACAAGCTTAGGAATCAGCACGACGATGCCGGTCTTGATGGCGCCCGGCGTGGACTTAAAGCTGATGCCGGCGCCCACGAACAGCAAGATCGCGGCAACGATGGTGTTGGAGCCGCCGCGGCAGGCAGCCGTAAAGAAGCCGCCGACCTCAAAGACCTGCGGGCAGAAGGTATTGAGCAAAAGGCCGACGATCATCGGATAGATCATGATGTCGCCCGGGATGCGCGGTACCTTGAATTTCTTTTGCTCGCTGGCGGTCGCTTCCTGTGCCATGAAACCCCCATTTCCGCTGACGCAGAACAAAAGCCCACGTCACGCTTTGCTACAGTAAAGTTTGACCATGGTACCAGAAGAAGCAGACCGCCTCGGTGAGAAATTCGATTCGTTAGGCCGGGACGATAACGCGTCCTGCTCCTATACGAGGCTCAAAACGATATAGAACACGATGCCCGAAACGCAGCACCACAACATCGACTTTGTCTTGATTGCCACCGCCACGACGCCGGTGGCCGCAATCCAGGGAACCAAGGCAGGCCAGAGTCCCGCGTCGAACGCGCCGGGGTTCACCAAGTCGTTGGCGACCAGCGCGGCAAAGGCAGCGGGCGGGATATAGCCCAGGGCCTCGGTAATGCGGGGCGACAGGGTCCGCCCGCGCAAGGCGAACGCCGGCGCGATGCGAAAGAACGCGATAGCAGCCCACGACGACAGCCACAGAACCAAGAACTCGTTAGCGGGCATCGCGGGCACCTCTTCCGTCAAATACAGCATCGCACGCCAGCGCAATGGCAATGCCGACCACGACGCTTGCCGGCACGGCAATATTCGCGAGGCCCAAGAACTTGCATACGGCGACGGACACCGCGCCCGAAACCGCCGCGACAACGTTACCGCGCGACAGCCGCTGCGAAAAGAGCAGGCAGATAAAGAGCGAGGTGCAGACAAAGGCTGCAATGGCGGTGGGAACATCGACAACGGCGCCGACGATGGCGCCCATCGTACACGAAACGCCCCATGTTGCGATGAGGATTACGTTGAGCACAAAGGACTCGCGCGGGCCCCAATCCTCCCCTTCAACCAACTTGGCAAGCGAGATGCCATATGCCTCCTCGGTAAGTGTCGCGGCAACAGCCAGCGTCTGACGCTTCGAGGCACCCCTCAGATGCGGTGCGATCGATGCCGAGTAAAGCGCAAAGCGCGAGGAGATTGCGGCGACGCTCGCGACGATCGATGCTGCAGGCACACCCGCCAGCCACAGGTTGCAGATCATAAACTGGCCGCTGCCCGTCACAAACGTACTGCTTAGAGCAAAGACCATCCAGGGCTCCATTCCCGTCTGCCCCATGATCATTCCGCACGGCGCGCCTATTGCAACATAGGTAAGCATCACTGGCCAGACGGTTCTAACGATTTTGAGCACCATACGTTTCTCATCCTGACAAGGTCTCCGAGCCGCATGTAGCGACACGGCAGAATCATCATCCGGCAGCAACCGAGTTCACCTACAATTGCCACCGGATCGAAAGACACAACTTTTTAGGAAGTCATTATGACAGCTATCGATCGAGACCGGGCGCGCGCGGCCTTCAAAAGCTACACCGATGCCTACGACGCCACCAACCCACGCATCGCGCTCAAAATCGAGCATACGTACCACGTGGCCGAGGCATGCGATGCCGTAGCGCGCGAGCAGGGCTGGTCGTCAGAAGATATTGACCTGGCATGGCTTTGCGGCCTGCTACACGATATGGGCCGCTTTGAGCAGCTGCGACGCTGGGACACCTTTAAGGACGCCGAGAGCATGAGCCATGCGGCGCTGGGCATCGAGGTCCTCTTTGGCGAGAATCCCGCCGATGCACCCGCCGTAACGAGCATCCGCGACTTTATCGATGACCCGGCAGAAGATGAGCTCATCCGAGCGAGCATTGCCTATCACAGCGATTTCCGTCTACCCGCGCAGCTCGACGAGCGCACGCGGAGCTTCTGCGATATCGTGCGCGATGGCGACAAGATCGACATTATGCGCACCATCGCCGACAGCACTGTCGACACTATCCTCAAGGTGGACGAGAAGACGTTTCTCGGCAGCCGTTTCTCGTCGCCGACACTTGCCGCCTTTGACGAGCACCGCTGCGTCGCACGCGATGAGCGCAACGAGCCCGCAGACTACCTGGTGGGACTCATCTGCTTTATGTTTGAGCTCGTCTATCCAGCAAGCCGCGCGCTGGCGCGCGAACAGGGCGATATCCACCGCCTGCTCGACGCGCCCTTTGGCATTACGCGGCCCTTTACCGACCCCGCCACGCAGGCGACTTGGAGCCGCCTAAAGGACGAGATGCGCGACTGGCTGGCGCGCGCCTAGCGCTCAAGCTGGGCCAGCAGCTCCTCGACGACCTCGACGGCGTCCCCAACAACCTTGTACTGGGCAGCACCAAAGATGGGGGCATCCGGGTCCTCGTTGATGGCGATGATGCACTCCGCCCCACCGATGCCGGCAAGATGTTGGATGGCGCCCGAAACACCGATACTCACGAGAAGCCTGGGCGAAACCGATACGCCCGTCTGGCCAATCTGGTGGCGATACTCCAGCCAACCCGCCTCCACGACGGGACGCGTGCAACCAAGCTCGGCACCCAGAGCCTCGGCGAGCCTTCGCATCAACGGCAGGTTTTTCTTGGAACCAATGCCGCGACCCACCACGACCAGGCGCTCGGCATTGGCGATCGAGGGCTGCTGTCCCCACTCCTCGGCGGGAATCGAGATCTCGACACGAGCCTTAGCATCATCCGCAGGCGATATCTGGGTGATCGTGCCAGAGCGGCCGTAGTCGAAGTCGGGAGCCTTAAAGATACCGGGGCGCACCGTTGCCATCTGCGGACGGTGGTTGGGGCAAATGATGGTGGCCATCAGGTTGCCGCCAAACGCCGGACGCGTCTGTTGCAGCAGTCCCGTCTCTGTATCCATCGAAAGTACGGTGCAGTCAGCCGTAAGGCCCGTCTGCAAACGCACGGCAACGCCGGGTGCCAGTTCGCGACCAAAAGCGGTCGCACCGTATAGGATGGCCTCGGGTTTGCGTTCGGCTACCAAATCGCAGATCAAGCGGGCGTAGACCTCCGCATCGTTTTGGCGCAGGCGCTCGTCGCGACAGGCCAGGACTTCGTCGGCGCCCGCGCAAACCAGATGCTCCAGGTCCCCGAGCGAGCCCTCGGGGCTCATGCCGACCAGTGCCACCAGACGGCAGCCGCGAGCATCGGCAAGCTCGCGCCCCTTGCCCATAAGCTCATAGGCAACGGGAGTCACCGTATCGTGCTCGTCGGTCTGCACGAAGACCCAAATGTCTCGATATGCATCAAGGTCCACCGCACCAGCGGCCTCGTCACACTCGATCGAGATAGCGTTGACAGGGCAGGCGTCGACGCACCCACCGCATAGGATACAGCCGTCGGTTACGCGGGCGCATCGGTTGGGACGCTCGCCCTCCACCACAATGCCGCCCGAGGCGCAGGCGCGAACGCAGCGACCGCAGCCGATACAGGCTTCGCTATCGATAATCAGTCCGCTCATCTATGCCATCCCCTCGATGATCTTGGCAAGTTTTGCCGCCTGCTCGGACGCCGTTCCGTCAACGGCCTCGCACGTTTGGTCACGGTCAGGCACAAACGAGCGCACGACCTGTGTCGGCGACCCGGCAAGACCGCAACGCGCGGGGTCGGCGTTCACGTCGGCGGCACTGACCACGCGCACGTCCGCCTCCTCCGCCGCGCGGATACCGGCAATACTCGGCATACGCAACTGGCCAATCTCCTTGGCAGTCGTCATCGCGCACGGCATCTCAAGGTACACCGTCTCCTCGCCGGCATCGCAGCCGTGAACGAGCGCCAGCGAGCCACAGGTCGTAAAGCCCGCGCTCTGCACGCAGCTCACGTCGGTCACGCAGGGAATATCAAAGGCACCGGCAAGCTCGGGACCAATCTGGGCCGTATCGCCATCCACCGCCATCTTGCCGCAGATGAGCAGGTCGAAGTCCTCGTCGAGCGCCTCGATGCCGCACTTGAGGGCATAGGTGGTTGCCAGGGTATCGGCACCTGCAAAGGCGCGATCGGTCAGCAGCAGCGCGTCGTCGGCGCCTCGAGCGATGCAGTCGCGCAGCAGCGACTCGGTCGCGGGGATGCCCATCGACACCACCGTCACGCGCACATCCATGCCAAAGCCGATAAAGTCGTCCTTCAGCGCCAGCGCGCATTCCAAAGCGCTCGCGTCAAAGGGATTAATGACCGCCTGTTTGCCATCGCGCACGATGGTATTGGTCTTGGGGTCCATCTTGACCTCGGTGCTTCCCGGCACGGCCTTGACGCACACCACCATATGGAAATCGCTCATCTTCACGCGCCCCCTTTCTGGACGAGCTCATCCAAGAGCTTCTCCGAAAACAGGTTACCGCGGCCCAGCTGCCCGGCAGGATCGAGCTGGAGCTTAAGCCGTGCCGACTCGACCATGGCCTCGTGACCGTACATCGTCTCCAAGAAGCCCGCCTTGATCTTGCCGACACCGTGTTCGGCGGAGACGGCGCCGCCCATGACCGTGACCTCGGAAGCCCACCGGGCAAAGAGTTCTCCGCCGCGGCGGTATTCCTGCGCATCGCGCGGCAGAATGTTCACATGCAGATGGTTGTTACCGATGTGCCCCCAGGCGGCAGATTCAAGCCCACTTTCGGCCAACGTGCGGCGATAAAGGGCGATGACATCGGCCAAGCGTGCATTGGGCACCGACATGTCCGAGCCCAGTTTGGTGATGGCGGGATCCGTGCGGCGGCGCTCGTCGATGAGCATGTTGACGCTCTCGGGCACCGCATGGCGGAAGAACCGCTGGCATTCGCGATCGACCTCGGTGCGCGCAACCCAGGTCGCGTCGTCGCGGCCACCCGCAAGCTCCAGTACCCACCCCAAGTGATACAGCTCCTCAGTCGCCTGAACTTCGTCGTCGCAGTCGAGCTCCACGTAGACACAGACCTTGGCCTCTTTGTCGAGCGCCGGCAGCGAGGCAAACGCCGTCGACTGCTCGCGCTGGCGACGTAGAATATCCAGGGCGCCAGCGTCGAAGTACTCGATGGCAGCCGCATGGGACAGGACGGGACGCACGGAATCGGTGAAGGACACGGCCTTGTCTTCGCTGTCAAAGAAACAGCTCACGCCCCAAACGACCGCAGGCGCCGCCTGCAGGGCAATCTCGAGCTCGGTGATGACGCCGATTGTGCCACACGCACCGATAAACAATTCGATGGCATCCATATCGTCAGCAACGAAATAGCCCGAAGCATTTTTGGTCTTGGGCATGGTGTAGTCGGGAAGGTCAAGCTCGAGTGCACGGCCCACTGCCGTCACGAGCGACAGGTGGCGGCCCTGGGCAAAAGCCTCGCCGCGCTGAAGCTCAAGCAAATCACCATCAGCCAGCGCGACGTGGAGTCCCGTGATATGCGGGCGCATGGGGCCGTAGGCGTAGCTGCGGGCACCGGAGGCGTTACATGCCGCCATGCCGCCCAGACAGGCAGACGCCTCGGTGGGATCGGTGGGAAAGAACTGCTCGGGGGCCTCTTGAAACTCATCGTAGGCCTTAAGCGATGCCTGGTCCCAACCAGCGGTCGGCAGCACCTTCTTGCTCAGCTGCTTGCGCAGCTCCGAGAGCACAACGCCCGGCTCCACGCGCAGCAAAAATTGGCCTTGTTCATCGCGGCGAAGGCCCAAGTAGCGATTCATACGGGAAGTATTGAGGATATGCCCGCCGTGGGGCACGGCACCGGCGGCAAGGCCGGTTCGGGCGCCCTGAACCGTTACCGGGACACGCTCGGCATGGAGCTTTTCCAAAATGGCACGGACCTCGTCTTCCGTTGTCGGAAACGAGATGCTCGATGCTTCGCCCGATGCGCGAGATTCATCGCGGCCATACTCTTCGAACTCGTCGGTGAAGGGTTTGATGGTTACAGACACGCGAACTCCCCCTTTAGCTAACTACAGTGTTTGCAGGGAGATGTTACCGCATCGTTTCGTCGACGTGTTCGAGACCGTCTCCATAATTGGCGATTTTTACGTTCGTGCAATTCGGCGAGCGGCTGGATTTCCTCGGCAGACGATGCTTTTAACACATATGGCCCCGCCGTCACTGACCGCGCGATTGCCGCTCGAAAAAAGTTGGAGTATTTTTTGCCGCCTTTTACCTGCGGAGACGCCAATCCGTCAAGCATTTGGTCAGCAATTGGTCAAGTAACGGCTGATACGGTCGGCATCGACAGCCAAAACCGACAGAAGTTTTGGCCCCAGAAGCAGGGAGGTTCCCATGGCATATTACTGGCCCCAGTACGGCATCGCCATCGAAGTCGACGACGATCCCCATCTCCTGCCTTTCGACGAAGAGGCATTCCCCGATACGACGGTCTACCACGTTACCACCGATGTGATCTGCGACCCCGAGTCGTTCTCGGCGCTCGCCCACCGCATCGCGCATATCCACGACATCGAGCTCCCTCCCGACTTCGACGAGCTTGTCTACTCACGCCGCCTGATGCTTCACATGCTCTTTGGAGCGAACCCGTCCACCTTTGCGCGCATCTATACCGCCAAGGATGCCGCATGAGCGCGAAGAAGCCACCCCACTTTGCAGGCCTGGGTCGTCGCAAGAAGCTCATCGTTGCCTGCTTGGCCATCGTCTGTGCCCTTGTCGCCGTAGGACTATACGCTTGGCAGTCGCAGCCCGTACCCGAGGCGGGCGCTTCGGTTACGACGGCCGAGGGCAAAACGCGTCAGGAAATCCAAGATGAGCTCGACGCCATCGTCCGCGACAACATGATGACGATTTCGGTCGCACCGGTCGCTCAGCTGCAGGAGGACGGCAAGCTGCGCGTCAACGTGCAAAACGTCCAAGACAATAAATTTCCCCAGCGATTCCGCGTCATCCAAAACGACGAGACCATGTACGAATCCGGTGTGGTCGAGACCGGCAAGACAATCGAAACGTGCCCCGCCGGCGACATCAAAGAAGGCGAGGCGTACATCGAGATTCAGGCGCTCGATGCCAAGACCCTCGACAGCCACGGCAATCCGACACGTGTCAAGGTGCGGGTTGAGCAAGCCGAGAACTAGCTTTTCCGGCCGACGCGGCACCGCACGCAATTCACCAGCATTCGTCCAATCATCGCGGGGACGGCCCGCGGCGAATAGAAAGGAACGACCATGGACATCACCAGGAACATGAACGGAGCCAGAGCGCTCGCCGTGGGCGCAGGGCTCGCGCTCGCGCTCGCAATGGGCGCCGCCCCGACGCCAGCTATGGCAGCCGGGCGCGTTGGAACCACGAAAGTAATGGTCAGGACCGAGATCGACAACGTTGAGTTCAAAGTTCCGACGGTTATTCCCTTCGTCGCCAAGGCCGACGGCACGCTTCAGGGCCCCTCAGAAGACGCGACCACCATCGACAATCATTCGGCCTACGGCATCCATGTCACCAACATGAAGATCGACGCCATGAACACCTGGACCATTGCTGCCGACGCCAAAGCCGGAACCGCACAGAACTCCATCGACTTTAAGGTCGGCCCCGACGGCGCACTCCAGAACGCCAGCGCCGCAACGCAGGGAACGGGCCTCGATCTTTCCAAGAATGCAGCCTTCGACATGGGCTACCAGGGCATTGCCGGCGGCAAGGACAAAATTAAGCTCAAGACAAGCGGAAACGTCGCCCGCGTCACGCGCGACATCTTCCGCGTAACCGGCGAAGGCGATCAGGTTGCAACGATCACCTGGACGGTCGAGCCCGGTGCGCACACGGCATAAGGCCGTCGCCCTGGCCGCCACCGTCAGCATCCTAGCGTTTGGGCCAGCCATGGCCTTTGCCCAGCAAGAACAGGCGCAGGCCGCCACGCAAGTGACGGTCGACCTCTCGGAGCTCGACCGCGGCGACCGCGAGGAACCGTTGGCGCAGACAGGCGACAGACGATGGTTCTTGGCAGCAGGCGCCACAGCAGCAGGCGCGGGGACCGCCAGCCTCGGTCTGCACATCAAACGCAGCCAGAAACAAAACACGGACAGGCCGCACTAAATTAGCTAAGGAGACCCCATGGCATCGAAGAACCTTTTGCCCGTCGTCGCACTCTGCGGCGCGCTCGCAACCGGAACGCCTGTCGCCGCTTGGGCGACTCCCGCCATGGCAGACTCCTTACCAGCAGCCCTAAGCTCCGCACCAAATCCGTCGAGCGCCATTGCGTGCAAGCGTTTTTCGATCGCACAGGCCGCAATCTCAACCTCGGGATGCCTTCGTCGTAATACGGACGGCTCGATAGTCGTGGATATCAATCGTTCGAACAAGGCAAACGGCTCCCAGGCGGGGTGCGCCGTCTGCACGTGGCGCTCGGTTGTGCTCGATGCGGATGGCGATCCATGCAATTTAGAGCTGCGCATCGACATCGCTTCGGTCGATGACTCGGCGAACGGAGCGAAGGTCGCCTTCGACGGTACGTTTTTTGAGAAAGGATGTGGTATATGTCTGGGCTGCGCCGCCGCGAATGCAGATGATGCGCAGCCCACCCTCTCATTCACGGCATCGTTGCGGCTGACCAAAGCCGGCACCGATGCCATCGCGGCGGGAGAAGCGTCCCTGCTGTTCTACGCCGTCAGCACCAAAGACACAGACGCTCATTTCGAGAAGCCAGCCGGATCACTCAGCCTTACACGAGGGATAGAGGCAGGCCCTATTGAAATCGATGCCCACGCGCAAAGCAGGCAACGCATTCTTGCCGACCCGGCGCTTCTCGAAATGGAGTGGAACGGATCAGGAGCCATCGGAATTCTCCCCTCCGCGCTTGACGCCAAGACGCTCCCCTCAAACGACGAACCCATCAACGCAACCACACAAGAAGAGAGCGCGGACAAAGAAGCAGGTGCGGGCGACACGCCGTCGCCGACAAACAGCGTCCCAGCTTCTTTCGAAGCATCGAATGAGCCCGCTGCCGTTCCAAACGACCCCGAGCTCGCGGACAGTCTGGGGCTTGCTGATCCTCAAGAAATTGATGAGGGTAACTGCTGCGTGCTTGCCGCGCTCGACCACACAGAGGTCATCGACGCTGCGAACATCGAAGTTGCCGCCGCCAATCAGCCCGTCCGCAAGTCGGCCATCATCGCATTTCCCGAATCCATCGAAGTCGTCTTTTTGCCATCGGGCGAGGTCGTGGCCCCAACACTGCTCACCTTGTTGGGCGCCAAGAATACTCGAAACGAAATTAAAAAGGTCACGGTTGTCGACCCTGCAACCACCGCCAAGCTGCGTCTATACGCCGTTGCTCCAGACGGAGGCAAGACCTTGGAATTCGATGGTGACACACTCCTAGCCTGGCGACGTCTGGACATTATGCAAGACGTCTCGTATCAGATCGAACTCGAAGGGTTTGATCGTGCCCGCGATGCCAATATCATCGCCGCGGCTATTGAATCCCCACAGCGGCTTATGACACTGCGCTTTGACTACTATCCCTATGTCCCGACAACCATCTGAGGCTAAATGCTGCGCATCATTCCTAACACCACTTATATAACGTATTAGATGAGTCGCGATGTGCCTCGCATTTCGTTCTGCTACGATTGCCACGTTGGCATCAATACAGGAGGGCTCATGCCGGGCTTGGGAACAATCATCAACGTTGTGCTTTTAGTTGCGGGCGGTCTTTTGGGATTAGCGGGCGGCCGCTTCATTACACCGCGCATCCAAGACACGCTCATGAAAGCATCGGGGCTGTGCGTCCTGTTTATCGGCCTTGGCGGCACCATGCAAAAGATGCTCCTTATCGATGGGGAGGCGCTGGCGACCACCGGTACCACCATGCTCATTGTCTCGTTCGCCCTCGGCTCGCTCATCGGCGAGGCCGTCAACTTGGAGTCCGCCATCGAGAACCTTGGCGAATGGCTCAAGCGCAAGACTGGCAGTGAGGGCGATAACGAGTTCACCAACGCTTTTGTCTCGACTTCACTCACCGTGTGTATCGGCGCCATGGCAATTGTGGGATCGATCCAGGACGGCCTGCTCGGCGACTGGTCAACGCTTGCCCTCAAGGGCGCACTGGACTGCATCATCGTCTGCACCATGACGGCGTCGCTTGGCCGCGGCTGCATTTTCTCCGCCCTGCCCGTCGCCGTGTTCCAGGGGACGATCACGCTGTTTGCCGGCGCACTCTCCCCCATCATGACTACGGCAGCCCTCGACAGCCTTTCGCTCGTAGGCTCCATGCTCATCTTCTGCGTCGGCGTCAACCTCATCCGTCCTCAGACCTTCCGAACGGCCAATATGCTTCCCTCCGTCGTCATCGCCGTCATCTACGCCCTCCTGTTCTAAATCTATCTACGCAGCAGTATCTCGAACACCTGTTTGATGCTGTGCTATGATATGAGGTCACCGAAGCTGCGTTAGGAGAGGAGAAGCGGTGGCCGACCAGGACATCAAAATGCTCATCGAGCGCATTATGGCCGAGGCTCGGACCCATCAGTCCGCCCGTTTCTCAAACGAAATCTACGCAGACGAGCCGATTCTCAAAACCGGCCGACAGATGCAGAATTTCCTCCCCGACCAGTACCGCAAAATGCGCGAGATATCGCGCTGGCAGGATGACCCCAAGGGCGGTGCGGGCCGCTGGCTTTCGGAAGCCGAGCTTTTTTACCGCCAGGGCCTGCTGATGGCCGACTTTGAGGACGACTGTCCCTACAACGGCACCTTTAAGTCGTACTTTCCCACCTACAACGCCATGAGCGACCGGCAGCTGCGCGGCTACTTTACCTGGCGTGCCCAAGTGCGCCGCGGAACCGTCGAGGAAACGTCTACGTCCTTTGCCTTCCTGTATCTCTATGAGCTGATCTGCGGCATCGGCGTTGATGACCCGCTCGATGGCTTTAGCAAGATCAAGGCCTTTTGGGATGCCTACCGTGCCTTCGAGCCCGGCATCGACCGGTTTGCGCGCGTGTGGCTGCAGGATTACGCCGTGTTCCACGGGCTCGACCCCAAGCTGCTTCGTGACTCTAAAACCGTCATGTTCGATAACGCCCTTATCGAGCTGCGGCGCGCGGCACGAGACCTTATACCAGCACCGGCACCGCCCGGCCAGACCCCTAAGCGTCGCAAAACCTCCGAGCCCACGCTCCCCCTTCCGCCCGATGAGGTGCGCGAGGAGCGACTCATGGCCGCCATCAACGCCCTCTCCACGTACAACCTAAGTAACTCGCGGCTCGACCGCAGCCACCACCGCGATCTGCGCCACGTGGCATGCGCCGTGTATGTCCGCATGGCGCGCTACTATGACACGCACCGAAAGACCGGCATCGTGGCGAGTTTATTTGGGGAGGAGACGGCCATACCCTACACCATGTTTGCCTCGGCCGTATTCTTTGCGCCCGAGCGCCACGAGGACTGCGAATACCGCCTGGATCCTATCCATATCTACCGTTGCCAAAACGGCTTTTGGGAATGCATGCGTATCCATGGCAGCAGGCAAAAGAGCAGCAAGCTCGGTGAAATGATGCGCGCCTGCGACCAACGCCTGCGCCTGGCGCTGGACCCCGCCCATCCCCTTAAGGAAGAAAAGGTCCCCAAATATCTGGCCAAGATTATCGATGACGAGATTGTGGCATGGCTTTCGTGGGACGCCGCACACCAGCCCGTCAAAATCGATATCGATCTGAGTCAGCTGGGGCACATTCGGAACGCCGCTGCGCAAACGCGCGAAGCGCTTTTGATCGATGAGGAACGCGAAGACGGCGCGTCCGCAGAAGCTGAGGCAGCGGACTCAGGGCAACCGGAAGCCGAGCCCGTAGCCGACGCGATTGTCGAGGCGGTCGCGGCACCCATTCGGCAGGACGAGGCCGAC
Organism: uncultured Collinsella sp.; assembly: GCA_900543515.1. GTDB lineage: Bacteria > Actinomycetota > Coriobacteriia > Coriobacteriales > Coriobacteriaceae > Collinsella. The sequence continues at coordinate 42,889 of UQRW01000005.1, forward strand.
GAGCCGACCATATCCACCGAACAGTTTGGTGTCGTGGCACCGCTTCTCGCGTCAACGTCAGCGTTCGCAGCCGCTGCGCCCGCTGACGCAACGAACGAACTCACGCCCGCCGCAGACGCCTATCTCCGCGCGCTGCTCGAGCACAACGCAGTACAGGCGGAATCGGCGGTAGCGCAATCGGGGCAGAGCGAGGACATGCTCGTCGATACCATCAACGAGGCGCTCTTTGACCTGGTAGGCGACACCGTAATTGAATTTAGCGCGGCAGGGCCGCAGATTATTGAGGACTACGAAGCAGACGTGAGAGGATACCTAGACCATGAGTGATACCGCATCCGCAGCACCCCGCGTGCCCAAGCGCGTCGCTGCCGTCATTCTCAACTCGCTCAAGGGCGGCGTGGTCCCGCGCATCGGCCTTCCCTACATTACCGTAGGGCGCGAGGTCGAGATCCGCGCCCTGCTCACCGATCTGAGTCTCATCGCCGACGGTGGGGCGAGCTTCCGCTTCCTGGTCGGTCGCTACGGCGCCGGCAAGAGCTTTTTGCTCCAAACCATCCGAACGCATGCCATGGGCGAGGGATTCGTCGTCGCCGATGCAGACTTATCCCCCGAGCGCCGTCTGCAGGGCGGGCAGGGACAGGGCCTTGCCACCTACCGCGAGCTCATCCGCAATTTATCGACCAAGACGCGCCCCGAGGGCGGTGCGCTCAACCTTATTCTGGATCGCTGGGTCGCCTCGTGTGCCGATGTCGACGAGTCGGTCGTCAATGCCCAACTGGCCCCGCTCGAGGAGATGGTCCACGGCTTCGACTTCACCCGCATGCTCCGCCGCTATCGCATGGCCGCATCCGGGGGCGACGAAGAGGCCATGAGCCGCGTGACCAAATGGATTCGCGGCGAATACCGCACCAAGAGCGAGGCACGCGCCGAGCTGGGCTCCTCGACCATCATCAGCGATGACGACTGGTACGACTACGTTAAGCTCATTGCGCGCTTTTTGGTCTGCAGCGGCTACAAGGGCATGCTGGTGCTCATCGACGAACTCGTGAATCTGTATAAGATTCCCAACGCCATCACGCGCCAATACAACTACGAGAAGATCCTGACCATGTACAACGACACGCTCCAGGGCAAGGCGCAGTACCTGGGCATGATCATGGGCGGCACGCCAACCTCCATCGAAGACCGCCGCCGCGGCGTGTTCTCCTACGAGGCCCTGCGCAGCCGGCTCGCTCAGGGCCGCTTTGCGCGCGAAGACCTTAAGGACATGCTCGCGCCCATCATCCGCCTGCAGCCACTCACCTATGAGGAGTTGCTGGTGCTCATCGAAAAACTCATGCAGATCCATGCCGGCTACTTTGGCTGGACACCCACGCTTACCGAGAACGACTTGGTGGACTTCCTTAAGATCGAGTTTGGCCGCGTGGGAGCCGATACGCACCTGACGCCCCGTGAGGTCATTCGCGACTTTATCGAGCTGCTCGACATCCTGTGTCAGAACCCCGATGCCAACGTGGCCGAGCTGCTACAAAGCGTTGGCGGCGATGCGCTGGCATCGGCAACCGCAACAGACGACACCGGCACCGCAAGCGACGACCGCAACTTCGCCGAGTTCACCATCTAACCTACCAAAAAGGGACAGGTTTATTTTGGCAGGTTTTATCTGGGCAAACACCGATGTTGCAAGATATAGAGCCGTTGCCCACTGCTTTGCTCAGCCCGTTGCTGAAAGGAGGCCCCGTGAACGCTTTTGACCGATATGCCCCGTTTATCCAGGATTTCATCTACTCCCACGATTGGGAGAGCCTGCGCTCTATCCAGGTTGCGGCGGCAGATGCCATCTTCAACACGCAAGACAATGTACTCCTGACGGCATCCACGGCATCCGGCAAAACCGAGGCGGCTTTCTTTCCCATCCTGACCGAGTTTTGGGAGAACCCGCCCGCGAGCGTAGGCGCCCTCTACATTGGTCCCCTCAAAGCGCTCATCAACGATCAGTTTGTCCGCCTCAACGACCTGTGCGAAGAGGCCGATATCCCTGTCTGGCACTGGCATGGCGATGTCTCGCAGTCGCACAAGGCTAAGCTCATCAAAAAACCGAACGGCATCTTGCAGATTACGCCCGAGTCACTCGAGGCGCTCTTAATCCATAAGCACATGGCGATCCCACGCATGTTTTGCGACCTGCGCTATGTGGTCATCGATGAGGTCCACTCGCTCATGCGCGGCGACCGTGGCGGGCAGACGCTCTGCCTTATCGAGCGACTCTCGCGCATGGCCGGCGTGCAACCTCGACGCATTGGCCTTTCGGCCACCATCGGCGACCCCGAGCGCACGGGTGCCTTTCTCTCACAGGGAACGGGGCGCGACTGCGTTATCCCACGCTTTGAAGAGCCGCGCCGCGTGTGGCGCATCTCCATGGAGCACTTCTACAACTCGGGCCCCCAGGCACAGCAACGGGGATTCATGGGCACAGGTCCTCAAGAGGCCGAAGTGCTTGCGTGCGAGCGCATCGAGGCGGCGGCATCCGCGGCACTGCCCGCCGGCGCCCAAGACATGCGTCACAGCGGACAGCTCACACAAGAGGAGCGCCGTCAACGTCGTGAGCGGGCACGGGGCAAGGCCACTCCCAAGGACCGCCAAACCTCCTCGGCCCCCGAGGGCGAAGTCGACATCCCGCGAGCGACCGAGCAGGCGCTTCTCAGCCCCACCGACACAGCACCAGACAACGCCGACCCCGGCATGGGCTATATCTTCGAACACACCCGCGGCCGCAAGTGCCTGGTCTTTGCCAACTCGCGCGAAGAGGCAGAGGCCGTATGCTCCATGCTGCGTTGCTACTGTGAGAGCCGGCACGAGCCCGACCGCTTTCTCATCCACCACGGCAATCTTTCGGCATCGCTGCGCGAGACGGCAGAAGAGCTCATGCGCGACGAGGAACAGGCACAAACGACCGTCACCACCTCTACGCTGGAGCTCGGTATCGATATCGGCCGTCTGGAGCGTGCGTTTCAGATCGACGCGCCGTTTACCGTCAGCTCTTTTTTGCAGCGAATGGGCCGCACGGGGCGCCGCGATCTTCCGCCCGAGATGTGGTTCGTCATGCGCGAGGAAGAGCCCGAGCCGCGCACGATGATGCCCGAGACCATCCCGTGGAAGCTCCTGCAAGGCATCGCGCTCGTACAACTCTATCGCGAGGAAAAGTGGGTCGAGCCGCCTGAGCTCGATCGACTCCCCTACAGTCTGCTCTATCACCAGACCATGTCGACGCTTGCCAGCACCGGAGAGCTCACGCCGGCCGAACTTGCCCAGCGCGTGCTCACGCTCAGCTATTTCCACCGTGTCTCGGCAGACGATTACCGTGTGCTGCTACGCCACCTCATTAAGATCGACCATATCCAGGTCACCGAAGGTGGCGGGCTCATCGTGGGTCTCGCGGGCGAGCGCATCATTAACAACTTTAAGTTCTACGCCGTATTCCAGGAAAACGAGGAGTTCACCGTTCGCAGCGAGTCGGCCGAGTTGGGCACGATCGTCAATCCGCCACCGCCCGGCGAGCGCATCGCCATCGCCGGACACTGCTGGATTGTCGAGGAAGTGGACTGGAAGCGACACACCGTCTTTGCCACGCAAGTCAAAGGTCGTGTGCCGGCATACTTTGGCGACTGCCCCGGTAACATCAATACACACGTACTCGAACGCATGTGCCAAGCGCTCAACGAGCACGCAGCATATCCGTACCTCATGGGTAACGCACGGGCCCGCTTGGCGCAGGCTCGCCATACGGCCGAGATTTCGGGCGCGGGGACCAAGCCACTCATTAACCTGGGCGGCGACACCTGGGTGCTCTTCCCCTGGTTGGGCAGCTACGCCTTTTTGGCACTCGAGCGCATGCTCAAGATTAAATGTGCCGCGGAGCTGGGCCTTCGCGGACTCGACCCGTCACGCCCGTACTTTATGCAGTTTAAAATGAAGGCCGACGAGGAGACGTTCTTTGAGGTGCTCGCCGCCGAGGCCGAGAAGGACTTCGATCCCATCGAGCTCGTCTATCCCGGCGAGGTGCCTTATTTTGACCGCTACGACGAGTTTGTTCCCGAAGAGCTCGTGCGCAAAGGCTTCGCCGAAGGCGTGCTCGACATCGAGGGCATGAAGCAGCGCGTCCTCAGCTGGCGCGACCACGCCTAAGACCAGTCCTTTTTGGGACGGGGAGACTTACTTGTCGTGAAGGACGGTGCCGAGGAAGTCGGTGTCGAAGGGCACAGCTTCGGCAAAGGCGTAGTCGCCGTCGCTGGCGATGAGCAGATAATTCTCCTCGCCGCCGAACTCTGCATCGCCACATGGGACCACCCAGGCGTGGGCGAACACCTCGAGCGCCGTGGCGGCGCAATCGCGCAGGAACGTTACGTCGCTCCCCTCGTTTGCGCTCACGATATTGGCAACGTAGATACCCCCGGGGTTCAGGCTGCCTCGCACCAAACGCAACGCCTCAACCGTCGCCAGCTCGCGTACGGGCTCGACACCGCCAAAGCAATCGCTCACGACCACGTCGTAGCGACGATGGCCCACGCTCGTCACACCCAAATACGAGCGAGCCTCAGCGGTAATCACCCGCAAGCGGTCGCCCACCGCACGCTCCAGCTCGTCCAGGTAGAACCAGCGGCGCGCTAGGCGCGTAATCTCTCCGTCATACTCGATAACGTCCATGCACAAGTCCTCGTGCGACATCAGCGCGAACTTGGGATAGGCAAACCCGCCGCCGCCCAGCATAAGCATGCGGTCGATACCGTGACCGTAAGCGTCGCGCATCGCATCCTCGGCCTCAAACACGTCGTCAAACGAACGATAGTACGTAAAGACGGGCTCCGCCCAACGCTCGCCAACGTAGCTTGCACTTTGGTAGACGCCGCCTTGTACCAATACGCGGACTTCGTCGCCGCCCTCGTCGTGCACGCGCTTCACACGCGCCAACCCATTGCGGGTTCGCGCAACCTGCAGACAGGCAGCACGAACAGCGACAGCGGCCGCACCAAGCGCCGCGGCCCCCAGAGCAACGCCGGCAACGACGCCGGCAGAAACACTCGGCTTGTTCATCTAGAGCTCCTTTTGCAGATAAAGGCCATGGTCATAAAATCCAAAATGGCGATAGTACTCGCGTGTGCCAATCGCGCTAATCACGTTGATACGTGCATAACCAGCATCCCGGGCAATCTCGCACGCACGCTCTACGAGCAAACGTCCCAACCCGTGATGCTGCGCCGCCTGGCCTTGATCCCCCACGCGTGCCGCCATGCCATACACGTGTACCTCGCGAATCATCGCCTCGTCCGGCGTCGTCGGCAACTCGTCTGCATGCGCGGCAACAAACGAATGGTCGGGCAGCGACAACCGCAAAAAGCCCGCGATCTTGCCCTGCGGCGTCACCCACTGCAAAAAGCGCTCGTAAGTCACCGGCGTCTCGTATGCCACCTCCTCATCAAGAGATAGCTCATCCAAGTCGGCACCAGCCGTGCTGATCTCGCGATAGCGAATCTCGCGCACCGTCGCACCATCCCCCCGAGCAGTCAGGCGGTTCTCGACGAGCTGACGCAGGTTGGGCTTCTTGTTGCCCACCATGATGTCGTCGGAGCTAAAGTCGCGGATCATGCGACTGATGCGGCAGAACGCCGGCGTCACCACGATATCGTCGGCCAACACATCGAGCAGCTCTTCCTCGGTATAGGGGCGCCATTCGCCGCGCTCATAGCAGCCCACCAGACGCGAGCCCTCGATGAGCGCACACGGGTAGACCTTGACCTCGTCGGGCATAAAGGCCCCCTCGGTCATAAAGCACTCGTAGTCGCGCTTGTCCCCCTCGGGCGTGGCGCCCAGCAAGTTAAGCATAAAATGCGCGTGGATCTTAAAGCCAAACAGGCGCGCAAGCGAAAACGCCCGCTCGATCTGAGCCACCGAAATGCGACGCTCGTTGATATCGAGCAGGTGCTGGTCGAGACTCTGGATACCCATCTGGATCTTGGTGCAGCCCAGGCGGCGGATGAGCGTAAGCGCCTGCGGCGTTACGGCATCGGGGCGCGTCTCGATAACGAGTCCCACCACACGATGTTTCGCCGTCTCGTTGATGCGCTGCTGGCGCTCAAGCTCTTCCATCGTTGCCGTCTGCCACTCGGCGACCTCGCCCCACGGCGTACCGGGACCATACAGACGACGCACCGCGCGGTTATAGCCGCCCACAGCAGCATCCACACGTCCTTGCTCGTCGGCAACGCCGGCAGCAAGCTCGACCTCGTCTGTCGCAATGCCGGCGGCCCGATAGCGCTCGCGGCGCTTTGCTACCACCGGCGGCAGGGCATCGGCGGGAGCGCCATCGAGCAGGCGCCCCGCCTCGGCACGGCTGATGCCTGGACGCGCCAACATGGGGTTTGCCGCCACGCCGGCGACGGCATCGTCATTGAGCGCACGGAAAAGCTCCGACATAAACCACGTCTGATACCCTTCCGGATAGTCGCTCCAGGTGCCACCGAGCACGATGAGCTCTATCTTATCGGTCGCATGCCCCATCTGCGAAAGCGCCGTCAAACGGGCGCTCACTTGCAGATACGGGTCGAAGCAGTTTTGCTCCGCACGGGCGCATGCCGGCTCGGCGTGCAGATAGCTCTTGGGCATGCGCAGATCGTTGGGGCAAAACAGGCAATCGCCCGAGCACGGCCACGGCTTGGTGATGACGGTAATGGTTGCCACGCCCGAAGCCGTGCGACGAGGCTTCATACGCAGCACCTGCAGCAGTTGACGTTCCAGCTCGGCATCGACATTCCACCCAGCCCAACGAGCCGGCTCCTCACGTTTAACCCGCTGGTAGAACGGCAGTAGACGGCGCTTGGCCAAATCGCGTTTGTCGGCACCCTCACGGCGCGCCTCGGCATGTATCAGTTTGACGAGCGCTTTGTCATCCACGGTCTCGCCGCGACGCAGAGCCTCGAGTATGTTCAAGATAATCTGTTCCATGCCCCCCATTGTAAAGGCAAAGGCGCCGGAGCCGATCTCGGCTTCGGCGCCTTCATCAAACAGCGCGTCTATATCTTCGCCTAGGCTTTCGTCTGCCTCAATACTCCGAATCAAACGACATGTCGCCCGAACCGACCTCAAAACGATACGTGGCAGACTTGTCACCGTTATCGAATTCAAGATTCAAAATGGTCTCGCCGTCGTAGTCAAGCGGAAGGAAATCGCTCTCGAAGTCGCCGCTGCCCAAGGTGAGGCTCGCCTTAAAGCCCGTCGAGTTCGGAACCGTCATCTCCACATCGCCCGAGCCCACACTCACGTCCATCGACTTCGTGGGGGCCGGGTAAAGCTCGAACGTCACATCGCCCGAACCGACCTCGGCATTCAGGGTATCGGTCACGGTGCCCGTAAACTCAACGTCTCCCGAGTCCAGAGTCAGGTTGAGGTCATGACACGCAATGCCCGCGACCGTCAGATCACCCGATCCTACATTCGCTGTAATGCCCACCATGTTATCGGCAACTTTGCGCGGCAGTTCGACGGTAACCGTGCGGTCAATGGCGCGCTCGTCATCGCAATCGAACTGGCGAATCTTGAGCGTAGAGCCCTTGATTTCGGCCAGGTTCTGGGTTGCCGCATCGAAGGCAACGGTCCCCGTTGCCACGCGACCGCTTTCAATCACGCGCACTGGCCCGCCGGAGACGTGTTTGACCTCGACCGTGCCCGACGTCACGTCCAAGTCAAGCGATGTGAACGCGTCGGCATCAAACGTTTCGCTCGAAAGCTGTTGAGGCCGAGCGGAATAGTTACCGCTATTCAAGGAATCGTCCTCGTCAAACGCATCGTCCATACCAGACAAGCCGGATACAACATCGTTGAGATCCCACGGTCCATCAAAATGAATCAAAGTCCGCGAAGTGCCAAAGACAAGCCCGATGATGAGCACGAACGCTCCGATGCCAATGCCCAAGCGCCTCTTAGACTCATGCGAGAGCTTCATCATTCATCACCTTCTTTGGCACTCGACTCAGCGGTGGTCGCGGCAGCCATGTCAGCGTCAACCGCTGTGAAAACGTCCTCCCCCTTAGTCCTAGCGACCGCCGGCGCCGGACCAACCTGGATATCCCCGCGCGCCCAATCGCCATCGAGCGCACGCGCCGCCCAGTGATAGATGGGGATTGTAAAGAAGATCAGCGCGGCAAAGGGACCGGCACCAAACAGGAACATCAGCAAAAAGAACAGTAGCCAACACACGGCCCAATACGGGAACGACTGGAACGGGCCCTTCACCGGAGTCGAGCCAACCGTGGTGCCACTCGTCGCCTGCGCCGTAGCGGCATTGGCGGCCTGCGCACTCCAGCTTGCCGCTTGCGCCGCCTTGGCCGCAGCATTACTCGCCTGCGTTGCCGCCTCGGTAGCGCGCGCCGCCGCCTCATGGGTGCGAGCACGCTCTGCCGCCTCGGCCTCGCGCTGACGGGCGCGGTCCTCGTTCTCAAACTCGATGTCGTCTTCGATCTCGTCGCTCGGATTGAGCAGCTCGTCCAGGCTCACGCCATAGAGCTTAGCAAGCGAGATCAAGTTCTCGGTATCGGGCGAGCTCTCCGCACGCTCCCATTTGCTGACCGCCTGGCGCGAAAGTCCCAGTTTTCGCGCCAGCCCTTCTTGGCTAAAGCCCTTGCTGCGACGAAGGTCGGCGAGCCGCTGCGCAGTTTCTACATTCATGGTTCCTCCTATGTGATGCCAGCCGTGCCGCCGGACCGCTTTTGTTCTTAAGGCGCCTTGCACAGTTAAAAATCTATCCGCCACCGCCAAAAGCATGCCACCTATTCTAGTGAGATTTTTGACAACCGGCGGTTGCGGGCATATATGAGCTGCGGAAATGTGTCCAAACAAAGCAATGACCCGCAGCTTGGTTGTCCCCGTTGCGGCGTTAACGGTAGTATGGTCGTACTGTTTATTCCGCACCGCCAACGGAGGGAGTCCCGCGCCGTGAACCGCGATTTCGCCTCATCGCTCATCCAGCTCAACAACACGTTCTATCGCGAGCACTCCGCCTCCTTCTCCGATACGCGTCAGGCCCCGTGGCCCGGCTGGGTACGCACCATGGATATCGCGCTCGAGCAGCTCGACGTCGCCACAATCGAGCATCCCGTCCGCGTCTTCGACCTTGCCTGCGGCAATATGCGATTCGAGAACTTTGCCGCCGGCGGCGCACTTGCCGCCAAGGGCGTCGACGGCGCAAATCCCTCGGCAGATGCCAGCTGTCCGTTTGAGTTCTATGGCGTCGACTCGTGCCAAGACCTGGCTATCGATGCACGCGGCCACGCCCTGCGCATTCCCAACCTGCACTTCCAGGAGCTCGATGTGCTCGACGCCCTTATGAAGCTCAACCCCGCCGAGACACCCGACGTGCTTTTCGACGCACCGCTCGCCGACATCTCGGTCTGCTTTGGCTTTATGCACCACGTGCCGTCGTGCGAATACCGCGTGCGCGTGCTCGACGCCTTGGTGCGCCAGACGCGCCCGGGCGGCATCATCGCCATTAGCTTTTGGGAGTTTATGAACGACGAGCGCATGGCGCGCAAGGCCGTTCGCGCCGAGGCCCGTGCCGAGCTCACCCCGCCGTTTGAGGGTTATGACTCTGCGCAGTTTGAAGCCGGCGACCACCTCATTGGCTGGCAAAACGACCGCCATGCTTACCGCTATTGCCACCACTTTGACGATCAGCAGATCACCGACTTGGTGCGCGGCGTGCGTACGTTCTACAAGAGCGGCGAGGTTCCTGTACGCGAGCTTGAGCGCTTCCATGCCGACGGTCGCAGCGGCGAGCTCAACCGCTATGTGATTCTCAAGCGTCTGTAGGTATCGGCGACTCGCCACCGAGCCGCACCGCATCTTTCGGGCAAGCTATGCCCACCATTTTCAACCCATTGACGGAACGCGCAGCTATGCGTTCCATACTTATGACCAAGGAGCCTCATGGGAGCCGTCCACGTTCGCACGCCTAAGAACTTTGTGCTCGAGGAGCGCCTGAAGCGCTACGCCGACGCCATCGAGACGAGCCCCGAGAACTATGCTGGGCGTTGGCGTGAGGCATGCACACCGGCCGGCACCAGGCCCTTTAACCGTCTGCATCTCGATCTGGGCTGCGGCAAAGGAACTTACCTGGTTGAGCGCGCTCGCCGTGAGCCCGATGCCCTCTTTATCGGTATGGACCAGGAGCCCATCTGCATTGCCTATGCCGCTCAAAAGATTTGTGAGCAGGAGTTGCCCAACGCGCTCGTGCTACCCCGCGGTGCCGCATCGCTGCCGAAGCTGTTTGCCACGGGCGAGCTCGATGCCATCACCATCAACTTTCCCACGCCGCAGCCCAAGGCCAAGTACGCCAAAAAGCGACTTGTCCATGTCGACCATCTGATGCTCTACCGTCCACTCTTTGCTGCCGGCGCCGCTGTCACGCTGCGCACCGACAGCAAGCCGTTGCGCGACTACGCCCTGGGGCAGTTTGCCGCGGCCGGCTACGATACGCTTTGGGTGAGCGACGACGTGCGCCGCGACCATCCCGAGCATCCCGAGACCGAGTACGAATGCCGCACGCGCGAGATGGGCGCCGTCGTCTACGGCATCTGCGCCACACCCGGCGCGGAGCCCACCGAAGAGCAGCTCGCGGCAGGCCGGGCGCAGGAGCAGAGCCTCGCCTGCTATCTGCCCGACGATCTCGATGAGCTCACCTACGTGCCCCTCGGCATGGAAGAAGCCGTCGAGAACTTTAAGAACCGCGCCCGCAAAGGCAAGAAGCGCCTGCCGCAAGACCACTAGCGGCAGCTAGCATCACACGCCCATTTCCTGCATTTTCTCGCGTGCTGGCGCCCCACGCCGCCGCTACGCCATAATAGATGGCGGACAAACGCGAGAGAAAGCAAACACATGGCACAGACCACGACAAATACCGCCGCCAGCACCGTCTCCGGCGCCGGCGCCGCCAGCTCATTCTCGGGCGGCACGGGAACCGAAGCCGAGTTCGGCTCGCTCGGCGCGCTCTCCCCCACTTGGTGGGAGCCCGTGGACGGCAGTGAGCCCGAGCCGTGGCTCACGCCCGACCAGGCCTTCGAACGTTTCTTTGAATGGACGAGCGACCGCGGCATTGAGCTGTGGGATCACCAAGAAGAGGCCCTCATGGATCTTGCCGCCGGCGATCACGTCATTTTGGGAACACCGACCGGATCGGGCAAGTCGCTTGTCGCGCTGGGCATGCTCTTTATGGGCATGGCGCAGGGCAAGCGCTGCTACTACACGGCTCCTATCAAGGCTCTGGTCAGCGAAAAGTTCTTCGACCTGGTACAGGTGCTCGGCCGCGATAACGTCGGCATGATCACCGGCGACACGCACATCAACACCAAGGCGCCCGTCATCTGCTGCACGGCAGAGATCCTTGCCAACGACGCACTGCGCGAGGGCGAAGATGCCGATGTTGGCTGCGTCGCCATGGACGAGTTTCACTACTTTGCCGACCCTGATCGCGGTTGGGCCTGGCAGGTGCCGCTGCTCACCCTGCCTCACACGCAATTCATGCTCATGAGCGCCACGCTCGGCGATGTCACCGCGATCGCCGCCTCGCTCGAGGAGCACACCGGCGCTACCTGCGACTTGGTCGTCGATGCCCCACGCCCCGTGCCGCTGAGCTACGACTACGTGACGACCTCGCTCGAGGGCACCGTCGAGCTCGCGATGCGCCGCGGCGAGGCCCCGCTCTACATCGTGCACTTTAGCCAGGACGCCGCACTTGCGACGGCACAGTCGCTCGCCAACTTTGGCATTGCCAGCAAGGAGCAGCGCGAGGCCATCAAGGAGGCGGCCAAGGGCACGAGCTTCTCGACGGCCTTCGGCAAGATCCTCAAGCGCTTGCTCGGCTGCGGCGTCGGCGTGCACCACGCTGGCATGTTGCCGCGCTATCGCCTGCTGGTCGAGCGCTTGGCGCAGCAGGGCCTGCTGCCCGTCATCTGCGGCACCGATACGCTCGGCGTCGGCATCAACGTGCCCATCCACACCGTGGTCCTCACCGCGCTCACCAAGTTCGACGGCTACAAGATGCGTCGCCTGCGCGCCCGTGAGTTCCATCAGATCGCCGGTCGCGCCGGCCGCTCGGGCTTCGATACCGAGGGCATGGTCATTGCCGAGGCTCCGGAGCACGAGATCGAGAACGCCAAGCTCATGGCCAAGGCAGGCGACGATCCCAAGAAGCTCCGTAAAATTAAAAAGAAGAAGGCCCCCGAAGGCTTTGTCACCTGGAACAAGCAGACCTTTGAGCGCCTGATTGAGACGCAGCCCGAGACGCTCAAGCCGCGCCTTCGCATCACACACTCCATGGTGATTAGCGTGGTCGAGCAGGGCGGCGATGCCCGCGCCCGCGTACACGACCTCATCGAGACGAGTCTGCAGACTCCCGAGGAAAAGGCAAAGCTCGAGGTTCGTGCCGACGAGATCTTCGCCACGCTCATTGACTCCGGCGTCGTCGTGCGCACCGAGGTGCCGCCCGCACCCGACGCTCCGGCTGACGCCGCGCCGGACATCGACTACGCGCTGACGGTCGACCTGCCCGAGGACTTTGCGCTCGACCAGCCGCTCTCGCCGTTTTTACTTGCCGCGCTGGAGCTGCTCGACCCCGAGAGTGAGACCTATACCATGGACCTCATCTCGATGGTCGAGGCTACGCTCGAGGACCCCAAGCAGGTATTGCGCGCACAGGAGCGCGCCGCGCGCGACCGCGCGATGGCCGAAATGAAGGCTGACGGCGTCGAATATGAGGAACGCCTGGAGCGCATCCAGGATGTCACCTACGAAAAGCCGCTCGAGGACTTGCTCGACGCCGCCTTTGATAAGTACTGCCAGGAAGTGCCCTGGGCCAACGACTACCAGCTTTCGCCCAAGAGCGTCCTGCGCGATATGCTGGAGAGCGCGAGCGACTTTAAGGGCTATATCCAAAAGCTCGGCATCGCCCGCTCCGAGGGCATTCTGCTGCGCTACCTGGCCGAGGCCTACCGCTCGCTCGATCGCACCGTGCCCATTGAGAAGCGCGACGAGCGCTTGCGCGACATCATTTCGTGGCTGGGCTTTGTGGTGCGCTCGGTCGATTCGAGCCTGGTGGACGAGTGGGAGAACGCCGGCAACCCGGCAGCCCTCGACGCCGCGCCGCCGCAGGGCATCGACGAGGTCGTGGCAGACCGTCGCGGCTGCACGCTGTTGGTGCGCAATGCGCTCTTCCGCCGCGTGGCGCTCGCCGCACGCGGACATGTGCGCGACCTGGGCGAGCTCGACGAAAACTGGGGCATGAGTGAGGTTCGCTGGCAAAAGGCGCTCGACGCCTACCACGAGCAGCATGAGGACATTCTCACCGACGGCGATGCCCGCAGCTCCGCGATGTTCACGATCGACGAGAGCGACGAGAAGACCGAGCACGTGTGGCACGTGCACCAGATCTTTGCCGACGAGGATGGCGACCACGACTTTGGCATCATGGGCGACGTCGATCTGGATGCCACCCAAGACGGCGGCGAGGTCATCTTTAAGAATTACCGCGTCGGCTTTATCGAGGATTTGCTCGAGGATTAAGGCCTGCAAAGCGAAAAAAGCGGGGCCGCTGGCAACATCGCTAGCGGCCCCGCTTTCTCATAAACGCTCTATCCCGTTACTCGGCATCCTCGACCTCGTAGGCATCGGCCTCCGCCGGCTCATCGCCTGCATCCGGAGCGGCCTCACGCGCCTCGTCAAACGCCGTCTTCATGGTCTTGTTGCCCCAGGCGAGCTTGCGAATCGTGAGCTCATCGGCCTTGTTGTGGGCCAGACGCAGATTCTCGGTACTGCGTCGCAGGTCGTCCTTGGTTTTCCCGAGCTGCTTAATGGCGGCATCGATCTCCTTGATCGCCGACTCGAACTGCTTGCTCGCCAGGTTGTAGTTGCGCGAGAAGCCGTCCTTGAACTTCTCCATCTTGGCTTCGAAGTTCGTGACGTCGATATTCTGCTGCTTGTACTCCGCCAACTCCTGCTTATAGCGCAGCGATCCCATAGCGGCGTTGCGCAGCAGCGTGATCATGGGAATGAAGAATTGCGGGCGGATCGCGTACATCTTCTCGTAGCGGTAGCTCACGTCCACGATGCCGGCGTTATAGAGCTCGCTCTCGGGCTCGAGCAGGGTGCAAAGCACCGCGTACTCGCAGCCTTTCTGACGACGGTCGTGGTCGAGCTTCTTAAAGAAGTCCTCGTTCTTGTGCTTGGTCGCGGTTTCGTCATTCTCGTTTTTCATCTCGAACATGATCGAGATGATCTCGTTGCCGCTCGCGTCGCACTCACGGAAGATGAAGTCGCCCTTGGTACCCTCGGACGCATCGTTGTCTTTCTCAAAATACGCGTTGGGAAACGCCGTCATGCGCAAGCGATTGAACTCAGTCTCGCAGTGTTGCTCGAGCGACTCGCCCACCATCTTGGTGGACAGGCGCACCTTCATGTCCTTCAGGCGCTCAATCTCTTCGTCCTTGTAGCGGATCAGCTCATCGCTCGCGCGCTTGGCCTGCGCAAGCTCGAGCTCGTGTGCTGCCTTGGCCTGCTCCTCGCGTGAATCGCGCACTGCCAGCTCGCTCGTCAGCTTGGCACGCGCCTCGTCGCGCTCACGCTCCGCCGCGGCGACTGCTTCCGACAGGTTCATCTTTGCCGTCAGCTCCTGCTCACGCAGCTGGGCGCGCAGGCCCTCTGCCTCCTGCTCGGACTGAGCCTTTGCGGTGGAGAACTTCTCCTTCACTTTCGCCTGATAGTCGGCGAGCGTACGCTCGGCCTCGCTGCGAGCGGCATCAAGCTCACGCTGGGACTCGGCGGCGGCAGCGGCAAGTGCCATCTCCTGGGCCTTGTCTGCAGCGGAGAGCTTCGCCTGCAGCTCGGCAATCTGAGCGTCGCGTGCGGACAGGTCGTTTTGCGCGGCGCCACGCGCCGCCGCCTCGGCAAGCTTGGCTTCGTCGTCTTTGCGTCCCAGCTGTGCACGCAGGCTGTCAATCTCACGCTGGAGCTCGGCGTTCTCCTTTTGGGCATCGGCACGAGCCTCAATAGCCGCACGCTGACTTGCGCTCTCGCGCTCTGCGGCAGCACCCTCGAGCTTGGCGCGTAGCTCGGCAAGCTCGGCGTCGCGCTTGGCAACTTCCTGTGCCAACTCCTGAGCCGCGATATTCTTCTGTTCAGTGAGCTGAGCGCTGCGCTGAGATTCCACCTCCCGTAAGGCGGCAGCCGAGCGCGAGCGTTCAAGCTCCAGTGCCTGCTCGCCCTCGCGCTGGACGGCCTTCACGCGCTCATCCAGGTCGCGCGAGAACTCCGTATCGCGCACCTGTTTGACGATATCCGCATAGCCGGACGCATCGACCTTAAAGACTTCGCCGCAATGCGGGCACCTGATCTCGTTCATAGCAGCTCCTCGATGGACGCACATTTCAACTGCCTACACTCTACCGCGGCACGCGGACAAAAAAGGCGCCGCCGCCATAATGGCAACGGCGCCAGAACCACCACAAAGGCGCCTGTCCCCATTGTGGTGGTTTGGGAGCCTTACAGGTCGCGGTAGTCAATCAGATGCAGATCGTCCTGAGCCTCGAGCCACGCCCGCAGCTCGGGGTCGATCAGTGCATCGACTTCCTTGGTGCGATCGGTCGTAAGCGAACTATTCTCTAGGATAAAGCGATCGAGATAGCCCGGATGGCACACGAAGACGACCGTCTCGCCGTCTGCCATCTCGCGAACCGTCTGCATAATCGAGTCCTTAGGCTCGTAGCCCGGCTCCATCGAATGCATCACCATGCGCAGGTCGGTATCTCCGCAGTGCACCACGGCCGTGGGGTCGAAGCTCGCCTTTTGCTCCTTAAGGCCCAGCTCCTGCGCCACCGCCGAAATCGCTCGATTGAGGTTTTTGCTCATAACGGCGTGGGCCTCAAAGTAATCGGGCTCGCGACCCACGATCTCGATAAAGTGATCGTGCTGCGCACGAATTTCAATGCATGCCTCGTCGAAGTCAATCAGTTCCTCGCCACGCTTAAAGCGCTCGCGGAAGGTACGGCTGCTATGGAACTCACCGTTTTCATCGAGCAGGCTTGGAATGAGTGCCGGATTGGCACACGGCTTGCCCAGGCACACGTTGGTATGCTGGCCCACCGCAATGTCAGCATCCGCCACGAGTGACCAGCCATGCTCGGCCTCGGGCATATTTGGCATGAGTCCCACCGAGCACACCAGGCCCTCATCGACGCTGCGGGCGATCCCTAAGTCAACGGCATACGAATAGCCGAGATCGTCGGCACGAATAAGCAGTTGTTTCATAACGACTCCAATCTATGGAAAAACCACCACAAAGGTGCCTGTCCCCTTTATGGTGGTTTGAAAGCTACAGTCCAAAGAAGCTCAAGATCTGGTCTCGGTTTACGGGCTTGTAGCCATTGGCGTCGAGGCCCACATCGTAGCGGTAGATGGGGCGTTCGCGATCACGGTTGCGCGTGTTGGTGCGGTCTCCCCTGCTGTGGATATGTCCGTGCAGCATAATGGCGCCACGCGCTTTGCCGTTCCAACTGAGCATGGGGTAATGGCTCAAAACCAGGCGATGTCCCTTGGCATAGCCGGGGGCAATTTCCAGGTAATCGCGCACGTCATCCCAAATGTGCGGTGCGTCCGGATCTTCCCAATCGCCGTCATGGTTACCGCGGATGAGCGTCACGTTCTGACAGGCAATGCGCTCGCGCAGGAGCACGGCCTCCGCCATGGGCAAGCGATACGTAAAGTCTCCCAGGATATAGAGGCGGTCGTCCGCAGCAACGCACTCGTTAATGGCGTCAATAACCTTGCGGTTCATCTCCTCGACCGAGGCGAACGGCCGATCCATATCGTGCAGGATATTCGTATCGCCCAGGTGCAGGTCGGCGGTAAACCACATCATCGTCTGTGTCCTCATTTCGCAACGCGTCTAACACGTGCCTAGTATACAGACGCTTTGGCGCAGCGGTTACCCAAAGAGCCCGCCAAACAGTCCACGGCGGCGCTTGTCATTCTTCTTCGATACGTCGTCCCGTGCGTTCTTATCCTTCCGCTTTTCTCGATCCTGCTCCAGCTCATCGTCATCGAGCAGCAAGTCCCACTCAAACGGTTCATCCGTCAGATCAAACAGGTCGTCGTCATCAAACATGACAGCCTCCCCTAGCGGCTAGCGGGCATCCGCCACATAAAGGCCAACGCGCACCTGATGCCAGGGGCTGCGCTCGGGCGCAACCTGCTGCACGCGGGCTTCAAACACATCTTCGTGCCCGTAATACATCATCACGGACAGCGGGCCAACCTCGTTTCCCGGAACATAGCCGAGCTTGATCTTGCCGAAATAGATCGCGACCGCCTCAGGGTCATGGGGATTATCGCGCTCGGCACACAGCGTCAGCTTATCGCCCGCTTTAAGATCACCCAGGACCAAGGCGCCATCGGCATACTGAAATCCTGCAATGTGAAATGACAGAAGAACACGTGAAGGCTCGTACATGGCAGCTCCTCTAACGTCCGGAATAACCGGCACTTAACCTTATTGAGAAGTCTACGAACTCGTGCGGACACAAATAGACCAACCCGGGTCTTTTCGACCGTTTGTCGCAACGCTTGCATGCCAGAGCGCTTGCAGATAAGATAGGAGCACGGATGGCACCCGTGGCAGCGGGTCTTGCCAACTCCGATACACGTTTACATCGTGAGAAGTGGCCGTCTTCGCTTACGCGGGGGCGGCTATTTCGTTCGGCCGATAAACAGGCCGAGTTCTATAGCCGCGATTAACAACGCCAATAACGAAATAACATCGCTTACGCTCATACCAATTCCCTTCTAAAGGGAGTTGGCCCATCCGTACCCCATGGCAGTAGTCTAACGCAAATTGCGGGTAATAGGAACACTTGTTCGTATTACCCGCTCCTATTTCCTAGTGCACAAACATGCGCACGAATTTGTGCTTCCAGCTTGCGTAGGGCGCATAGCGGAATGGCACGTCCAGCCAGGTTGCCTTGTTCACGATGCTCTTCTTGTGGCTAAACGTATCGAAGCTCTCGCGGCCATGGTACTGCCCCATGCCGCTCGCGCCCATGCCGCCAAAGCCCATATGGCTCGTAGCCAAATGCATGATGGTGTCGTTAACGCAGCCGCCGCCAAAGGGCACATAGCGCACAAAGCGCTGTTGCACCGCTCGGTCCTGGCTAAAGATATACAGGGCCAGCGGCGTCGGACGATCCGTGATAAACGTCTCGACCTCATCCAGACTCTCGAACGTCAGCACCGGCAAGATGGGACCGAAGATCTCCTCTTGCATTACGGCATCCTCGGGCGTCACGCCGTCCAAGATCGTCGGTTCAATCTTGAGCGAGGTCTCGCGCGCCGCACCTCCCAGCACAACCTTGTCGGGGTCGATCAACCCGCGCACGCGCGCGAAATGCTTGGCGTTGACGATATGGCCGTAGTCCTCGTTGTCGAGCGGGTGCTCGCCAAACATGCGGTGGACTTCCTCCTTGATGAGGTCCAACAGCTCGTCGTGCACGCGCGCGTCAACCAGCAGATAGTCGGGCGCCACACAGGTCTGGCCCACGTTGAGCCACTTACCAAAGGCGATACGCCGCGCCGCGACCTTCAAATTTGCGGAGGCATCCACAATGCAGGGACTCTTGCCGCCCAGCTCAAGCGTCACGGGTGTGAGGTTTTTGCTCGCGTGTTCCATGACAAGCTTGCCGACCGGAACGCTGCCGGTAAAGAAGATCTTGTCCCAGCACTCATCGAGCAGCGCCTCGTTCTCGGCACGTCCGCCCTCGACGACCGTCACCAGGCGCGGATCAAACGCTTCCTCGCAGATCTGTCTGAGCACCGCACTCGAAGCCGGCGCATAGGCGCTCGGCTTGATGACCACGGTATTACCCGCAGCGAGCGCGCCGGCGAGCGGCTCGAGCGTCAACAAAAACGGGTAGTTCCAAGGCGCCATAATCAGCGTCACGCCATAGGGAACCGGCTGCGTCCTGCACACGCTAATAGCGTTGGCAAGGTCGCACGGGCGCAGGCGTGCGCGACTCCATCGGGCCACATGCGCAATCTGATGGCGAATCTCGGAAAGTGACGTGCCGATCTCGCACATATACGCCTCGTCATGAGACTTGCCCAAATCGGTCTTGAGCGCATGGGCGATATCGTCCTCGTGCGCCCGCACCGCATCGCGCAGGCGCACGAGCGCGCGGCGGCGAGCATCGACATCGAACGTGGCATGCGTCTTAAAATAGGCGCGCTGACTGCTAACGATGCATGCGATTTCCTCGGTGTTCATGGGCCCTCCTAGTTCTCGTCCTCAAACATACCACCCGCGACGACCTCGTACATATGCTCGAGTTCCAAACGGTCCATTAAAAGCGGGACAGGATACAGCGGATTGGCCTCGGCGTCGGCATGGGCCGCCATTTGCGGAATATCGGAGCGGCGAATACCCGAGACATATTTAGGAATTCCCAAGACCTCGTTCATGCGGTCGACCCAGTCGATAAAGGCCTCTGCGGCAAGACTGTCCTGCGCGGTAGCCGGCGCAATACCCGCCATGCGAGCAAGATCGGCAAGCTTGGGAGCGGCGGTGTCGCCATAGGCGCGAAGCATGTGCGGCAGGATGATGGCGTTGGCCAAACCGTGTGGAATGCCGTATCGGCCGCCCAGGCTGTGCGCGATGGCATGCACATATCCGACATAGGAGCGCGTAAATGCGACGCCCGCCTTATACGCCGCCGAAAGCATATTGCGGCGCGCACGCATGTTGTCGCCATGCTCATAGGCCTCGAGCAAATTGTCATGGATGAGCTGAACCGCCTGGCGCGCCATCTTGCGCGTGTAAGGCGTGGTGCTGCGGCCGATAAAGGCCTCGACGGCATGCGTCAGGGCATCCATGCCCGTCTGTCCCGTAATGGACGCCGGCAACCCGCGCGTAAACTCGGGATCGTGCACTGCAAAGCGCGGGATGAGCACAAAGTCGTTGATGGGGTACTTATAGTGCGTCTCGTCATCGGTGATAACCGCCGCGAGCGTGACTTCGCTTCCCGTTCCGGCGGTAGTGGGAACCGCGATAAGCAGCGGCAGGAGACGGTGGACACGCAACAGGCCGCGCATCTTGTTGATGGGCTTGCTTGGCTGCGCAATACGCGCGCCCACGCCCTTGGCGCAGTCCATGGCCGAACCGCCGCCAAAGCCGATAATGGCCCGGCAGTCGTTCTCGCGATACAGCGCCGCCGCTTCCTCGACATTCGAGACCGTGGGGTTCGCACGCGTTTCGGCATAGACCGTAACGCCGATTCCCTTGGACGCAAGCGCGTTCTCGAGCGGCGCCGTGAGCCCCAAACGGGCAATACCGGGGTCTGTCACGATGAGCACACGCCGAATCGAGCGCTTTTGAAGTACCGCGGGCACATCCTCGGCATGCTCCAAAATGCGCGGCTCGGTATAGGGCAGGATTGGCAATGCGATGCGAAAAACCGTCTGATATGTTCGGCACCAGGCACGACGGGCTAGATGCATAAAGGAAACTCCTTCATTTGTTGATGGGTCAACATTTGCTCGACCGATTGTACTCAGCGGCAGTCAAAGACGGCCTGCCAATCGTTAATCAATCAACATCTTCATATCTCAAAATTGTTTTATTAAAAATCATTCCTAATAGGCTTCACATTTGGTTGCATTTATGGATAATAGAACTCGTCAAGACGCGCGTCCGGAGAGGGCCCTTACGGGACCGGACAAGCGCCCCATCGCCATCGATCGAAAGGATCGAATCATGAAGTTTGTTTGCCCCGTTTGCGGTTATGTGGAAGAGTTCGACGGCGATCAGCTGCCCGAGGACTTCAAGTGCCCCCAGTGCGGTGTTCCCGGTTCTCGTTTCCTGAAGCAGGAGGAGGGCCAGCTCGAGTGGGCTGCCGAGCACGTCGTGGGCGTCGCCAAGATGGAGGGCGTCTCTGAGGACATCGTTGCCGACCTGCGCGCCAACTTTGAGGGCGAGTGCTCCGAGGTCGGTATGTACCTGGCCATGGCTCGCGTCGCTCATCGCGAGGGCTATCCCGAGATCGGCCTGTACTGGGAGAAGGCTGCCCACGAGGAGGCCGAGCACGCCGCCAAGTTCGCTGAGCTCCTGGGCGAGGTCGTGACCGACTCTACCAAGAAGAACCTCGAGATGCGCGTTGAGGCCGAGAACGGCGCCACCGCCGGCAAGACCGATCTTGCCAAGCGTGCCAAGGCCGCCGGCCTCGATGCCATCCACGACACCGTGCACGAGATGGCTCGCGACGAGGCCCGCCACGGCAAGGCTTTCGCCGGCCTGCTCAAGCGCTACTTTGGCTAAGCCAACCGCCTGAGACATAACCTCAAGCTCGATGAGGCCCGGACCGTATTGGTTCGGGCCTTTTTCGTGCCTCACGAACTTGTTAACTCCCTGAAATAGAACCGTCTTCGGCATTGGCTTCTCGTCAAAAACTAAGTGAGTAGACTTTTTGGAACTTGCCGAGCACACCATCCATATCACTTTATAAAGCCGCAGGTAAATGCCTTGTTGCAAAACGACCTAGTCGCCAAAGTGCCAAAAGTCTACTCACTTAGATTCGCAGCCGTCCACGATCGAGCCATTTTGTGTCTAACGGGCATCTTTCCGTCGATTACTCCCAATTTTGTCCAGTCAATGAATAGTTCAGACCGGAGTAATATCTCAGCCCTTTGCTCATCCGAGCTTTTATCACGATATTCAGCATCGAGCATCCTGCATATGGCCTTAACGATCGCGCGGAATCTATCCTCATCCGATATCTGTCTGTGTGTCAGGAGAAGCACATCGTAGCCCATGGCCTGAAGGGCCGTCATGCGGTCAGCGTCACGCAAGCCATCCCCTGCGCGTCCGTGCGAGGCCTTTCCCTGACATTCAATGGCCACCTGTCGCCTACCGTCCGGTGAAGAAAGAAGTAGGTCGATATATACACGGGACTTTCCCACAATCGCTCGAGCACTTGTGCCTAGCATCACTTCAACATTAAGCTCTATGTCGCAAAAACCTTCGCCTCCCAGGGATCGCGGCAGTGCAAGTAGCAAATACGCCTCGACCTCAAAAGGCGACGCGGCACCCAATGGAACGAGTTGCGATACCGCCATAAATCTATTGCCGTAACGCATCCCGCAAACATCTGAACAAAAACGGTCAAGGTCTCCGCCCAAAACCAAAGCGTCTCGACGCCATAAATTTGAGGCGGTGCCGTCCTCGGACGGGCAGCGCACCCAACCGAACGTTGTCGAAATCGCGCCCGAATCAATTGCACGCGAAAGCTCCGCCTCAAGTGCCGCCGGCAGAGCGCACACCGCAAACAAGCCATACATCTCCGCCAATACCAAAAGAAGCTGGAGATCCGTCAGGTGCCGCGACATGATGAATGCCGTCAGTAGAGGAGACGTAATCAAAAACCCATGCTCCGTTTCCAGCACGGATTCCCTGGGAAGCTCACCAAGAAACAGCCGCTGCCTAATGCTGGCTGGACAAGTCCGTTTGTTTCTCGTCCGAACCAATGTATACAACGGAAAACCGAGCGCGACCGCAGCCGTCGGGTTGCGGGCGAGATCATATCGCTGCCGGTCTTCTTCCGGTCGTGGAAGCGGCGGACACAAAGCGCGGACTTGAGGAGGCAAACGCCAGTACCTAAAAGCCGATATGTCACAAAGTAAATCCTTCATAGGCACAGGAAAACACGAATTTCAACCCAGTCAGTCACGCATTGGCGCGAACGCACCAAAAATGGCGCCGAACGGACTGCCAAGTTTTCAACAGCACTCCCCAACTGGCCAAAAGCTTGCCGAGAGCTGGACGAAGCCCTGTTGAAAACCCCATTTTTTTCTCATGCAGGAGCTTTGCGCGGCAAGTGAGTAGACTTTTTTGAACATCCCGAGCAGGCCGGTCATCCTGCTTTTCAAAACCGCAGATAGATAGCTTGCTACAAAACTGCCTGGTCGCCAAAGTGCTAAAAGTCTACTCACTTAGGTTGCAGAGTGCCCCCCATTAGCTGCAATTCCAAGGTTGTTAGTACTTTTGGACTCAGATCGTCATACTGAACAAGAATTTGAGTTGTGTTTTCAGGGACAGATGCGCCATCGGCACACCAAAAACAGTCACCGATATCGATAAAAGGGATGCTCGAGCGCGTGAGGGCCCGTGCAAAAGTGCTTCTGCCCGTTCCACGCTCCGCAACCACGATACTGTAAAGGCCCGCGTCTGCATGCTCGATCGAGACCTCTCCTGCCGGAAATACCTTCCGCACAAGCGCCATCAGGCCATCACGCGCCTCGCGAGCACGAACGCGCACGCGGTTCACATGTCGCTCGTAATCACCCGATTCCAGCAAACGCGCCAAAGCGACCTGATCAACAGAGCTCACCGACGAGGCGTAGAAACCAAGGTTGCGCCTAAACCGCTCCATTAACTCATCGGGCAACACCATGTACGCCAAACGCAACGCCGATGAAAGGCTCTTCGAAAACGTGTTGGTGTATATAACCGACTGGGCGGCATCGATCGACGCGAGCGCGGGAATCGGCTTCCCGGCAAGGCGAAACTCACAATCAAAGTCATCTTCGATGAGATACCGACCTGGTCGCTCGGCGGCCCAGCTCAGAAGCGCATAGCGACGCGCAATGCTCGTCACAAGGCCGGTTGGATATTGGTGAGACGGCATCAGGTGAAGTACATCGGTCCCGGTTTTCTGCAGAGCGCTCAAGTCCACCCCCTCATCATCCAACGGGATATGTCGAACTTTGCAGCCCATAGCCTGATAAATGCGCGTCAGACGTAAATAGCCCGGGTCCTCAACGGCATACACCTTGTCAGCGCCAAGCAACTGAACCAACATGGTATCGAGCAGCTGAGCGCCCGCGCCGATAACAATGTTATTGGGGTCGACATTCATACCCCTCGTCCCGCGCAGATGATGAGCAATTGCGCATCGTAGCCGAACGGTGCCCTGTGCCGGTGCGGGCGAAAAGATCTCGCGCTCGTCTTCGGATGTCAGCGTCGCCCGCAGTGCGCTTTGCCAAAGCCGCGCCGCCTCCAAAGCGGAAGGAGAAAGTGCATCGAACAGCTCAACCTGTCCGTTGACATCATGCGCGCTGGGACCAGCAGAGGCGGCATCTCGGTCGATGCCCTCCGCAGCCGAAGCCAAAACCGGTGCATCCGGAAGCTCGCAAGCGTAGTAGCCACGACGCGGCATTGAGCAAATATAGCCCTCGGCAAGTAACTGGCTATATGCATTCTCGATGGTAATGACACTGATTCCCAGATGACTGGCAAAGGCGCGCTTAGACGGAAGATGCTCCCCCGCCGCAATACGTCCAGCAACAATATCATCTCGAATTTGCTGGTAAACATACTCATAAAGCGATGCCTCGCCACGTTTTTCCAAATTGTAGTCAAGCATGAGTTTGCCACCTGACCTTATCGAGCTGTTCAATCTGGTATTAAGCTGACCTTATTATTATCTCGAAAACTGAGTATTTTGCCATACCCAGCTCCCCGATAGGATGTTCCGTCAAGCAATGCACATGCCAACCAAGGGAGCAACCATGGCAGAACAGACCAGCAAGGCCGATCGCGTCAAACTCAATCGCGAGCTCGCGCAGATGCTCAAGGGTGGCGTCATCATGGACGTCACCACGCCCGAGCAGGCACGCATCGCCGAGGAGGCGGGCGCCTGCGCCGTCATGGCTCTCGAGCGCATCCCGGCCGACATCCGCGCCGCCGGCGGCGTATCGCGCATGAGTGACCCCAAGATGATCAAGGGCATCCAGGAGGCCGTCTCCATCCCTGTTATGGCCAAGTGCCGCATCGGCCACATTGTCGAGGCGCAGGTCCTGCAGGCCATCGAGATCGACTACATCGATGAGTCCGAGGTTCTCTCCCCTGCCGATGACGTCTATCACATCGACAAGACCCAGTTTGACGTGCCGTTTGTCTGCGGCGCCCGTGATCTGGGCGAGGCGCTGCGCCGTGTTGCCGAAGGCGCCACGATGATTCGCACCAAGGGTGAGCCGGGTACGGGCGACGTCGTTCAGGCCGTGCGTCACATGCGCAAGATCCAAAAGCAGATCCGTGACGTTGTTGCCCTGCGCGATGATGAGCTCTTTGAGGCAGCCAAGCAACTGCAGGTTCCGGTCGAGCTGGTGCGCGAGGTCCATGCCACGGGCAAGCTTCCCGTTGTGAACTTTGCCGCCGGCGGCGTAGCGACCCCTGCCGACGCCGCGCTGATGATGCAACTGGGCGCCGAGGGCGTCTTTGTCGGCTCGGGCATCTTTAAGAGCGGCGACCCCGCCAAGCGCGCCGCCGCCATCGTCAAGGCCGTGGCAAACTTCACCGATGCCAAGCTCATCGCCGAGCTTTCGGAGGACCTGGGCGAGGCCATGGTGGGCATCAACGCCGACGAGATCGAAATCATCATGGAGGAGCGCGGACGCTAGTCCGGCAGAAAGGATCGCACATGAGCGATTATGCAGACCAAACGGTCGCCGTGCTGGCGGTCCAAGGCGCTTTTGCCGAGCACGAGGCAAGACTATCCGGGCTTGGCGCACACTGTATTGAGCTGAGGCAGGCGGCTGATTTGAAGCAGGACTTTGACCGTCTGGTACTTCCCGGCGGCGAGTCCACCGTTCAAGGGAAGCTGCTTGCCGAGCTCGGCATGCTCGAGGAGCTTCGTGCCCGTATCGCTGAAGGCATGCCTGTCCTGGGCACCTGCGCCGGCTTGATTCTGCTGGCGCGCGACCTTGCCGCCCACGACGATAAGGGGACGCCGCGCCTGGCAACCATGGATGTGCTCGTCGAGCGCAATGCCTACGGCAGGCAGCTCGGCAGCTTTCGAACCAAGGGGCAGGTAGCCGGCATCGACGGTGAAGTGCCGCTGACGTTTATCCGCGCGCCCCGCATCGTTGAGGTGCACGGCGATGCCGAGGCCCTGGCCGAAGTCGATGGCCGCATCGTCGCCGCCCGCCAAGACAACCAGCTCGGCGTAACCTTCCACCCCGAACTCGACGAAGACACCCGCCTCCACGAACTGTTCCTACAAATGTAGGCATCGAAATCAACAAACGAAATGAGAGTGGATAATCTCCCACTTTAAGCTTGGATGCAGGCTCAAACCGGGAGATTATCCACTCTCATGCTATGTAGTCATTTAAGAACGTCCCCAATGACTACTTCGACAACACCGATGTTTTGGTACCGACAGCGAAAACCCGCCAGAGCGAGGGAGGCCCTTTTGGGGCGAGATGACGCCATAGGTTGAGCATAAGTCAGACACTATGACCCAATCCGAAGGCACGGAAACGACAGGAGCCCCCGCTCGTGACCGCGGGTCGGGGCTGCGACAATGTTGTTGAAGTGCCAGAGGCGCAGCCGCGCCGCAACGAGGTTGGGAGGCTCCCGTGCCTAGATATTCTACCGCCTTCGGAATGGACGTACACCTCAGGTCCACCACCGTCTGCGCGCTCGACGCGGAGACGGGCGAGGCCGTGACGAGGAGGTTCCGCGGCAACCCCTGGGGCGAGGTCGCGGAGTGGATGTCGGGCTTCCCCGGCCCGTCGCTCGCCGCCTACGAGAGCGGCTACCTCGGCTTCGCCCCGCAGAGGGAGCTCTCCGGGCTCGGCGTCGACTGCGTCGTCGCGGCCGTCTCCAAGGTCCCGAGGTCGGCGGCAGACCTCTCGTCCAAGAACGACCGCAACGACGCGGCCAGGATGGCCAAGGCGATACTGTCGCACGACGTCACCCCGGTATGGGTGCCGTCCCCCGAGATCGAGGGGCTCAGGGACCTCGCCGCCGCCCACGACGCGGCGACCGCGAGGCTCGCGGCGGCGAAGCAGCGGCTCCTGGCGTTCCTGGCCCGCCGCGGCTACGCCTACGGCGGCACGACGCCGGCCGGTGTTAGCGCTAATCTAAAATTAACCACTTTCGCAAACGCATCTCGCCGAATGCGCTAACGCGCTTTCGCCGACCCCGCTAACGTACTTTCACCAACTGCGCTAACGGAACTATGCTCCGATCGGGTATCCGACCCGGGAGGAGCGGGATATGGAGCGAAACGTAATGGGAGAGCTGAACGTCTACAGGGGGTCCGGCGCGAAGCCGAACTTCAGCGAGATCGCGAGGAGGCACGGCATGGACCGGCACACGGTCGCCAAGTACTGGCGGGAGGGCGAGGCCGCCGCCGACGGGAGGTCCGCGAGGGGCAGCGCCTTCGACCCGCTCGAGGAGGTGATCCGCGCGAAGGCCCAGCTGCCCGGGATGACCAAGATGGCCGTCTACGCGTTCCTGCGCGAGGGCCGCGGGGAGGGGCTGCCCGGGTACGGCGCCTTCACCGCGTGGTGCCGGGCGCGCGACGTGCCCTTCGGGGGTGTGGGCGGCCGCGAGCCGCACCCGCGGTTCGAGACGCCCCCGGGAAGGCAGCTGCAGTTCGACTGGAAGGAGGGCATGAGGCTCGTCGACTCGGAGGGCGAGCTCTTCGAGTTCAGCGTGTTCACCGCGACGCTCGGCTACTCCCGGAAGCACCGCTTCATACCGGTCAGGAGCCGCACGCTCGACGACCTGCTGTCCTGTCTGCTCGCCACCTTCACCCGCCTCGGCGGCGTCCCGGAGGAGTGCATCACGGACAACATGTCGTGCCTGGTGACCGTCTCGGGCCGCAAGAGGACCAGGCAGGAGAGGGCGTGGCGGTTCGCGCGGGAGGCCGGCTTCGAGCTCAGGCTCTGCGCGCCGCGCTCGCCGCAGACCAAGGGCAAGGACGAGTCGGCCAACCGCTTCCTGAACCGCCTGCTCGCCTACGGCGGCGAGTTCACCGGGTGGAGCGGCCTCGCCGAGGCGGTGACCCGGGTCGAGGCCCAGGCCAACTCGGAGCCGAACCGCACCACCGGCCTGCCGCCCGACGCGCTGTTCATGCGGGAGAAGGAGAGCCTGCGGCCCATCGGGAACCTCCGGCTCCTCGAGTCGATGGTGGGCGACGTGAGCGTCCAGACCGTCCCGCCGACCATGCTCGTCAGGGCCGCCGGCAGGGAGTGGTCCGTGCCCAGGCGCTGCATCGGCCGGCGCGTGAGCGTCGTGGCGATGCCCGGCGGCCAGGTCGTGGTGAGGATGGCCGGCGAGGAGGTCGCCGTCCACGACGCCGCGTCCGGGCCGTCGAGGCCCATCAACTACGACCCCGACCACTACGAGCAGGCCCTCGAGGGGAAGCGGGGCCTGGCCGACGCGGACATCGCCGAGGCCGCGCGCGCCAACCTCGCGCTGCTCGACTCGCTCGGAGGGGCGTGATGGGCGCCGTCGCGGAGGGCAGCCCCTCGATCAGGGCGCAGGCGAACCTCTCCGCGCTCGGGCTGCACGAGATGGCGGCGTCCCTGCCCGACTACGTGAGGATGGTCGCCGCGGGCGAGCGGGGCTTCGCCTCCGCCCTCGAGGAGATGACGCGCGTCGAGGTCGCCGCCCGGGAGGTCAGGATTACCAGCCAGCGCATACGGTCGTCGGGGTTCCCCTACGTCAAGGGGCTGGCGGACTTCGACTGGGACTTCCAGCCGTCGGTCCCGCGCGCCGAGATCGAGGAGCTCGCGACCCTGAGGTTCGTCGAGCGGGCCGAGAACGTCCTGTTCGTGGGGAGCCCCGGCGTGGGCAAGACGCACCTCGCCGTCGCGCTGGGCATCGAGGCGGTCAGGGCGGGGCGCGAGGTCAGGTTCGTGGACTGCGCCCGGCTCGTCGAGGACCTGGAGGACGCCTCGTCGCGCGGCATCCTCAAGAAGAGGCTCAAGTACTACGCCCACTCGAGGCTGCTGATCATCGACGAGCTCGGCTACCTCGACGTCGGTAGCGCGGGCGCGGACCTGCTGTTCCAGCTGATATCGACGCGCTACGAGCAGCGCTCGACGATCATCACCACCAACGTGGGGATCAGCGGCTGGGGCAGGGTGTTCGGGGACGACGTGGCGGCGAGCGCGATCGCGGACAGGGTGTGCCACCACTGCCACCTGGTCAAGATAACCGGCAGGTCCTACAGGCTGAAGGACCTGCCGAGGGACGGGCCCGTCAAGCCGTGACCGGAATCGGTGAAAATACGTTAGCGCAACCGGTGAAACCGCCTTTGCGCGAACGGCGCGCCTGTTTAGCGAAACTGGTGAAAAATAGATTGACGCTAACAGCCGGCAACCCCCGGAGGTACTGGACGTACGGCTTCCTCAGGTGGCTCGACGGCATACACCCCGCCGACGACGGCGGCATCCGGGCGCTTGCGGTGCTGAGAAACGAGGTCGAGGCGGCCGACGAGACGAGGGAGGCCCTCCTCGCCGAGTACAGGGCCGCCGTCGCGGCGGGCCCCCTCTCGGCCGAGGTCGAGGCGCTCCAGTCGATCAAGGGGTGCGGGTTCGCGCTCGCCGCCGCCTTCGCGTCCGAGGTCGGCGACTTCTCGAGGTTCCGCTCCGGCAGGCAGGTGACGGCCTACTTCGGCCTCGCCCCGAAGCAGAGGTCGAGCGCGGACTCCGTGCGCCTCGGCGGAATCAGCGGGGCCGGCAACGCGCTCGTCAGGAAGCTGGCGGTCGAGGGGTCCTGGTGCTACGCCCAGGCCGGCCACCAGCCGAAGCTGATGCCCAAGGGCTCCGGCGTCCCCCTCGAGATAAGGATGCACGGGAGGAAGGGGTCCGAGCGCCTGCTCCGGCGACGCGGGGAGATGCTCGAGAGGGGCATGCCCCAGGCGAAGGCGAACGCCGCCACCGCCGCCGAGCTCGTGAGATGGCTGTGGGCCCTCGGCACGATGTGCCGGGAGGCCGGCGAATAGACATAGCCCCCGTCCCGGCGAGCCGGGCAGCCTTCGGGGACACCCCCGTTCTCGCTGTGCGCGCGGCGACCGCCGCATGCGCGAAGTCAGACTAGGGGAACCCCGCCGAAGGAGAGGATTGCGGGCCGCCGGAGCGGTATCCGCGGATATGAGACTGAGCCGAAGGCGTCGACGACATGCCGGGGGCGGACCGGGACGGGTTCAACGGCAGGCCCCGCCGACCGATTGCAAGCGGTCGGCGGGGCCATTGTGGCTCTTGACAGCGGATTGGGTCATATGAGCGAGCGGGCCGCATTTGAGACAAGGTGACGTGAAACGAAAGGGCGCTGACCTT
>UQRW01000006.1 GCA_900543515.1 uncultured Collinsella sp.
GCTCCCTCGCGATCTCCCTGCACGAGGCCCTGCGCTCCAGCATCCTCTGGACCGTGTCCCGCTCGTGCCTCGTGAGCCTTCCGTAGGCCCTCGGGACCGCCCTTGCGGGGCCCCTTTTCTTCTTTCCGGACATGCCGTCCTCCGATCTCCCGGGGCCGGCCGATCCGGCCCTCAAGGTATCGGGTTCCCACATTCATCCGCACATGTGCGGATGAATGTGGGAGGTGTTCGGATAAAGTTGATAATCAAGGGTGTTCTTCTTTCTAGAGAAGCGACTTATAAGGTACTCCTATTCTATAATCTTTTTTGTAACGTTACAGCACTGGTTATATTTCAATTCGATTTGCTTATGTCCTTGCAACCCAATGCGTCTTTACGTTTTAAACGGAATTAGAAAATCACTCATAGCAAAAACGGGCTTTAATCCCAAAGAGATGACTTTGATTATGAATCAAACCAGCAGCCAGGGCATAGCTGCAGTGCAATCGCTACAAGAAGGGCCGCCCTTGGTGGCGGCCCTTCTACTTGCTACTAGTCGCGCGTCAGCTTGCGGTGAATACGATGCGGCTGGGCTGCATCCTCGCCCAGGCGCTCGATGCGGTTGGCCTGATAGGCCTCAAAGTTGCCCTCGAACCAATACCAGTTGCCCGGATTCTCGTCGGTGCCCTCCCACGCCAGAATGTGCGTGGCGACGCGGTCCAGAAACATACGATCGTGGCTAATAACCACCGAGCAGCCCGGGAACTCGAGCAGCGCCGCTTCGAGCGAGGACAGCGTCTCGACGTCGAGGTCGTTCGTGGGCTCGTCGAGGAGCAGCAGGTTGCCGCCCTGCTTGAGCGTAAGCGCCAAGTTCAGACGGTTGCGCTCGCCACCGGAGAGTACGCCGGCGCGCTTCTGCTGGTCCTGGCCCTTAAAGCCAAAGCTCGCCACATAAGCGCGGCTCGGAACCTCGGTCTCGCCGACCATCATGTGGTCCAGGCCATCCGAGACGACCTCCCACAGGTTCTTGTCGGGGTCGATGCCAGAACGGTTCTGATCGACATAGGAGATCTTGACGGTCTCGCCCACCTCGAGCTCGCCCGAAGTCAGCGGCTCCAGACCCACAATCGTCTTGAAGAGCGTGGTCTTACCGACACCGTTGGGACCGATGACGCCCACGATGCCGTTGCGCGGCAGGGTGAACGAAAGGTCATCGATGAGCACACGGCCATCGAACTCCTTGTGCAGGTGATGGGCCTCGAGCACCTTGTTGCCCAGACGCGGGCCCACAGGGATGCGGATGTCGGTCCAGTCGAGCTTCTGGCTTGCGCGGGCCTCGGCCTCCATCTCCTCATAGCGAGCCAGACGGGCCTTGTTCTTTGCCTGGCGGGCCTTGGGCGAGCTGCGCACCCACTCGAGCTCGGCCTCCATGCGCTTGGCGAGCTTGGCATCGCGGTTGCCCTGCGCCTCGATACGGGCGGCCTTGGTCTCCAGATACGTGGAGTAGTTGCCCTTGTAGGGATAAAGGTGACCGCGGTCGACCTCGCAGATCCACTCGGCAACGTTATCCAGGAAGTAGCGATCGTGCGTGACGGCAAGCACCGCGCCCTGGTAGTTGTGCAGGAAGTGCTCGAGCCACAGGATCGACTCGGCGTCCAGGTGGTTCGTGGGCTCGTCGAGCAGCAGCAGGTCGGGAGCCTCGAGCAGCAGCTTGCACAGGGCCACGCGGCGGCGCTCGCCGCCGGAAAGCACGTTGACCGGCATGTCGGAATCGGGCAGCTGCAGGGCGTCCATGGCCTGGCCGAGCTTGGAATCGATATCCCAGCCATCGGCGGCGTCAATCTCGTCCTGGAGCTTGCCCATCTCGGCCATGAGGGCGTCCATGTCGCAGTCCGGGTCGCACATCTCCTCGCCGATCTTGTTGAAGCGATCGACCTTGGCAATCATGTCGCCAAACGCCATGCGCACGTTCTCGATGACGGTCTTGTCGTCGTCGAGCGGCGGCTCCTGCTGCAGGATGCCCACGGTGTAGCCGGGGGTGAGCTTGGCATCGCCGTTGGAGACCTCCTCGATGCCGGCCATGATCTTGAGCAGGGTCGACTTGCCCATGCCGTTGGGACCCACAACGCCGATCTTGGCACCGGGGTAGAAGCTCAGGGTCACGTCGTCAAGGATTACCTTGTCGCCATGGGCCTTACGAGCCTGATACATCTGGTAGATGAACTCTGCCATTTGCCTGTTTTATCCTTTCTACCTGCTGTTTCTCTATTCTTGATTCGCTTTAGTGGAAACGAAATGAGGAAACCAGCTCTGAAACGTAACGAAAAAAGGGGCATGGTTGCCCATACCCCCTAATACTACCTGGGAAAAGTCCCCCGGAACATACTATGAACTGCGTACGCTAGTTTTCCGCAACCTTAACGAGCGGCTCGCTGCGATTTGCGCCACAGCAGATACGAGTAGACGTAGACGGCTCCAACCGAACCAAACGCCAGAACCGCAATCACCGCGGCGACGACTTCACTCGAAAGCACGCTGCCCGCCACGCCCATCGCAATCAGGCCAACACCCAGCACCATAAAGCAGGCACCGCCAAAGCGCTGCGTACGGCGCCAGTTCTCGGGATCGGCAAGTGCCCAGGGCGTCTTGATACCGAGCGTATAGTTCTGCTTCACACGCGGCAAGTAGTTGCCTGCGCCGATGAACAGCAAACCGACAACACCGGAAATCAGCACGTTAACCGAACCGACCGCCGGCACCACGCCCCAGACCGTAAGCTCTCCCAGCCAGCTTATGGCGCACATGAACAAGGTGAAGGCGATTACGAAGCCCTGATAGAACTTGCCCGAGGTTCGATATGCCTCACCTTTGGGGTCGATGCGCGGCACCACGCAGAACATTGCGAGAAGCGCCAGAGGCAGCACGCCGAGCGCGGAGGCCATCCAGCTAGGACCCCAACCGTCGACGGCGCCGTTCGCGCCCCAGTGCGTGGGAATCTGCGCAGGCAAGCTCGGCATCACCATGAGGTGCGCTACGACATTGGCGACGCACAGAGCGACCAGCGCAATCCACACACGCCGCGATACCCCCGTGGCGTGAATACCCTTGTTTTCGTTATTCATCCTTATCACCTTCCGTGTTTGTAAAGCCCATAAACCAACCGATCAAGTCCTGCATGACGGTGGTGTTTAAGCTGTATACGATGTTTTGGCCATGGCGCTCGTCGGTCACCAACCCGGCGTTTTTGAGCGTCGCCAAGTGATGGCTCAGCGACGGCTTACTGATATCGAAATGCTCGGCAAGCTCCCCCGCCGTGCAATTACCCTCGCGCAGCAACTCCAAAATGCGCCGTCGCGTTGGATCGGCAAGCGCCTTAAAACCCTCTCCCGGCATAAGACCTCCTCTCATCATCTCTCATGACGCGCACACTATACTCGATATTTAGATGTTTGTCTAATTATCTAATTCAGCAATAGCCAGAGAACACTCGTTCGCTTTTAGTTACAATACCGTTAGAAGCAGATGGGCCAGCTCCCCTCTACCAGAGAAGGAGATGGACTATGAGTATTGACGATGTCCTGACGTTGTTATTGCTTGTAATCGCGGCTGTGGAGCTCGGCATCCACATTGGAGGTCGAATGAAATAGCCGCCCCCGCGTAATGCGAAGACGGCCACTTCTCACGCTACAAACGTGTTTTGGAGTTGGCCAACCCGCTGCAACGGGTGCCATCTGCTTCAATCTTATGCGAACCCCGATCCCATTTCAACAAGCCCAAGGGCTCAAATGGAATCGCGATAACACCTATAATGGCAATAGCTAAAACACGATTCGCTTCCCCATCGGAGGATGTCTATGACCGAAACCGCTGCCGCTCTCGTCGAGACACGCGACACCAAGCTCGAGATTATCATGGGCCGCGAGGCACTCGATAAGCTCGCCGATGCTACGGTGCTAGTGCTCGGCTGCGGAGGCGTGGGCTCCAACTGCTGCGAGGCACTCGCCCGCGGCGGCATTGGTCATTTCGTCATTCTGGATAAGGACATCATCGCGCCCAGCAATATCAATCGCCAGGCCATCGCCTTTCACAGCACCGTCGGCAAGCGCAAAGTCGACGTCATGGAGGCTATGATTCACGACATCAACCCTACCGCTACCGTCATCAAGCGCACCGAATACCTGCTGAGCGACAACATTGACGAGTTCTTCGCGAGCGTTTTGGAGCAGACGGACGGCAAGCTCGACTACGTCGTCGACGCCATCGACACCATCTCGGCCAAGCTCACCATTGCCAAATATGCTCAGGACCACGACATTCGTTTGGTTAGCTCCATGGGCGGGGCCAACAAGCTCCATCCCGAGTGCCTCCGCTTTGCCGACATTTTCGATACGGTACGTGACCCCATGAGCCGCATCATGCGCAAAGAATGCAAGAAGCGCGGAATCAAGAGCCTGCATGTACTGTTTAGCTGCGAGGAATCGGTTAAGACACAGCCCCGCGACCCTTCCAACATCCACGAGCGCACCGAGCTGGGAACCGCCAGCTTTATGCCGCCCATCATGGGCCAGATGATTGCCGGCGAGGTTATCCGCCAGATCAGTGGACGCGGCACCGAGCGTGTGCGCGCCGACGGCCAACGCCTGGACTAGCGGAGTGCGCCGAGATGGAGCCCCGGTTATTTGATGCACACTGCCATCTTGATTTAATGGCTCACCCGGACGCCGTTGCCGATGAGGCGACGGCGCTGGGCTTGGGTCTATTTGACTGCGGCGTCAATCCGCGCGACTTTTCGGCCGCAAACGAGCGCGCCTGTCGCCAACCAGGCATCATCGCCGGCGTTGGGCTTCACCCCTGGTGGCTCGCCGATGGCCACTGCGGTTTTGTCGAAGTCAATCTGCTTTGCGAAGTTGCTGCCCAAGAACGCTACATCGGCGAAGTCGGACTCGACTTTTCCGCGCGCTTTGCTGGGAGTGAGCCGCTACAAATACAGGCACTTAACCGGCTCTGCGATGCGCTCGTGCAGCATCCTCTTACCGGGCGCGTGATATCAATTCACGCCGTTCGTTCGGCAGGAGCCGTACTGGACGTCCTCGAATCGCATGGACTACTCATCCCAAACCCCGACTCCCCCGTTATCATCTTCCACTGGTTTAGCGGTACTTCGGACGAACTCGTCCGCGCGCGTAATGCGGGCTGTTATTTTTCCGTGAACGAGCGGATGCTCGCCACCAAGCGCGGTCGCGAATACGCCCGACAGATCCCACTCGATCGTTTACTGCTCGAGACCGATGCGCCGGCGGAGGCAAACACCGAAACAAGCGCACAGTCGCTTATCAGATCGCTCACATGGACCTCAGAACGCATCGCCTCACTCAAAAACCGCGACGCAGAGTGCATCGAGTCGGCAGTTTTAGCAAATGCGCACTCTGTTTTTGACCTTCGCTAGCCCCGGTGGGCAAAAAATGCCAAATATGAGTACTGTTGCAAATCCAGTCACATTATTTTACGGCAAAATAGTGCCTTGATAATGTACAGCCATCCATTATCAAGGCACTTTAAGGTGGTTAAAGTCATTTTTAGCAGGTTTTAATCACTCGCAGACACCCAACTAGGCCCTCAATAGCTTAATTTCGCTGTTACTAAATTAGTGACAGTACTCATATTTAGCATTTTTTGTCCATGGAGTCCCGGGGGGCGACAATTCGACTCCCCGGGACTGCTCACCTATTCGGAAATCGGCACTCCATGGCCCCAGGAGCCTTCCATGCCGCATACGGTCGAAGCAAACCCCGCCGCAAAGTCGAGTGCACGCTCGATGGCCTCGGCACCATCCTCGCCACGCTTGACGGAATCGAGATAACACATCAGGAACGAAGTCAGGAATGAGTCGCCCGCACCCATGGTGTCCTTCATATCCGTTACCGGCTTAGCCAGTTGGCGGTAATAACGATCGCCATCATAGGCAATGCAGCCCTCAGCGCCAGCCGTTGCCGATACGAAACGCGGACCTAGGCTCCTCACCCATGCCAGACGCTCGCGAATCTCATCCTCACTCGCGGCGTCTGCCGCGCTAAAGAACGCGAAGTCAACGTAGGGAGCAATCTGCTCGTAGTACTCGTCGGTCGAATCGTCCGAGAAGTCAAACGAAACCGTGATGCCCGCGGCCTTCAACTTGGGAAGTTCACGCTCGGTAAAGCAATAGTTGCCCGAGTGGACTACGTCGAACTGCTTCACGTACGCAAGGTCAAAGCGATCGAGCACATAGCGCGCATCACCACGGATGCCGCCCTCATTGGAGCCAAGGAAAACACGGTCGCCGTTAACGACGGTCACGCGTGCCGCACCGTTCTCGCCGATGAGCTGCTTGCACTTGGCAAGCTCAACGTCCTCATCCTCAAGACTCGCAATCACATGCTCAGCAGCAGCGTCATTACCAAAGATGCCCATATACGCGGAGCGCGCGGCGCCGCACTTCTTGGCATACACGGCAAAGTTCACCGCATTGCCACCCGGATACATTGTGTGGATATGCTCGTAGCAGTCGACGACGTTGTCGCCAAACCCCAGTGCGCTCACGTTAAATGCCATGATGCCGCCCCTCTCTCTTATGCCAACGGAACCACTGTTGTGACAGCAGTACCGCCCAGAATCTACGCGAGTTCCAGCAGCTCCGGCAGCTGGTCGATAATCTTGTCCGCGGCATCCTGGCTAAAGCCAAAGCGCTCCTCGCGCTTGGCAATGACTGTCAGGCCGGCTCGCTTGCCGGCAGTGATGCCAGGCACCGAATCCTCAACGCAGCAGCAGCGATTCGCGGGCAGCCCCAGCAGGTCCAGCGCATGCAGGTAGATGTCGGGCTCGGGTTTGCTCTCCTTAAACTGCTCGCCGCTCACCACATACTCAAAGGCATCCGACAGCCCGCATGCGTTGAGCACTTCCTCGATGCTAACCATGGGAGACGAGCTGGCAAGCGCCACGCGAACGCCACGGCGCGGCAGCTCTCGAATCGTATCCACGGCGCCTGGGTTAATCAAAGCCTGATAGTCGCGCGGACGCTTATGCGCCCATTCGTCCCAACGGGCCAACGCTTCCTCGCCAGTGAAGTGCCCCTTACCGGCGCGCTCAAACCAATCGACCAGCATATGCAGGAAGAACTGATGCGAGGTACCGACCTGCCCATTCAACTCCTCTTGAGTCAGATTAAGCCCAAGCTCCTTGGCAAACGCGGCAGTCTCGCCCAGGTAGTAATACTCGGTATCGACAATGACGCCGTCCATGTCAAAGAT
Source organism: uncultured Collinsella sp. (assembly GCA_900543515.1). Classification (GTDB taxonomy): domain Bacteria; phylum Actinomycetota; class Coriobacteriia; order Coriobacteriales; family Coriobacteriaceae; genus Collinsella. The sequence goes on from UQRW01000006.1 coordinate 7,263, forward strand.
AACGGCGTCGAACGGAAATGCGGACACGGCACCCTCCCTAACAAAAGGGCGCCTGCAAGCAGGCGCCCAAACCATGCATTATCGGCGATTCTAACCCAGCAGCTTATCCAGCGCCATTGCAATACCATCTTCGTTGTTATCGGCGGTCACCATCTGGGCCACAGCCTTAACCTCATCGACGGCGTTACCCATGGCAACACCGGTGCCGGCCCACTCAATCATGGACTTGTCGTTCTGGCCGTCGCCAAACGATACGACCTCGCTGGCATCGATGCCGAGTTTGGGCAGGGCACCCTCGAGCGCACGGGCTTTGTCGATACCGTGCGCCGTGTACTCAAAGTACCAGTCGGCCGTAAACATGCCCGAAAGCGTCTGCTTAAAGGGCGCATACATCTCCTCGTAATGCGCCTGCAGGTAGGCCGGATCGCCCGCCGTCAGCAGCTTGTCCACGGGATAAGCATCAGCGACCTCATGCAGGCTCTCGACCTCGCGGATCTTAAGATCGCACGCATCGCGCTCGTATTTGACGATGTTTTTCTGCGAGCCGTCAGGCAGCGTGATCATGCAGCGGTACGAGTCCTCGACGTGCAAATCGCGACCGAGCGAAATCATAGGGATCACGTCAAAATTACGCAGGTGATCAATCAGGCGATGCAATTCGTCGGCAGGCATAGCCTGATCGAACAGTACCTCGTCGGTCTGGGCATCGACGACGTGTGCGCCGTTAAAGGCAACTAGCAGACCGTCATGGTTTTGGAGGTCGAGCTCCTGCGCCAAGGCGTGGAGCCCCCATGCGGGACGGCCCGAAGCCAAAATGAGCTTAATGCCCGACTCCTGCGCCGCGAGCAGCTTCTCGCGCGTACGCGGGCTAATCACTTTCTGATCGTTGGTGAGCGTACCGTCGATATCCATCGCGATGGCTTTGATTGCCATATATGCCTCCCTGTCATTGAACAACCTTGTCTGAGCCATCATACAGAACACCCATCGCGACTCCGTTTACAACGGGCAAAAAGTCATATTGTCTCGAACATGAACGGCGTGTGGTCGTGAAGCTTTATCGCTCAGGTCAAATACGTCTGCTAGCGACGCTCATCCGTCGGTGCGCCCTCGACGATCGCGATGCCCGCCGATGCACCTAACGCGCTGGCGCCGGCCTCGATGAATGCGCAAGCCTCTTCGTAATTATGGATACCGCCCGCCGCCTTGATTGCCACGGCATCGCCGAGCACCTCGTGCATCAGCCGCACGTCCTCGAGCTTAGCACCGCCAAAGCTTCTGCCGGTCGATGTCTTAAGGAATCCCGGCTTGGCCTCCAGCGCGATCTCGCATACACGGCGCTTGGCGGCGTCGTCGCCGTCCAGCTTGCACATCTCGACGATTACCTTGTCAGTGATGCCATGCGCGCGACAAAAATCAGCAATGGTAGTCATCTCGCGCTCGATGGCATCAAAATCGCGGTTCTCGATCGACCCCTGATTCAAAACGTAGTCAATCTCGGTAAAGCCACACGCAGCGTATTCCTCAAACCTCGCAAGCTTCTCCTCAAGCGTCATAGTGCCCTGGGGAAAGTCGATAGCGCCGGCAAGGATGATGTCAGAGCCCTCGAGCATGGCGCGGCCCGTCTCGTACTCCTGCAGGTTCGCAAATACGCAGCGAAAGTTGTACTTTAACGCCTTCTCGACATACTGCTCAAACGTGTCCTCGGGGGCATCGATATAGTCGATGTATTTATTGATGGGTTTGGCAAGCGTCATGCTGGGCCTCCTTGTTCAGGGCTGGCAACCGATTCGTGGCTTCACGCGAAAAACCACGTTCAATGTACGCCCGGCATGCAAGGACAGCGTCCGCATTCCGACAAGTGGTATGAAATTAGCCGTAAACGTATAATTTACGGACAGCGAATGGCACCGCACGCGGATGCCGACAGCAAGACATCCCCCCTCAATACACCCTCATGCCCATTTAAATAGCAAGGGGCCCGTATCTGTTGGGATACGGGCCCCTTTCGGCCGTGACCTATCTCAGCAACAAAGACTACTTGCAGTGAGCGCGGTAGAACTCGATCGCACCATCTTATCCGAGCCGGGGCACGTTCGCATAGCGTGGCGCGTGACGGTTGCAAAACCACCCCATTTGAAACAAACGCAAAAAAGTACTTGCAAAGACACGTTCCGACATATAAGTTGATAAAAGACCGCCGTTGCGGTTTTAAGTAGATCGAGCATATGAAGTTTCAGTTTTCAGCGTGTAAGAGAAGGAAGATCGGCAAAGTACAACCCCAAACGCAATGACAACTTAATGAGGTAACTGCCACATGTGAGGCACCCAGGGCATTGCTGTCTCGATTTTGAGCACGATGCCTTCCGCCTTGCATGGGCCGTTCCATCCCGCCCCTGCAGCAACTGCCTCACGGGCTCATTGAAAACCGCATAGCACCCCAACGTCAGCACATCACCCACGGCAAGCACATCACTCACGACAACCAACACATCAACAAACAGCACGAACATCAACCGATTGGAGAAGCTATGACAAACCACCACGCTGAAGACGGCGATAAGAAAGGCATTCTGGATGCCCGCATTGAGCGAGCATATGCAAACGAATATGACGCCGCCTTTGCCGCCGCGACCATCAAGAACTACGCGTCGCTACCGCTCGCGACGATCTTGGCCGACCACCCTCAACTGCTGAAGCGCTGCACAAAGATCATGGGCGACCCCGACATTCGCAAGCTGACAGACCCCTATGCCCCAAAACGCGACAACGATTCGTACGTTCTTACCGTAGGCTGCCTAGCCCATATGCTTACGGCGCTCGACACGAAACTCAAGCTCGAATGGGAACCCGACGAGCGTCATGAACTCGAAAGCAAGCGGAACACCCTGCGCACCGCACTGTTCCTTCCGTTGGACGGCCTCAAGCGCTGCAACGTCGAGCTCAATACACAGGCGCGGCAAAAGCCCGGAACCACGGGGCAGAAAACTCCAAGACCCCATGCGGCCATCGTCGACCGCAACCGATATAACCGCATGACCGCGCACTTTTCCGCCGAGGGAGCAGCCATAAGGACGCTGATCGACCTGCTGTGCCTTCTGAGCATCAACGAGCTATTTGAGGGCTATCTCGCCCTTGTTCCCGCGACGGCACCCAAGTCGGTAGCAAAGATCATCGAGACCTGCAGACGCCAGTTTGAGCGCCATCGCAATGGCAGCGAGATGAACGCCAGCATCGCGCAGTACTACGCGGCTCATTACAAAAATGACGGATGCGCCCCTGTCGAGCATCAGCTGCGGCTCGCCTACACCACGCCCGTCGCAACGCTCCATCGCTTTGGAGTCCTTGGCGCTTGCGAGCCGCACGAACAGGCAGCCTGCCCCACAACCGAGCTCGATCTCAGGCTCGGACGAACCCTGTAGCCCGCCAGCCCCTCCGCGGGCAACAATCCTATTCCACAACACAACCAACAGAAAGGAGTCCTCATGGACACCAATCATTCCCCCATCATCAGCCCCCTCACCATGCGTGAATCCGCCCGAGGTATCACGCTCACCAGCATTTACGATGAGATGCTCGCCCGTCGCGAGCTCTCCGTCATGGGAAACATCGAAACCCCGATGGCCCACGACCTATGCCAGCAGATCCGCCTGCTCGATGCCACCGACCCCAGCCGCCCCATCACCATATTTGTCGCCAGCGCCGGCGGAAGCGTGCGATCGGGCCTTGCGATCTATGACGCCATGCGCCTCGCATCGTGCCCCATCCGCACCGTCTGTCTGGAATTCGCCGCGTCCATGGGCGCCGTGATCTTTATGGGCGGCGACGATCGCCGTATGGCGCCCCATGCAGAGCTCATGATTCACGACCCGCTGATCCCCCAGGGGGCAGGCGGCTCGGCACTTGCGCTGCAAGAAACCAGCCGGCGTCTCATGCAGACCCGCAAGACCCTCACGCAAATCCTCTCGGACCGCAGCGGCCTCACGCCCAAGCGCATCCAGTCCCTCACTGCAAAAGACACCTACCTTTCGGCCGAGCGCGCCGTCGAGCTCGGCTTTGCCCACGAAATCCTCTCGACCACCAAGGAGGTCGCCCATGTCTAACCTCGCCAGCCGCCTCGCCGCATCTAAGTCCGCATCGTCCACCATCCTCGCCAAGGATCGAACGCTTTCCTGCGACACCCGCCAAACGGGACTCAACAACAACGCACTTGTGATCGGCCCCTCGGGAGCCGGCAAGACCCGAAACGTCCTCAAGCCCAACCTGCTGCAAATGAACGCAAGCTACATCGTGCTCGACACCAAAGGCACGCTCTGTCGCGAAGTGGGACCCGTGCTGGCAGCCCACGGTTACCGCGTGCAATGTCTCAACTTCGCCGACCTCAACACCGTCCCGGCCCTTGCGCCCGGCATCGAGCGCTGCGGCTACAACCCCCTGAGGCACATTCGCCGCAAGGCGGACGGCAGGCCCAACCAGCAGGACATCCTCTCGGTGGCAAAGGCCATCTGCCCCATCGAGGACAACAACCAGCCTTTTTGGGATCATGCGGCGGCAAACCTGCTGTCGTGTCTTATCGCCTACGTCACCGAACAGCTACCCGCCGACGAGCAGACGATCAGCTCGGTCATCAAGCTGATCGAGCACCTGCAGGACGGTGCCACGGCCCGATTGTTTGACGATCTGATCACGACCGACCCCCAAAGCTATGCCCTCTCGCTATGGCGGCGCTACGCCATTACGCAAAATGCCGAGCGCATGCACGCGAGCATCGTCGGCATCCTTGCCGAAAAGGTCATGTGTCTGGGATTCGACGGTGCGGCACAGCTCTATCGTGAGTGCCATCAGGTGGACTTCGCTTCCATGGGACACACCCCCTGCGCCCTGTTTGTAACCGTGAGCGATATTGACCGCAATCTCGATCCGCTGACCGGCCTCTTTATTTCGCAGGCGTTTATGGGCCTCATTCGTGAGGCCGATAGGCAGCCCGACGGCAGCCTGCCCGTGCCCGTGCGCTTTATGCTCGATGACTTCGCAAATCTGCAGATCCCCCAGATCGACAACGTGCTCTCGATTATCCGAAGCCGCAACATCTGGGCAACGCTGCTGCTGCAGTCGACCAACCAGCTCGATGCGCTCTATGGCGAGGCACGCGCACGCTCCATCATGGGCAACTGCGACACGCATCTGGTGCTGGCGTTCCAGGATCCCGAGAGTGCCCGGGTGTTTTCCGACCGCGCCGACGCGCTGCCCAGCACGCTCATGGCGACGCCGATCGATCGCTCGTGGCTCTTTGTGCGCGGCTGCACTCCCGAACAGGTCGAGCGCTTTAGGCTCGAAGACCATCCGCTCTACGGGGAGCTGCCCGAGGCGCAGCGAGGCCATGCGGAGGCCGAGCTCTAGACGCAGGGCCCTCGCAGCACGCGACGCTCCGGCGAAGATCCTTAAAGGCCGTGCGCCCCGGGGCCACGGCAAAGCAAAGGGGCCCGCATCCGATGGGATACGGGCCCCTGACCATAAGGCGCGATGCGTTAACAGCAGCGACTACTTGCGGTGAGCGCGGTAGAACTCGATGAGCGCCTGGGTCGAAGCGTCCTGCTCGGCCTTGGCGGCGTCGTCATGGAAGGCTGGAGTGATCTGCTTGGCAAGCTGCTTGCCCAGCTCGACGCCCCACTGGTCGTAGGAGTCGATGCCCCAGACCGTGCCCTCGACAAACGTGATGTGCTCGTACAGGGCGATGAGCTCGCCGAGTGCGAACGGGGTCAACGTGTCGCCAAAGATCGAGGTCGTCGGACGGTTGCCCTCAAAGCAGCGGGCCGGGACGATCTGCTCGGGCGTGCCCTCGGCGCGCACCTCATCGGCCGTCTTACCAAAGGCGAGCGCCTTGGTCTGGGCCAGGAAGTTGCCCAGGAACAGCTCGTGCACGTCCTGGCCGCTGTCGGTCGCAGGGCTGGCGGTATTGGCGAAGGCAATGAAATCGGCCGGGACCACCACGGTGCCCTGGTGCAGCAGCTGGTAGAAGGCGTGCTGGCCGTTGGTGCCGGGCTCGCCCCAGAAGATCTCACCGGTGTCGGAGGTCACGGCGCTGCCGTCCCAGCGGACATGCTTGCCGTTGGACTCCATGGTGAGCTGCTGCAGGTAGGCCGGGAAACGATGCAGGTACTGGCAGTACGGCAGCACGGCGTGGCTCTTGGAACCGAAGAAGTTGACGTACCAGACGTTGAGCAGGCCCATCAGCGCGACGGCGTTGTTCTCGAGCGGGGTGTTGCAGAAGTACTCGTCGATGGCGTGGAAGCCCTCGAGGAACTGCTGGAAGCGCTCGGGGCCGAGCACGACGATCAGCGACAGGCCCACGGCGGAGTCAACGGAATAGCGGCCGCCAACCCAGTTCCAGAAACCGAAGGCGTTGGCGGGGTCGATACCGAAGGCCTCGACCTTCTCGAGTGCGGTGGAGACGGCGACGAAGTGCTTTGCCACGGCCTCGGCGTTCTGCTCATCGGAGCCGTCGATGGCGCCCTGAGCCTTGAGTTGCTCGAGCATCCAGGTCTTGACCTCGCGGGCGTTGGTGAGGGTCTCGAGCGTGGTGAAGGTCTTGGAGACGATGATCACGAGCGTGGTCTCGGGATCCAAGCCCTTGAGCTTCTCGGCCTGGTCGTTGGGGTCGATGTTGGAGATGTAGCGGCAGTCGATACCGGCGTCGGCATAGGGACGCAGAGCCTCGTAAGCCATGACCGGGCCCAGATCGGAGCCGCCGATGCCGATGGACACCAGGTGCTCGATCTTCTTACCGGTTACGCCCTTCCACTCACCGGAGCGCACGCGCTCGGCGAAGGCATACATGCGATCGAGGACCTCGTGCACGTCGGCGACGACGTCCTGGCCGTCGACGATGAGCTGGCCCTTCTCGCTTGCCGGGCGACGAAGCGCGGTGTGCAGGACGGCGCGGTCCTCGGTGGTGTTAATGTGCTCGCCGGAGAACATGGCGTCGCGGCGCTCCTCGAGCTTCACCTCGCGGGCAAGATCGCACAGCAGCTTGACGGTCTCATCGGTCACCAGGTTCTTCGACAGATCGAAGTGCAGGTCACCGGCGTCAAAGCTCAGCTTGTTCACGCGCTCGGCATCGGCGGCGAACCAGGCCTTGAGGTCGATACCATCGGCCTCGAGCTTCTCCTGATGAGCCTCGAGTGCCTTCCAAGCGGCAGTCGACGTAGCATCGATAGGTGCGGCAACAGTTGCCATAGAGTCCTCCTCAGCATACGGGCGCACGCCTCCATGCACCCGGACATTCAGATGGCACTATTCTAGCGCAGGTCAAGACTACAATCAGCGAGCGTTGCCAATCGGCCCCCAAACGGCAACCGACCAAAAAGGGACAGGCTTATTTTGGCAGGTCAAACGCTTTACCAACCAAAAATAATCCGTCCCTTTATGGCACATATTAGGCCGCGGCGCAGACGCTACCGAGCAACTCACGCAGAGGAGACCCGATGCCCTTCAGAAGTTCGGGCGCGATAATGGCAAAAACGGGAACCTCGCCGGCTCCCACGACGGCAGGCACCTTGCCCTCCGAGACAATACATCCATAAGGCACAAAGCCGTCTTCGCCGGCATCGAGCGCCGCCATGCGACGCGCGAGCTCGCGCGCAAAGCCAGCAGTATCGGCATCGCCAATCGCCAGGACAAAGTCCACGCCTTCGTCGGTCGCCAGGGCCACGGCTTCGTCGATCAGCTCGTCTCCCCCGTCGCCCTCAAACGAGCCGCAGCGGAAAAGCACACGCTCGAGTAGGGCTCGATCAAGCGAGCCAAGTGCCGCCGAGACAAGCTTATCGCGCGTATGCTTGTCACCGCCCAGCACAACCAGCGCCTTGGTGCCTCCGTAGTGAGCGACCAATCGTCCGCACCAGCGAGCCACGTCTCCATCCGCAACAAGGCGCGTCGGCATACCAAACCCATAATTGACCATCTTTTCCACAACCCTTCCGTGCGTATAGGCGGTATCAATCGTTAGGCCCATGCTACGAAGCGAGGTTTTCCGAGCTGTTTCGCACTCTTTAGAGCTGCGTTAAAACCCAATCCAACCGCACGACCATACCTACCAAAACAAACCAGTCCCTTTTTGACAGGTTTTGACGATGTCCGGATGAGCTGGTATTATCGAACATGTATTCGATAAGAACATGTGTTTGATGAAAGGGCACGGATGGCGCACGAGCAGCACACCTATATCTGCATCGACCTCAAGACGTTTTATGCCAGCATCGAGTGCGTGGACCGCGGGCTCGATCCACTCACCACCAACCTGGTCGTTGCCGACGAATCACGCGGACGCACGACCATCTGCCTCGCCATCACACAGGCCATGAAGGACTTAGGTATTCACAACCGCTGCCGTCTGTTCGAAATTCCCGATGGCATCGACTACATCACGGCCGTACCGCGCATGCAGCATTACATGGAGGTGTCGGCGAAAATCTACGGTATCTATCTGGAATACGTCAGCCCCCAGGACGTGCACGTCTACTCCATCGATGAGTGCTTTATCGACGTGACGCCCTATCTGGACCTCTATCACACCGATGCGGAAGGGTTCGCCTGCACGCTGCGCGACGAGGTCCTCGCGCGCACCGGCATCACGGCTACGGTCGGCATCGGCCCCAACCTATTCCAGGCCAAGGTAGCGCTCGACATTACCGCCAAGCACGTACCCAGCCGCATCGGCATACTCGACGACGAGGCCTTTCGCAAGGAGATCTGGCCCCATCGTCCCATCACCGATATCTGGGGCATCGGTCCCGGCGTGGCAGCCCGCCTCGAGAAATACGGCGTCTACGATCTGATGGGCGTCGCGGCGCTCGACGAAAACCTGCTCTACGACGAGCTCGGCGTCAATGCCGAATATCTCATCGACCATGCCTTCGGGCGCGAGCCGACAACCATCGCCGACATCCAAGCCTATCGCCCGCAAGCAACTTCGACCACCACAGGACAGGTGCTCTCGAAGGGTTATGCCTACGAACAGGCCTATACCGTCTTGCGCGAGATGGTCGATGCCGCCGTGCTGGATTTGATCGACAAGCACGTGGTGTGCGACAGCATCTCGCTCTTTGTGGGCTATGCAAGCGAGCGCGCCGACATCCGCAGGCTTGATGCCAGCGGCACTGCACAATATGTGGACGGATGCGGACACCTGCGCTCGAGTACGTCGAGCATCGAACCCACCGCAACCGCCGGCCCCGAGCTCGCACCCCGTGCGCCCAAGCCCGTCCAGCGCGATGACGAACGGCGTCGTCTGGTACGTGAGGCGCAGGCAATCGACGGCATCTTTGTGGGAGAGCATGGCGGCAAACCGCGCGGTGGCTATGCCGCACTCTTTGCGCACTCCAACGCCTCGCGAAAGCTGCCCGAGCGTACCAATTCGTTCAAGAAGATCATGGGCTATTTCGATGAGCTCTGGGCGCAGACTGTCGATCCCAAACGACCGGTCAAGCGCATCAATCTGGGATTTGGCAACCTCATGCCCGAGGAATTTGCCACCATCGATCTGTTCAGCGATATCGAGGCCGATGAGCGCGAGCGCGACCTGGCACGCGCCGTGCTGGCCGTGAAAGGCAAATACGGCAAGAACGCGCTGGTTAAGGGGCTGAGCTTTACCGCCGGCGCCACCGCGCGCGAACGCAACGATCAGGTAGGAGGACATCGTGCCTAAGTCCCAACAACAGCCGATGCGGCCACCGACACCTTTTGAACGCCTAGCGGACCCCGAGGGAAGACGTCGCTCCGCCGACCCAAAGCTCACCGCCAACGGCACCGTCCGTGCCGGCCGTGCCGCGCAGTTTATGCCCTTTGCCGCCCTCGCGGGATACTACGAGCTCGTGCGTAAACAAGAGATCACCGCCGAGCCAAAATGCGAACTCACAGAAGAAAAAGCCCTCGAACTTTCGAAAAAGCTCGAGGGCCTCAAGCGCGGCGACTTGGTTCGTGTCACCTATTACGATGCATACGGCTATCGCAGCCGCACCGGCATCCTCGACGAGGCGCTCCCTGCTTTCAAACTCCTCAAGCTCAAAGATATCGCCATCGACTTCGACGACATCCAGGACATCGAGCTACGCGGACGAGCCTAGGCAAGGACGCGCATCCAAGGCAAGGCCTACAGCGTCATGACGTAGTAACCCGCATCTCTCACGGCAGCCTCAAGGACACCGCGATCGATCGGCCGCTTGGAGCGCACGCGCGCTGTGTGGTCCGCATACGTCACCGTTGCCCACACGCCATCCAGCGCATTGAGAGCATTGGCTACGTTCTGAGCGCAGCCGTCACAGCTCATGCCGCCGATGAGCAGCTCATCGCTATAGGGATAGTGCGATGCATCGGTATCCACCACAACAACCTTTTTGGCCTTCTTACCGCTCGCGCCATCGCTGCAGCAGCTCTTTCCGTGTGTCGAAGCGACAATGCGACGCAGTCCAAAAAACATGCCGACGGCAATGACGGCCAACACGATGAGATTCGCAGGGTTGAGCAAGTCGCTCATGCGTTCCCCTTTCAAGTAGCACTATCTAGATACCCCCATGGGGTGTCCCCATCTTAACCCAAAATCGTGTCCGTTCGGTCAATTAGTTTCCCTCTTCAAACTTTTTTGTTGACCATGACTTACTTTCGTGTATAAGTTTTCCTAGGCTAACAACTGAGGACCCGAAAGGAGCATCGTGACTCGAACCATTGACATCCCAACATACCAAACGGCTGTCGTGCGCAACTGCTCCCCTACGCTCGCAGGTATCAAGCCGGCTTCGCTCTTTACCTATCCCGGCGTTTACGCCAACCAAAACGGAAAACCCAGCGCCGCCCATATCGAAGAGCGACGCTCTCGCCTGCTCGCCGTCATAACCCAATGCAACCGCGAGCTCCAGCCACTCGGGATCCATATGAGCGTTTTGGTCTGGCGCCCCTGCGGAGCGCTCATCTATGTGTACCGCCCTGCGGACCTCATGCGATACCTCTCCGACCCCCGTGCCACGACGGCGCTAGCCGCCGAAGGTTACGATGTCCACAACCTGCCCGCATCCCTGGTGCATCTCGCCGCGCGCATCACGCTGGCAAGCAGCAATGCCGCAGAAAGCGCCTATGACGGCAGCGTCTGCGCACTCGCGCGAAATAGACACTGCGATACGGGGTGCATATGCGAGTTCCCCCACGAAATTGGCTATTTTTTGGGCTATCCCTACGAAGATGTCCATCAGTTTATCGTCCAGCACGGCGAAAACTATAAGGTCTTTGGCGCATGGAAGGTATACACAAACGTTGAGCAGGCGCTCACGACCTTCGATTCCTATCGCGCATGCACGCAATACCTTACCTACATCTATCAACAGGGCTGCACCCTGAAACAACTTGTCCAGGCAACCCGATAGAGCATACAAAACGCGGCCGCACGCCGCACAACCGAAAGGAAAACATATGAGCAAGATCGCCGTCGTCTACTGGAGCGGTACAGGCAACACCGAGGCCATGGCAAACTTCGTTGCCGAGGGCGCAACCGGTGCCGGCGCCGAGGCAGAGGTCATCTCCTGCGCCGACTTCTCCGCAGACAAGGCCGCCAGCTATGACGCCATTGCCTTCGGCTGCCCCGCCATGGGCTCCGAGGAACTCGAGTACGATGAGTTCCAGCCGATGTGGGACGAGGTCAAGGAGACTCTCGACGACAAGAAGGTCGCCCTCTTTGGCTCCTATTCGTGGGCCGAGGGCGAGTGGATGGACAACTGGAAGGCCGACGCCGACGAGGCAGGCGTCAACGTGGTCGACTCCGTCATCTGTTACGACGCCCCCGACGACGAGGGCGAGACCGCTTGCAAGGCCCTCGGAGCCGAGCTCGCGTAACGAACCCAGGGCCTCCAAGAGAGCCTGCATCAAAGCGCATCCCCATCCCTACAAAAGAGCGGGGCTGGATTCAAGTCCAGCCCCGCTCTTTTGTAACGGCAGTTACATCAACCGGCTACGAGATATTGCCCAAGAACGCCTTGGTGCGCTCGCTCTTGGGATGGTCGAAGACCTCACTCGGCGTACCCTCTTCCACGATAACGCCGCCGTCCATAAAGACGACGCGGTCGGCGACATCGCGGGCAAAGCCCATCTCGTGCGTCACCACAATCATCGTCATACCGTCGCGCGCCAGATCGCGCATGACGCCCAAGACGTCGCGCACGAGCTCAGGGTCGAGCGCCGAGGTGGCCTCGTCAAAGAGCATGACGTGCGGGTTCATCGACAGGGCGCGGGCGATGGCAACGCGCTGCTGCTGGCCGCCCGAAAGCTGACTCGGCATAAAATCGATGCGCTCGGCCAGACCGACCTTGGTGAGTTCCTCGACGGCGATCTTCTCGGCCTCTTCCTTGCTGCGCTTGAGCACCTTTTGCTGCGCAAGCATGACGTTCTTTTTGACCGACAGGTGCGGGAACAGGTTGAACTGCTGAAAAACCATGCCCAGATGCGTGCGCACTTTGTTGAGGTCGACACCCTTGGCGCACACATCCACGCCCTCAACGATAATCGAGCCGCTCGTGGGATGCTCCAGACGATTGATGCAGCGAAGCATCGTCGACTTGCCCGAGCCCGAGGGGCCCAAGACCACAACGACCTCACCCTTGTGCACATCCAGATCGATATCGCGCAGGACCACGTTGTCGCCAAAGGCCTTCTGGAGGTTCTTGATGCTGACGACGACCTCGTTCGAGTTATTGGTTTCGCTCATGATAGGACCTCCTTACAGACCGGCGATGTGATCGGCAGGCGTCGCGACAACCTGTCCGGCGCTCTTGGCGGGACGCTTCTTCTTGGTCTCGGTCGTGCCCAAAAGCCTTGCCTCAAGACCGCTCACCAAGCGAGCGAGCGGCAGGGTGATGACCAGATAGAACAGGGCGGCAACCACGTACGGTGTAATGGAGCCCGTCGTGGCCACGATGGTACGGGCGTTCATGACGATCTCGACCACACCCACGGCGGCAAGCAGCGACGTATCCTTGTAAAGCAAGATAAACTCGCTGGTCAGCGTAGGCAAAACATTGCGGAACGTCTGCGGAATCATAACGTAGAGCAGCGTCTGGAAGGCATTCATGCCCAGAGAGCGAGCAGCCTCGTTTTGGCCCTTGGGGATCGATTGAATACCGGCACGAAAGATCTCGCACAGGTACGCAGACGAGTTCATGGCCATGACGATGACGCCCAAGACATAGTCGTCCACCTTGACGCCGGCCAACGGCAGACCGAAGAACGCGATATAGATCTGCAGGAACGCCGGCGTACCGCGAATGATATTCACATAGATGCCGGCAAGGCAACGCAGGATGCGCGACTTGGAGATGCGCATGAGCGACAAGGCAAAGCCAAAGGGGATTGCCAGCGGAAACGCCACGAGCACGATCGAGAGCGACATGAGGAAGCCCTTAAAGACGATCGGCAGGCTTTGGACCAAAATGACCGGGTTTAAGAACAGGCGCAGAAACATATTGGAGTTCCACGCCTCGACCCACGGCTGCTCCTTAAGGTCGGCCAGGAAGTTATCGAATGCCGTCACGCCCTTAATCTCGACGGGAGGAATCTTGGAGATCTTCTTGGTCGACCCGTCAGCGAGCGTATAGGTGCCGCTAAAGGCCTCATCGCCGCCCTCGACGGGGAAGGTCACGCCGTAAACCTCGACGCGGAAATAGCCGCCGGCAGGCGCCGTCTCACCAAAGTCAATCGTGAGCGTCTGGCCGTCAGCCTTGCACGTAGGTTTCATGGGCGTACGATCCATGAGGTCCTCGCCCGAGAGCATCGTCAATCGCGTGTCATCGGTACCAAACGTCGTGCCGTCGACAAACGTCAAAGAAAGACCGCTCAGCTCCTCGTCGGCATCGGCCTGAACTTCCCAGGTAATGCGGGTCTCGGTGCCACCGACCACGTCGCTACCCGAACCGGTATTGGGTCGGGCGGTGATCTTTGCGGTCTCAAGCGCCTGGGCGGTCGTGGGCACGCAGGCCCCCGCGCACACCAGGGCGAATGCCACAGCCAAAGCGCAGGCTAGCTTTTGGAGCATCGAGGGCAGTGGATAGCTCTGGCCCATAGCTCCTTGGTTCAATCGAGACAAGGTGGCTCCTAACGTTTAAGTTGCCGACATAACGGGACGGGATGACGCCCATTCAAGAAGCGCAAAGGCCCTTTCCGCCAAAACGGAAAGGGCCCGCGCGCAATCAAGTAGTTATTTTACTTGATATTGTACTTAGCCATGAGGGCGTCGACGGTACCGTCGTCGGTCAGGTCCTTGATAGCCTGGTTGATGTCGTCCTTGAGCTTGGTGTTGCCCTGGTTGATGGCGATGGCGTACTCCTCGCCGGTGCTGATCTGCTTGATGGTCTGGCAGGTGTTGAACTGCTCGGCGGTCAGCTGGCTGGCAACGGAGCGGTTGGTGACTACGGCGTCGCCCTTATCGGACTGCAGGGCGCTGAAGCACTCGGTGGCGTCCTTGTAGGGGACGATCTTGGCCTTGGGGAAGTTCTCCTGGGCAAAGGCCTCGGCGGTCGAGCCAGACTGGACGATGATGGTAGCGTCGGCGTTGTTGAGCTTCTCGCTGAAGTTATCGGCCGTGATGTCGGTGTTATCGACCTTGGTCACGATAGCCTGATCGTCCATGTAGTAGGAATCAGAGAAAGTGACTTCCTTCTCACGCTCGGGCGTGTCGGTGATAGCCGCGATGGAAACGTCATACTTGGCGCCCGAAGCGACGCCCGGAACCAGCGTGTCAAAGTCATTGTTGACATACTCGACATCCAGGCCCAGCTTGTCGCCGATAGCCTTGATGAGCTCAAGGTCAAAGCCCTGATAATCGCCGTTGTCATCCTTGTACTCAAACGGAGCGTACTCGGCAGAGGTGCCGACGGTCAGCGTACCGTCCTTGACGAGCGCGTACTCCTTGGAGCCGTCGACCTTCTCGACCTTAGCGTCGTCAGAGCTGCTGGAACCAGCATCAGAACCAGAGGTGGCGTTGGACGAGCCGCAGCCCGTCAGAGCAAGGGCGAGCGCCATAGCACCCGTGGCGGCAAATGCGCCGAGCTTCTTCAGCTTCATAATCAGTCTCCTTCCGGTGACCTCGTTTGATTCAGAGGTCTGCAAAAACTGTTGGCTATTATGCACCCGGAATTACGAATCTGCAATGAGAAAATCGATTGAAACAAACCCATAACGTGAATGGAATACTCTACTTTGTGACAGTCATTACTGCTGCAATGACCTTAATAGTCTAATTTCAGCTGCATAACCTGCAAGTTCGTTCGGAGTCTCCAAAATAAACGGCAGCGAACGCAAGTGGCCATTCGATACAATATTCTGCATAACCTGCATACCGCCACCAAATTCCTCGCTGCCAAGGTATCCCTTACCGATGCACTCGTGACGATCTTTATGGGCGCCACAAGGGTTCTTCGAATCGTTGATATGCACGGCATGCAAGCGATCGATACCCACCACGCGGTCGAACTCGTCGAGTACGCCGTCCAGATCATGGATGATGTCGTAGCCGGCATCGCTCACATGGCAGGTGTCCAAACAAACGCCCAGCTTATCGGACAGCTCTGGGCGCTTGGCGGCAACGCCCTCGATAATGCACGCCAGTTCTTCAAAGCTACGGCCCACCTCGGTGCCCTTTCCCGCCATGGTCTCGAGCAATACCGTCGTCTGCTGTCCCTCAAACATCACCTGGCACAGCGTGTCGACAATCATCTGAATGCCGACGTCGGAGCCCTGTCCCACATGCGCACCGGGATGGAAGTTGTAGTAGTTGCCGGGCAGTGCTTCCAGACGCTGCAAGTCCTCGGCCATTGCCTCCAAGGCAAACTCGCGTGCCCGCTCTTTGGCAGAACAGGGGTTGTAGGTATACGGGGCATGCGCCACCAGCGGTCCAAAGTCGTTTTGCGCCATAAGCTCGCGCAGAGCCGCCACGTTATCCATGTCAAGTTCTTTTGCCTTGCCACCGCGCGGGTTGCGCGTAAAGAACGCAAAGGTATTGGCGCCAATGGACAGCGCCGTCTCCCCCATTGCCCGATAGCCCTTCGTCGTCGAAAGATGACACCCGATCGTCAGCATCTCCAACTCCCTCCTCATCAGTTGCGGTGAAATACGGTCTATTGGTGCCCTATTTTGGCGCAAACAGACCGTATTCCACCGCAAGTTATAAAGGGGCATCAGGGGCAAAGACCTCCAAGGCATTCCAGGCGCTGGTGCCATGCCCCCACGCCCTAAAGTTTCAAGCGAATCGCGTCGATGATGTGCGCACAGCGCTGCGTGGCGGCAAGGGGCATGATGGGGCTTTCGAGTTTCCCCGCCTGAATGAGCTGCGTCGCATGCGACGCCTCACCGTAAAAATCATCGACTTCAAATGGTGCATCGATTTCGAGTACTCGACCGTCGGAATACTTCACATGAGCGAGCTCGGGGCGATGGAGCCGCTCGATTTCCAACGAGCCCCGCTCACAGGCAATCGTTAAGCGGCTTTCATATGTTGCTTCGCCGTCGCACACCATATGAATGGGTATACCGCCGACGCTCATATGGATCTCGTCGGCCCAATCGACGCGACCGCCCGATACGTCACGCCAGCGAACTTCACGGGACGAAACCTCGCAAGCGCCCGCGAGCAAATCCTCAAACCAACCGACCGCATAGCAGCCCATGTCATATAGACAGCCGCCCTGCAACGGATCAAGCAGATAGCCCGAAGGAGACTCGCCGTAATCGAGCTTTTGCACGCTTTCAATCGAGACAATACGGCCAAGCTCACCCGACGCAAACAAGTCCTTCACGCGAGTGCGCATCGGGCAAAACCGATTCTTCATTGCCTCCATAAACAGCACGCCGCGCTCGCGAGAGGTGGAGGCAATCGAGAGAGCCTCTTCCTCACTCAAAACGGCCGGCTTTTCGCACAGCACGGCCTTTCCGGCACGCAGCGCGCAACAGGCCCAACGCGTATGCATGCCATGCGGAAGAGCCAAGTAGATTGCGTCGACATCGGAGTCGGCAATCAGCGCGTCATAAGCCGCATCGCCGTTATCGTCGACCGAGGCATGGCCATGCGCAGCATCGATCGAAAACGCTCGGCAAAATTCCTCGACATGTGCAGGAGTGCGGCCGGCCGCAGCCACCAGCCGTGCCCCGTCGACCTTCTTGAGCGACGAAGCAAATCGATGAGAAATGTGCCCAGCGCCCAAAATGCCCCAACGGACCTCACGCGAATCATCACATGAATCCCAATGGCCCACGACAGCCCCTTTCAGTTGCGGTGGAATAGTCCCTGTTTAAGCCCTATTCTGCCGCAAACAGGAACTATTCCACCGCAAGTTATAAAAGGGTCACGAGGAGCGCGTTTTGCCGAAGGCCTTAAGCACTGCCGTTACGGGGCCCGGCTGGAAGCGTCGGCGCACGTCATCGAGACGCTCGGGGATATCGATATGCTGCGGGCAGTGGCGCGCGCATTTGCCGCACTTGACGCAATTGCTCACCAGCTTGGGCTCGCTCGTGCGCACCGCACTCGCCGTAAAGTATTGCGACAGCCCCGTAAACCAGCTGTGCGCATAGCTCGCGTTGTAGGCGGCAAAGCAGCCGGGAATGTTGATACCCTTGGGACATGGCATGCAGTAGCCGCATCCCGTGCAGGGCACGCGATTCGATTTTTCAAACTCATCCAGCACGTGCGCGATCGTGTCGAGCTGGTTGGCAGTCATCGAATTCGGCAACGCGAGGTCTGCCAGTGACGAATTCTCATCCACCTGCGCGGTATCGGTCATACCAGAAAGCAACATGGTCACCTGGGGATGATTCCACACCCACGAGAGCCCCCAAGCGGCAGGCGTATGCAAATGCCGGTCGCATGCACCGTCGAGAACAGCGCGCGCCCGCGGAGGCAATTTGCCTGCCAAGCGTCCGCCCAAAAGCGGCTCCATCACAAACACCGCGAGGCCTCGCTCGGCGGCGGCCATGAGCCCCGCTGTTCCCGCCTGATATCGCTCTCCAGCGTAATTGTACTGGATCTGGCAAAAGTCCCACTCATACGCATCGAGCATCGTGAGGAAGTCCGCTGCGCTGCCGTGGTACGAAAAACCGATCTGGCGAATGCGCCCCACCGCCTTTTGACGAGCGATCCAGTCCTCAATGCCCAACGCCACCACACGTTCCCACTGGGCGGGCGAGGTAATGTTATGCATGAGGTAATAGTCGATATGGTCGGTCCGCAGGCGCCGCAGTTGCTCATTGAAGAACCGGTCGAAATCCTCCGCGCACTTGCACGAAGCATGCGGCAACTTGGTCGCCAGCAACACCCGGTCACGCAGCCCCAAGCGCTCAAGCGAGGCGCCCACGCACGCCTCGTTACCGGGATAGAGATACGCGGTGTCCAGATAATTAATCCCCTGCTCCACCGCACGGGAAATGATGGCATCGGCTGTCTTCGCATCCGGACGTCCCGGCGCACCGGGAAACCTCATGCAGCCCAGACCCAGAGCGGATATTCGGTTACCACTTTTGGGGTCAACGCGGTATTGCACGGCCCCTCCCTTCGCCATCAGCGCCCCGACAAGGCGAAACACAACGGCCACGCCATCGAAACACATTGGAATCGCAATCGAGAACGTATCGTAACGTAGTAGAAATCGAGCCGTCACGGCGCCGCTTTAACATCAGCAAAAAGCCCGATGAAAGGAGCCGGGCATGACCACGCGCGAGGACGCCTACCCCTACCCCGGCGAGCAATACATCCTCTCGGTCGACCGCTATCAGATCGAGGTCATGGACCATCTGGACGAGCCTCCCGCCACGGGTGCCGTCATCTTCTGCACCTTCCCCAAGGTCCGCGATGGCGTCGGATACCCCGCCCGCGTCTTTGCGGTCTGCCCTGCAGCGTAGCGTCCAGGCAAACGTTTCTTTTTTATAACAGCCGCCCCGCGCACCCACCAATCAACCTGGCAGCATACAATCCATCAGGCGCCCCTTACGCGGGCGCCTTTTACATGGGGAGATGATTCACATGCAGATCAACAAGGTCGCCTTTATCGGCAAGGGCGGCGTCGGCCTGCTCTACGGCAGCATGATCGCCCGGGCGCTCGGCAACGACGCCGTCGAATACGTCATGGATGACACCCGTTTTGAGCGTCACGCGGGCGATGCGCTCACCGTCAACGGAAAGCCTTGCGATCTCACGTCCGTCCGCGCCAGCGAGGCAGCGCCCGCCGATCTGGTCATCCTGACAGTCAAGACCACCGGTCTCGACCAAGCACTCAAGACTATGGAGCGTGTCGTGGGACCCAACACGCTCATCGCCTCGCTGTGCAACGGCATTACGAGCGAGCAAAAGATTGCCGAACGCTTTGGCTGGGAGCATACCGTCCTGGGTATCTGCCAGGGCATGGACGCCGTATTCCTCGACGGCGCGCTCACCTTTACCAATGCGGGCGAAATCCGCTTTGGTGCAGCCGCCGGCACCGACCCCGCGACCGTCGCCGCTATCGACGAGCTCTATACGCGCTGCGGCATCGCCCATACCGTCGAGGACGACATCGCTCACCGCATGTGGGCCAAACTCATGCTCAACGACGGCATCAACCAGACCTGCATGGCCTACGGCGGGACCTACGGAAGCGCCACGGAGCCGGGCTCCGAGCAGCGTCGCTGCTTTGTTTCCGCCATGCGCGAAACGCTTGCGGTCGCCAACGCCGAGGGCGTTGAGCTGACCGAGGCAGACCTGACGCAAATGGTGCACCTCATCGAGGGAATCGACCCCGCCGGTATGCCCTCGATGGCGCAGGACCGCATCGCACAACGAAAAACCGAAGTCGAGGAGTTCGCGGGCACCATTTGCCGCCTGGCCGCCAAACACGATATCCAAGTGCCGCAAAACGATTGGCTCTACCAGAGGATTCGCGAAATAGAAAGCAGCTGGTAGTGCTCGGCATACTGCAGCCAACAGATCCAATGGCAAAGCCGCCGCAAGGGGCACTCCCCTCGCGGCGGCTTCCTTTTTCATCTTTGGCCAAAAATCAGCTTCACAACGGTTAGAGCTGCGACTCCGACGCCTGGTCCTCATCGTCGCGACAAAGGACTACACCCGCACTTCCCAGCAGTGCGGCCGCGATCAGCGCGCCGACCACGATAGAGGCAGCCCCACAAGACCCCTGCATACCCGCGACGAGCGCGGCCGTAGGACCAAGGCAACCAAGCGTCAATGCAACGGCGGCAACGGCGATATCTCGAGCGTTCACAAGACCACTTCCTCCACGAGAAAGACCTTATTTCTCATGAACTAGTGTGCCCCGCGCCCATATGCGCGGCGTACTGCCACGGTAAGCGCTCTGTTAACTCAAGCACGCACAAAAAACGGACGCCTCTACGTTGTGCCCAAAGGCTCAGTAAAGACGCCCGCCCATCATGTGCCCATTTTGCTTATGGAAGATTACCAACCGGTGTAGTAGTCGGTGGTTCCGGCAGCGCAGCCGGAGTCATAGACCTTGCAATCGCCCTTGGAGCCCGTAAAGGTCGAGCCCTGGGCCATATCGCCCGCGGCAACAACGTAATAGCCGTCGGAATCGCGCCAGAAGCCCTCAGAATCCTGAGTCCATTCGCCCGTGCGATAGTGATAAAGCACATTGCTGCTGTAATAGGTCTCGCGGCGCCCGTTGTAGTTATTGACACCCGCAGAGCGCGTCAGGCCCGATCCGTTCGCGTAGGACGCGGCAGACGCGTAGGACGGAGTGTAACCGGCGTTGTAGTACGAAGCTTGGACGGCCTCGGCAGCCTCCGCCTCGGCGGCAGCCTCGAGCGCTTCGCGCTTGGCATCCTCAAGCGCAGTGCGCAGCTCATCGAGCTCGGTCGACTTGGCGTCGACCTCCCCCATCGTCAACAGGCTACCCGCGCCGTCGATGCAACCCTGCAGCACAGCGCGCTCGTCATCGGTGGCATAGTCACCGTACATGTTCATGATGATCTGAGCGCGCATCTCCAGGGAATCGCGCTTGGCCTCCATCGAGGCGTTCCACTCCTGCATGGAACCATAACCATCGCCGCGATAGTCAACGGGCTGTACCAGCGTCGTCTCGGACGGCGTAGATCCAACCGTATCGGACAGTGTTGCGGCGTGGGCATCAGTTGCACCGGCGCCCGCCAAAAGTGCCACGGTCAGAGCGGCGGAAAGGGCGGCGGCTTTCGGTTTTCGTGAATCGATCCTCATGTAGCTGGAAACCTCCGTAGTGCGTTTTTGCTGCGTTTGAGATGCGTGTGATTCGATCGCGCTGCATAGTACCCCGAGCAAATCGCGACCTGCGGTTTTACTCAAAAGGCGCACGTCAATTGCGTAAAACTCACATCCTCTCAACAGGAGTTTTCCACAACTCAAATGCATAAAGCGTGTCAAAAACCCTGTTTTTGCACCCGCTCTATGCAAAAAAGGCACCTGTGCAAACATTGTTCGCACAGGTGCCCTGAACAGGCATTTTATGCAGTTATACCTATCGAGTCGCAAGGGGTCCTTGCACAAGTCGCCTTACTCGTCCAGCGCGGCGAAGGCCTGCTTCAGATCCCAAATGATATCCTCGGCGTTCTCGGTACCGATGGAAAGACGGATCGTGGAGGGCGTGATGTTCTGCTCGGCGAGCTCCTCGGCAGAGAGCTGGGAGTGCGTGGTGGTAGCCGGGTGCACGACGAGCGACTTGACGTCGGCCACGTTGGCGAGCAGCGAGAACACCTGCAGATGATCGATGAACTTCCAGGCGGCCTCCTGGCCACCCTTAATCTCAAAGGTAAAGATCGAGGCACCGCCGTTGGGGAAGTACTTCTGATAGAGCTCGTGATCGGGGTGCTCAGACAGGCTCGGGTGGTTCACCTTGGCGACATGGCTGTCACCAGCCAGGAACTCAACGACCTTCTTGGTGTTCTCGACATGACGGTCAACGCGCAGCGACAGAGTCTCGGTGCCCTGGAGCAGGATCCAGGCGTTGAACGGGCTGATGCAGGCGCCCTCGTCACGCAGCAAGATAGCACGGACATAGGTTGCGAAGGCGGCGGGACCGGCAGCCTCGGCAAACGAGACGCCATGGTAGGAGGGGTTGGGCTCGGCGATCTGCGCATACTTGCCGCTCGCCTTCCAATCGAAGTTACCGCCGTCGACGATCACACCGCCCAGCGAGGTGCCGTGGCCGCCGATGAACTTGGTTGCGGAGTGAACGACGATGTTGGCACCATGCTCCAGCGGACGGAACAGATACGGGGTGCCGAAGGTGTTGTCGACGACAACCGGCAGACCGTGCTTCTTGGCGATCTCGGAGATGGCGTCGATGTTGGGGATGTCGGAGTTGGGGTTGCCGAGCGTCTCGAGATAGATGACCGTGGTGTTGTCCCTGATGGCACCCTCAACCTCTTCCAGGTTATGGGCATCGACGAAGGTGGTCTCGACGCCAAACTGGGAGAGCGTATGCTCCAGCAGGTTGTAGGAACCGCCGTAGATGGTCTTCTGGGCGACCACGTGGTCACCGGCCTGGGCGAGAGCCTGCAGGGTATAGGTGATGGCAGCGGCACCGGAGGCGACGGCAAGACCTGCCACGCCACCCTCGAGTGCGGCGATACGGTCCTCGAAGACGCCCTGGGTGGAGTTGGTCAGACGGCCGTAGATGTTGCCGGCGTCGGCAAGACCAAAGCGGTCGGCGGCGTGCTGGGAATTGCGGAACACATAGCTCGTGGTCTGGTAGATAGGCACGGCGCGGGAGTCGGATGCGGGATCGGCGCTCTCCTGGCCAACGTGAAGCTGCAGGGTATCGAAACCAAAGGTGTGCTCGGGGTTGTTGATGAACTGGCTCATGATGATCTCCTTGATCGAATAAAAGTAATAAGAGTAAGAGAAGTAAGTCGCTGTCTCCTGATCACGCCGACGGACGCAAACAGGAGCCCGGCATTCGTCTTGGTAAGCAATTCATATGCGGGCCTCCTTTCGCATCCCGGTTCCGTGGTCGGCTTAATTACCTACCGCCTTTGTGTGTTTTGAATAGTACGAGCATTGTTTCGCTCGGTCAATCACTTAAAAGCGCTAACCTGTTATCGGTTTTTTAGATAGCTATCGAAAGGACGGGCGCCGATGACCCTTCAGCAGCTTCGTTTTCTGATCGCCGTGGCAGAGTCCGGCTCAATCAACGCCGCAGCTCAGCGCCTCTATACCGCTCAGTCCAACATCTCAAACGCCGTCAAAAGCCTGGAACAGGAACTTCATATCGAAATCTTTACGCGCTCTAGCCGTGGTGTTGCACTCACCAACGACGGCACCGAGCTTTTGGGCTATGCGCGCCAGGTCGTAGAGCAGGCCGACATGCTCGAGGCGCGCTACGAGGACGGCGGCACCCCGCAAGCCCGCCTCGCCATTTCCGCCCAGCACTACGCCTTTTCGGTCGAGGCCTTTGTCAACGTGGTCGAGCGCTGCCGCGACAGCAAGTTCGAGTTCGTCATGCGCGAGACCACCACATCGCAGATCATCGATGACGTCCGCGCGTTTCGCAGCGACATCGGCATCCTCTATCTGGACGACTTTAACGCCCGCGTTCTGCAGAAGGCTTTTGCCGATGCGCGCGCGAGCTTCCATCCCCTATTCGACGCGACGGTCCACGTCTTCGTTAGCGAGCGCCACCCGCTTGCCCGCCGCCCGCAGCTGTCCCTTGCCGACCTCACACCCTATACGCGTTATAGCTTTGAGCAGGGAACCTCAAACTCCTTCTATTACGCCGAGGAACCTTTTAGCTATATCCCTTGCGACCGCAACATACGAATCTCGGACCGCGGAACACTTACTAACTTACTTATCACGTCGAACGGCTACACCCTGTCGACCGGTGTCCTCTCCAATGAAATGCAATGGGGTATGGCATCGATCCCGTTAGCAGACGCCCCAACGATGCACGTAGGCTATATCATGCACGACGAGCGCAAGCCCTCTCCCCTCCTGCAGCAATACCTCGACGAGCTCAACCGCATCATCCATGCCAACTAACTGTCGGAAGACGGGGTAGAAATCGTAGAATGCTAGCCCCCGGCGGGCATGGCGCTACAATGGTCACTCACACGAAACGTACCCAACGAAAGGAAGCCCGTGAAGGTCATCATCTATACCGACGGCTCGGCCCGATCAAATCCGGGACGCGGCGGCTACGGCGCCGTGCTCAAATACACCAACCCCGCCGGCAAGACCTTCACCTCCGAGCTTTCGCGCGGCTACGCCAAGACCACCAACAACCGCATGGAGCTCATGGCGGTCATCGTGGCGCTCGAGGCGCTCAACCGCCCCTGCGAGGTCGAGGTCCATTCCGATTCGCAGTACGTCGTCAACGCCTTTAACAAGCACTGGATCGACGGCTGGAAAAAGCGCGGATGGAAAACCGCCAACAAGCAGCCCGTCAAGAACCGCGACCTGTGGGAGCGCCTGCTCACCGCCAAAAGCAAGCACAAGGTTGAGTTCATCTGGGTTAAGGGTCACGCCGGCCACGAGCTCAACGAGCGCTGCGATGAGCTCGCCACCACGGCGGCCGACGGCAGCAACCTCGATATCGACACCGGCTTTAACGAGAGCGACCTGTAACGGCGTTTTCGCACGCTATTTCCTGCCCCCTCGCGCTACACTCATCCTGTAAACCGAACGGCACGAGGGGGATACATGCTGCGTATAGCGACCATCGGCACATCCATGATCACCGACGACTTTATCCAAGTCGTCAACGCCAACGACCAAGCCGCGTTTGTGGGCACGCTTTCACGCGATGCCAATCGCGGTGCTGCCTTTGCCGCCGAGCGCGGTGGCGAGCGAAACTTTACTTCACTCGATGAGCTCGCGGCAGCCGCCGACGTCGACGCCGTCTATATCGGCAGCCCTAACGCACTTCACTACGAGCAGGCCCTTGCCTGCATCGCCGGCGGCAAACACGTTATCGTCGAAAAGCCCTTCTGCGCCACCGAAGCGCAGGCGCTGGAAGTCTTCCGCGCTGCCGAGGCAGCAGGTGTCGTGGCCCTCGAGGCCATGCGTCCCCTCCACGATCCCGCCTTCCACGCAATCGAGGACGCTCTGAGCGAAATTGCGCCCATCCGCCGCGCCTCATTGCGCTTTGGCAAATATTCCTCGCGCTACAACGAGATTCTCGCGGGACGCGCCACCAATATCTTCGACTGCAATATGGCATCAGGTTCCCTCATGGACATTGGCGTCTACACCGTCGAGCCCATGGTCGAGATTTTCGGCATGCCCTCCGGCCTTACAAGCATGACTACTCTGCTCGACCCCACCACGCGACAGCTCACGCACGGCCCCATCGACGGCTGCGGTTCCATCCTCGCCAGCTACGGCGGTGGCCGTATCTCCGTCGAGCTCGCGCACTCCAAAATTACGAACGACCTGCTGCCCTCGCAGATCGAAGGCGAGCGTGGCACTATCCAGATCGACCATCTGTCCACGCCCCGCAACGTCCGCATCGACTATCGCGGCGACGTCGTACGCGGCTCGGCGACCGAGGCACCGCGCGAACAGGGCGACAACGGCCGCGTGCTCGACCTGCCCAAATCGAGCAACACTATGGAATACGAACTCACAGACTTTATCACCGCCATCGGCGGCATCGATAACGTTAAGGAAGAGATTTGGGAGACCCCGGCGGGACGCCACGAGCTTGGCCACTACCGCGATGTCACACTCGTCTCACTGCGCATCATGGATGCCGTGCGCCAGCAGGCCGGCATAACCTTCCCGGCCGACGCAGGCAAGCAGGCATAGCGATGGGCCTCTTCGATACGTTCTTCTCCAGTGTCACCGGCGGCAGTCGAGAGCCTCAAAAACCATCAAACGTCGAGCTCGAGCTGCGCCGCAGGCTTACTGTGCTCGCAAGCGACGGGGCCACTCAAGACACTCCCCTGCGCTATTTCCTGCGCTGGGCGGGGCAAGTCCAGGGCGTTGGCTTTCGCTTTACCAACACCAACCTCGCGCAGGCACGCGCGCTCACCGGCTGGGTGCGTAACATGGAAGACGGCTCAGTCGAGATGGAGATACAGGGAGCTCCGGCAAATATCCTATCTCATCTCGAGGCGCTTCATGCCTCCTACGAGCGCATGGGAACGCGTTTTCGCCTCGTAGACGCCCAGGCCCGAGCCCCACTTACCAATGAAGACGGTTTCATGCCTCGTTATTAGTATTGTGTGCTAAATACGGTATCATTTACCTACGACCGTTGATAGAAAAGAGGCGAGGCGCATGGCGGTGCAAAGAAGGAATACCAAGCAGCGAAAGCTGGTTCTTGACGCCGTGCGCCAAAGCTATAACCATCCCACCGCCGACGAAATCTACAACGCCGTGCGCGAACAGGATGACAAGATCAGCCGCGGCACGGTCTACCGCAACCTCAATCTCTTGGCCGACGCCGGCGAGATTCTCTCCATCAAGACGCCGGGCGGCAGCCGCTTCGATCGCACGATCGAGCCGCATGCGCATATCATCTGCACCTCATGCAGCCGCGTCATCGACGTACCGCTCCCCTTCGATGCCCAGCTCGACGCCAAAGCGTCCGAGCAAATCGGCTGGCACGTCACGTCGCACTACACCATCTTCGAGGGTCTCTGCCCCGACTGCCGGTAGATGTTTGGGACATGCCTACTCGGCGAGCAGGCGACGCAGCTCTTCTTCGACCGTGCGCACGTAACGGACGTGGTCGTTGATGCCACGCATAGAGGGATTGCAGCTCTCCATTAGATAAGGATGGCCCACTACGTTGAGCATGTCGCGGTCGTTTTCGTTATCGCCAAACGCCATCATCTCATCGGGCGAAATACCCAGGGCACGACCGTAATCGGCAAGCGCGGAGCCCTTGCCCGAACCGAAACCGATAAAGTCCGTCCATTCGGTTCCCGACGTCATCACGTCAACACGGTCGCTAAAGCGACGCACAAAATACTCCAGGGCCGCCGGCTGATCCACCTCGGGCGTCTGGAAGGCGATCTTAATGACGTCCTCGTCGATGTCCTCGGGGCGGTCGACCACCGCCACATCGCAGTGGACCTCATAGCGCAAATGATCGACGAACACATCGTTGCCGCTCATGGTGTAGAGGTGTCCCTCACACGAAAGGGTCACGTCGGCATGGGGATACGCAACCACGGCATTCGCGATATCCATAGCAAGACTACGCTCCATGGAGCGCTTGACGACGGCGCGACCCTCGCTCATGACCAGGGCACCGTTTTCGCATACATAGGCGAGCTCGTCTGCCACCGGCGCAAAGAGGTAACGCAAGCTCGCATATTGGCGACCGCTCGCCGGCATAAACACGATACCGCGACGATGCAGCTCATCGATGAGCTCAAAGGCCTCGGAACGCGGCTCGCGCTCCCCCGGATGCAGCAACGTGCCGTCCAAATCGCATGCAATCAGCTTGATTCCTTCAAGACCCATATGCTTTCCCCCACAGCATCTCATCAACAGAAAGACGGACTTTGAATAGTTACCTCTCAAAGTCCGTCTTACTCATACGCACGTTAACCGCGCGCCTTCTTTACGATCGTAAAGTCGGGAGCCATACTCACAACGACATCCGCCGCACTCGACGCAAAGCGCCGGTCCGAATCGAGTTCACGGGTAACCACCGAGAGCCGAACACCCTCGACACCCCGGAGCATGCGGCCCAAAACAGGCTGCACCGGCGTATACATGCGCACGGTATGCTCGTCCGAGTCGCCCCGGAAGAGCGGCGCATGCATGTTGCCGATCTCCCAGCACGCATGCGCGAGTGCAATCGGATCCATGCGGTCGACTTCGACCAAATAAACCTCGGCGCTGCGCAGGCGCACAATAACCGCCACAGGCACCACGCCCGAACGGTCGATGGCGAGCACGTCGCCATCGGCAAGACGACCGCCGTCGGCAGTATCCAGCCGAACATCGATCGTGCGCCCCAGCTCCGTCACGCCCACAAACGCGCATACATCAGCCTGGTCCCAATCGAGCAGTAGCTCGTCAACTTCAAAGACACCGCCCAGCTTCCGGCGAAGCAGGAGTTCATAGGACGGATCGTTGAGATTTCCCAAGCATGTCGTCGAAACCAAGCGTTCAGGCATACTCTAACCCTCGACCTCGACGAGCTCGATATCAAAGTTGAGGTCCTTGCCGGCCAGCTCGTGGTTGGCGTCGAGCGTCACAGCCTCGGGCGTCACGTCAATGACGACGGCGGGGACGGGCATACCGCTCGGCGTGGACAGGAAGAGCTTCATGCCCTTCTCGATCTGCTCGATGTTGGGAACCTGCTCGGCCGGGAAGGTCAGAACCATCTCGGGATTGTGCTCGCCGTAGGCATCGGCAGCAGGAATGTGCACGGTCTTCTTCTCGCCCACCTGCATGTCGACAACAGCGGCGTCGAAGCCCTTGATCATCTGACCGGCACCGCAGGTGAACTCCAGCGGCTCGCCGCGATCGTAGGAGCTATCGAACTGCGTGCCGTCGTCGAGCGTGCCGCGATAATGGGTCTTGACCTTCTTGCCCTGGTTGGACATGGTAACCTCCGTAATAAGGGCGGCGCACAACGCGGGCCGCCATGAACATATGGCGCTAACTATACCCTAGTCATACAATTCAATGACAGTTTGCAAAGAAACGCTGCAACCGGAGGAACCATGGCATATCCCGTATTTGATCTACACTGCGACACCGCCGACCGCATCGGCTGGGCCACGCTCGATCTCGACCTGCGCTTTACCGCCGGCACCGACGGTTATTTCCCCGGCGACGAAACGCATCCGCAAGATTTCGACCTCATCGAGGGCAACGCCTGCGCCATCTCGCTCGCAAAGATCGGCAACACGCCGTGGGCACAGTGCTTCGCCACGTTTGTCCCCGACGAGATTCCCACCGCCCACGCCGCGCGCTTCCAGGCGCAAATCATGGCGCACATGAGCGGCCAGGCAATGCTCAACCACGACCGCATGGTCAACGTACGCAGCGCCGCTGACATTCGCCCTGCGCTCAAAGACGGCAAGGTCGCCTGCATCCACACCATCGAAAACGCCACGTTCTTTGCCGAGGACCCCGCGCTGATCGAGGTGCTCAAGAGCCTGGGCGTACTCATGTCATCACTCAGCTGGAACGCGCAGGGACCGCTCGCGAGCGGGCACGATACCCACGCCGGCCTCACCGCCGCCGGCATCGAGGCACTTACGCAGATGGAGCACGCCGGCATGGTACTCGACGTCTCCCACCTCAACGATGAGTGCTTTGACGAGGTTGTCGCCCACGCCACGCGCCCCTTCGTCGCCAGCCACTCCAACTCCCGTGCGGTTTGCGGCGTCAAACGCAACCTTACCGACGACCAGTTCCGCACCATTCGCGACATGGGCGGCATCGTCGGCCTCAACTACTGCAGCGAGTTCCTATCCAACGACGTAACCGACAAGACCGCCGCAGACGTCACCTTCGACCAGCTGGCGGCACACATCGAGCACTGGCTCGACCTGGGCGGCGAGGACGTCATCGCGCTCGGCGGCGACTGGGACGGTGCCACGGTGCCCGCTTTCCTCTCCGATGCCAGCAAGATGCCCGAGTTCCAGAACATGCTTTCCAAGCATTTTGGCAAGACCGTGATGCAAAAGCTCTGCAGCGACAACGCGCTTGACTTCTTCGAGCGTTATTAATTTCACATCCCCCGAGCGGGCCGGCATGCCGAACGGTCGACATGCCAGCCCGTCCCCAATCTGAAGGACCGCTTTTGACGCAGCAGTTTACGATTTCCGTATCCCGACCGGATGGGACGCCCATCCCCGTCGTCGTTACCAAAAAGCGCGTCAAGAACTTCAACCTACGCGTCACATCGAGCGGTGAGGTCCACGCCAGCGCACCGCTCGGCGCCACCCGCGAGCGTATCGAAGCGTTTGTGAAGCGCAACAGCGCCTGGATTATCAGCCGACTTGCCCAGCGCGAGCAACGTCAGGCGACGGCGCGAGAGCCGCTCAGCCCCTCGTCCGTCATTGCACTTTGGGGCAAGCCCATCACGGTACAAGATGCGCTCGATCACAACTTTGCATCGCCCGCACCGCGACCCAAACAGGCCACCTTCGCAAGTTTTATGGGTACCGATAAATCGGACGAAGGCCCACAGACCAAGCGGCACGCAATCCTCGACGGCCTAACGTCCGATGAGCTCCAAGCCCACATCGACCAGCTCTATACGTCCGAAGTCACATCGGCGCTGCGCGATATGGTGCACGCATACGAAATCGCAATGGGTGTCGCCGTTTCTCGCGTTTCCGTACGCAGCATGAAAACGCGTTGGGGCTCATGCACTCCCAAATCCGGCGCCGTTCGCATCGCACGAGAACTTGCCGCCTACCCCGTCGAATGCCTCGACATGGTTGTCGCCCACGAGCTCGTCCACTTGCTCGAGCCAAGCCACAATCAGCGGTTTCACGCCTTGCTCGACACGTACTGCCCCAACAATAGAGCACTGTCCCAGCGGCTCAAGCAGCCACCCATAGAGACATATTAGAACCGGTTAGCGCACGCGCTCGATCTCGACACCGCAGCTTGCCAGGGGAAGACCGACGGGCGCCCAAGGCTTATCGAGCTTAACACGCACGCCAAGCAGCAAGGGGTAACGACGTAGCAGCATCTGGGCCACACCCTCGGCTGCAGCCTCGATAAGCTTAAACGTATGCTCACGCAGATAGCCATCGACATCGTGGCACACCGAGCCGTAGTCAATCGAGGCGTCCAGGTTATCGTGCTCCCCCGCTGCACGCAGGTCGGCATAGAGCACCAGGGACACGATGAACTTCTGGCCCAGCGCGTTCTCTTCGGGATACACGCCGTGATTGGCAAAGACCTCGAGACCGTCGATAGTAATGCGATCGGCATGGCGCAGATCGTCATAGCTCACGTGGGGCACCGCCGTTGCGGTGGATATTTCGCCCCTTCCACGGCGGGCGAGCTCGGCGCCTTCGGTCTTGGTTGCATTCTCGGGCAGTTTCTTGTTGCTCATCGCGATCGTCTCCTTCGTTTAGAGCCCCGACCGCGCAAACTAACTATACGCGAATCGACAGGTTCTTTTTATCATCGCTCCAGTTGCAAGCATTGCGCGCGGGGCATGCAAAGCAGGCGCGCGACGCTTTGTCGGCTGCATAGAGCAGACGCTCAAGCGGTTGGCTGTTCACGCGCAGCTTTCGATGGCCCAGAATGGCCGCCTTAATGGCTGCGGCATCGGCCGGCTCAAACGCCACATCATCGGGCATGCCGCCGAGAATCGCATCAGCGACGCGTTCGCTTGCAACATCATGGGATATACCCGATTCATACTGTTCATCTTTGCCGATATCGTGAAGAAGTGCCGTGGCGTAGATGACCTCGCGGTCAAATTCGAGCTGCTCCTCGAGATTCTTGATCCACATAATGCGAGCGACATCGAGCAGATGGTCAATACCGTGGCAGCAGAAGATGCGCCCCGATTCCAACTGCGCAATGTTGCCCAGGTGCCGCCGAAACAGCCCGTTGGCACAAATGTAATCAATGCGAGGCATGGCACCAAAGGGGGCCAGGCCCGAAGCCATGAAGCCGCGACGCGACGTCCCCTCATCGGTCTTCGATGTAAAGTCGTTGACGACCCTCATGCTAACGGCCCAGCATCCTAAAGAACCGCTCCTCGAGCGCGGGATCGGTCTCAAAGACGCCGCGGCGAGCGAGCGTCACGGTCTTGGTGCCGGGCTTCTGCACGCCGCGCATGGTCATGCACATATGCTCAGCCTCCATGAGCACAATCGCTCCCTGGGGAGCGAGATAATCCATGAGAGCGTCGGCAACCTGCGCACACAGCTGCTCCTGCAGCTGCAGACGACGGGCATAAACCTCAACCGTGCGGGCGAGCTTGGAAAGCCCAGCCACCCGACCGTTAGGGATATAACCAATGGCGGCCTTGCCATAAAACGGCAACAGATGATGTTCACACAGCGAGTAGAACGTGATGTCGCGCTCGATAACCAAATCGTTCGAAGCGACGGCAAAGGTTTTGGACAGGTGTTCCTCAGCACTCTGGTCCATACCGCCGGCGATCTCACCATACATACGGGCAACGCGCGCCGGGGTCTCCAGCAGGCCCTCACGAGTTGGGTCCTCGCCTATGCCCTCAAGCAACAGCTTAATGGCGGCCTCGACTTTTTCCTGATCGACCATCTGGGCCTCACTTTTCCGATTTCACGTTCGCGCTATGTTACCACGCCCTTTGGCATCGACCACAAGCTACATAGTATGGGTCGAATAGACCGGATCATCACGCCAAAGTTCAACCGCATCACAAAGCGCAACGCCCTCGCGCTCGGCACGGTCGCGCGTAGCGTTCATATCGATCACACGCTGGTTGCTCGAGCCCCTAAAGCGCAATGAGATATCGTACAGATCCTGAACAAACGGGCCATCCACCAACATATCGAGGCAGGCAAGGATACGGTCCGTGACCTCGGTATGGTGACGACCACCCGGCATAAGCTCCTCGAGCACGTCGCCGGTAAAACACCAAATGGTCTTTCCTGACCCCGCGGGATAGGCCGCACGCACGCGTTCGATAAAGTCAACAAGCCCCACCTGATTCTCGGGCTCCATAGGCTCGCCGCCCAGAATCGTCAGGCCGTCAATAAAGGGATGATCGAGGCTCTCGATAATCTTGTCCTCGACGGCACGATCGAACGGCTCGCCCGCAGCAAAGTCCCACGCGACAGAGTTAAAGCAGTTCTTGCACCCACGACGGCACCCACTCACAAACAGAGAAGTACGAACGCCTTCCCCATCAGCAATGTCGAAATACTTAATGTTCGCGTAGTTCATAGGTAACTCTCCCGGGAGGCCGGGACATATCATCCCGTCCTCAAACATTCTCGGCCTTCGGCCTGCGAAACTGCGGGCGGGACGATATGTCCCGGCCTCATGCAAAGGGTAACTCAATGAACGAAGCGAACATCGAGTATAGGGTTCGAGGTCCAATAAAAACTTTGTTGCAGCTCAACCGCCATCGCAAGTAAATCGCAGCTGCAGCTCAAATTATTTCCGCTAAGAACTTCGAGGAGTGAGCAGGCCTCATGCTGCATCTCAGCTACGTCAACTTGGCCGCCCCGTAGCGAGGCCCCGGACCTTTGCTCGATATGAGTTCCGCACGAACAGGAGGCGCCAGTGGCGCCTCCGTCGTGAGCCAGGACTGTCCGAAATAGCGAGTAAAGGTCCGGGGCCTCGCTACGGGGCGGCCTGGGATGGTTATTAGAGATGCAGCACGCGGTCGCGGATCTCCTCGGTTCGACCCTGGTTCCAGAATTGGGTACCGATGTAGCCGCACGTACGACGGGCGACGTTCATCTTCTCCTGATCGCGGTTGCCGCAGTTGGGGCACTCCCACACCAGCTTGCCGTCATCCTCGACAATCTTGATCTCACCGTCGTAGCCGCACACCTGGCAGTAGTCGCTCTTGGTGTTGAGCTCGGCGTACATGATGTTGTCGTAGATGTACTGCATCACGCGAATGACAGCCTTGAGGTTGTCCTGCATGTTGGGAACCTCGACGTAGGAGATGGCACCGCCCGGCGAAAGCTGCTGGAACATACCCTCGAACTTGAGCTTATCGAAAGCATCAATCTCCTCAGACACATGGACGTGGTAGCTGTTGGTGATGTAGCCCTTGTCCGTCACGCCCGGGATGATGCCAAAACGACGCTGCAGGCACTTGGCGAACTTGTAGGTCGTCGACTCAAGCGGGGTACCGTACAGCGAAAAGTCAATATCGCTTTCGGCCTTCCACTCCGCGCACTTGTCGTTCATGCGCTGCATGACGGCCATGGCAAAGGGCGTGCCCTCCTTCTCGGTGTGGCTGTGGCCCGTCATGTACTTGACGCACTCATACAGGCCAGCATAACCCAGACTAATGGTGGAGTAACCGCCCACGAGCAGCTTGTCGATCGTCTCGCCCTTCTTCAGGCGGGCGAGGGCACCGTACTGCCAAAGAATCGGTGCGGCATCCGAAAGCGTACCCATCAGACGCTCATGACGGCACAGCAGGGCGCGGTGGCACAGCTCAAGGCGCTCGTCGAAGATCTTCCAGAACTTGTCCATGTCCTGATGCGAGCTCAGCGCGACATCGGGCAGGTTGATGGTCACAACGCCCTGGTTAAAGCGACCGTAGTACTTGGGCTTGTTCGGGTCATAGTTCAGCGCGTTGGCCACGTTGTTAAATCCGTTACCGGAGCGGTCGGGCGTCAGGAAGCTGCGGCAACCCATGCAGGTATAGCAGTCGCCGTTGCCCGCGATCTCGCCCTTCGACAGCTTGAGCTCGCGCATCTTCTTCTCGGAGATGTAGTCGGGCACCATGCGCTTGGCGGTGCACTTAGCAGCCAGCTGGGTCAGGTAGAAGTACGGGGAATTCTCGTGAACGTTATCGTCCTCGAGTACATAGATGAGCTTGGGGAATGCCGGGGTAATCCAAACGCCGGCCTCGTTCTTAACGCCCTCGTAGCGCTGGCGAAGCGTCTCCTCCACGATCATGGCAAGGTCGTGCTTCTCCTGAGGCGTACGGGCCTCGTTAAGATACATAAAGACCGTCACGAACGGCGCCTGGCCATTGGTGGTCATAAGGGTCACGACCTGATACTGAATCGTCTGGACGCCGCGACGAATCTCATCGCGCAGGCGATCCTCAACAACCTCGCGGACCTTTTCGGGAGATGCGGAAACGCCGAGCTCCTCGAGCTCGCGGGCGACCTCGCCGCGAATCTTTTGACGGCTCACCTCAACAAACGGAGCAAGATGGGTCAGCGAAATCGACTGGCCGCCGTACTGGGAGGAAGCAACCTGAGCGATGATCTGCGTCGCGATGTTGCAGGCGGTCGAGAAGCTGTGCGGCTTCTCGATCAGCGTGCCCGAGATAACGGTGCCGTTCTGGAGCATGTCCTCCAGGTTCACCAGGTCGCAGTTATGCATGTGCTGGGCAAAGTAGTCCGAATCATGGAAGTGAATCAGACCCTCATTGTGAGCATCCACAATCTCCTGGGGCAGCAGCACACGCTGGGTCAGGTCCTTGGAGATCTCGCCGGCCATGTAGTCACGCTGAACGGAATTGACGGTCGGGTTCTTGTTGGAGTTCTCCTGCTTAACCTCTTCGTTGTTGCACTCGATCAGCGACAGGATCTTGTCATCGGTCGTGTTCTTCTGGCGCTTCAGGCTCTGAACATAGCGATAGATGATGTAGTGGCGGGCAACCTCGTAGCAGTCGAGACGCATGATCTCGTCCTCGACCAAATCCTGAATCTCCTCGACCGAAACAGTGTGGCCCGCGTTCTCGCATGCCTCGGCGACGTTTTGTGCCGCGTAAACCACCTGGCGGTCGGTAAGACGAGAGCTCTCCT
Source organism: uncultured Collinsella sp. (assembly GCA_900543515.1). Classification (GTDB taxonomy): domain Bacteria; phylum Actinomycetota; class Coriobacteriia; order Coriobacteriales; family Coriobacteriaceae; genus Collinsella. The sequence goes on from UQRW01000006.1 coordinate 42,699, forward strand.
CGACCTCCAAGTTTGCGGCACGGATGGCATTGACGATCTTATCGATGTCAAAGACAACCTCGGTGCCGCTGCGCTTGATGATCTTCATCCTCTTGCCTCTTTCGCGTCGTAGTCTCATTGCGCTTCAGAGCCAAACGATGCCCGGCAGGGCGTGCCCCTGTCTTGCGGCGCCGTCGCGCAATCTGTGTTCTCGATAACCATAGTCCCTCATGCGGACAATCCTCGCAGCCAATCAAGGGGCTCAAAGATCTATCCAAATGGGGCGAATAAGGTTCTCGTTCTCTGTCCGCCATCTATCATACGACAAAGAGGCATCTATATCCTGTATTCTTTTTTTAGGTCAAACACAACATATAGTGTTTCAGCAGGTCAAAGCAATTAGTCATTTTGCAGACGCATTAATTATGAGGGGTTCTTGGCAAGTCGGTAAAACGTTACCAACACGGCTACCTGCATGGCAGTTATAAAACCCCCTTAGTCAAGCCGCTGACAAATCCTACCAAAACCAAGCCGCTCACGCCAAAAGAATCCAAAAGATTATGCTTGACCAACATGTTGCGGTCACGGTCGGCCAGGACGTATGCAATCTGCCGGCACCTCTACGGGGACCTTGGATCAATATTTGGTGGCATATTTGACGGCGTGCTTGGTAGCAAAACAAAACAGCCCAGAGGACATAGCCTCTGAGCTGCGAACATTTGGTGGGCGTTAGAAGATTTGAACTTCTGACCTCTTCCGTGTCAGGGAAGCGCTCTCCCCCTGAGCTAAACGCCCGATCAAGGGTGCGCAAGTGCGCAAGGGATAATATAACGGAGCCTGAACTCGGTGGCAAGAACATTTTTAAAAATCGCTTGCATTGTGGTCTGGTGAGAAAAAGCCGCTCGCCGCCTGCAGGTGACCGTTTGCGGTCAAATTATCGACAAAGCGTAGACAGGTTTGTGGCAAGGTTTCAGGGAAGTATGTGCTGGCTTCGCCGTCTTGCGCACGATTGCACGAGGCGTGTGCCGTTGTTTGAGTAGTATGGGGGCCGACCATGAACATGCTGGTCGTAGATGATGAGGTTGATATCGCAAATATGCTCGCGGAGTTTTTCCGCATGGAGGGCTACGAGGTTTCGGTTGCCCATGACGGGCCGTCGGCCCTGGCGGCGGCTTCTTCTGGCCCCGCCCCCGATATCATGCTGCTCGATGTAAACATGCCGGGGATGGACGGCTTCGAGGTCTGTCGCCGCGTGCGGGAGCATGTGAGCTGCCCGATCATCTTTCTAACGGCGCGCGTTGAGGATATGGACCAGCTTGATGGTTTTGCGGCGGGCGCCGACGACTACGTGCTCAAGCCTTTTTCTCTCGAGGTTCTGGGTCGTCGCGTGGCGGCGCACATGGCGCGCGAGGGAAGGGCTCGCGATCGGCAAAGCGACGGCGCCGTCCGCTTTTTTGGCGAGATGACCATCGATTACGCTCAGCGCATCGTTGAGGTTCACGGTGCGGGTGGTAATCGGGATTCGTCCGCCGGGGGCGATTCGAACGCGGTGACCGTCGACTTGACCAAGCTCGAGTTCGACATCATCGCCCTGTTGAGCAAGCGCCCTGGCCAGGTGTTTGACCGCGATGTGATTTACGAGCGTGTGTGGGGATGGGATGCCGCGGGTGACCCGTCGCAGGTGCGCGAGCACATTCGCCGCATTCGCAACAAGTTTACGTCGGCGGGGATCGCGGACGATCCGATCGCAACGGTATGGGGCGTGGGCTACAAGTGGGTGGCAAAGTGACGGGTTTTGGTAAGGGCCCACGCGGGCGCCATGCGCCTCACGAAGACGGCCGAGTTGTCGCTTGCGAGGACGGTTGTCGGGACAATGGCGGTTCTGTCCGCAGGCGCGACCGCCGCGCAGCTCGCCGCGCCGAGCGGCCCGCGAGCTTGAGCGCGAGCGGCTGAAACGCCTGCCGCGAAAAGAGCGCCTGCGTGCCTGGTGGAGCCTGCGGCCGTTGGGCGTGATCTTCACGGCGTATCTGGTCGCCTATCTTGTTGTCGCCACGGTGCTTGCGCTGAGCGCCATTGAGGTATTCGCGGCTTGGAATAATGGATATTACGAACTCGAGGTGACGCTCGACAACGGTTTGACCGAGCACGGCGTGATCGATTCGGGTCCATACATCTACGACCCCACCTCTCAGCAGCTGCTTCCCGCATCCGAGCTCAACTTGCCAGGCGATGGGTCGTACGCGGTCTTCATTGCGACGGGCGATTGGGGGACCGGTAGCGATTACGTGCCGGAGGGCGGGCGCACCATCAGCACGCTGTACGCGACCGTCGACATGGTTCGTAGCGGCCAGGTGCAGCTCTACGACTGGGGGCTCAATTACAACGAGGGCTATCCGCAGGAGGAGATTCTCGAGGTGAACAGCACGATTCCAGCGGAGAACCTCGCCCACTACGACGCGTTGAGCCGCGCGGGCCGCGCGCAGAGCGTGGAGCTGTTTGAAAACATGACGGGAGCCGATCTTGAGGAGACGTTTGGCGAGGGGCTCGTCTCGAACACTGCCTATTATGCGGCTTCACCGCCTCCCGATGGTCCGATGCCTTGGGTCCTCACGCTTGCGACGGGGCTTGTGCCCGTTTTGGCGTACGGCGGCCTGGGTTGGCTCACGTTCAAGCACTTCTACCGCGTTCACATCGCCGGGCCCTTGGGGGAGCTGGCGAGCGCCGCGGGGCGCATCGCCGGTCAGGATTTGGATTTCTCGATCGAGCGCGTGCGGGGCAAAGAACTTGGTCGCCTGTCTGAGGCGCTGGAGAATATGAGGGCGTCGCTGCTCGATGCCCAGCGCGAGCTGTGGCGCACCGCCGAAGGGCGGCGTCAGCTCAATGCGGCGTTTGCGCACGACCTCCGAACGCCGATCACGGTGCTCAAGGGGACGGTCGAGATGGCGCAGATGCGCCTGCGTCGCGGCGATGAGCTCGATGTTGGTTCGTTGGATGCCCTGTCGGCCCAGGTGGTGCGTTTGGAGCGGTACGCAACGGAGATGGGATGGCTGAGCAAGCTCGAAGATCGGCCTGTAGACCGCAAGCCGCTGGCGTCGCGGTCTCTTGTGGATGAGCTCGAGTCGCATGCGAACGAGGTTGTTGCGGCGCGCGGGGAAGGGCTCGCGTTGAGGGTTGCAGCTGACGAAGGTGAAGATGGCGCCCGCGCCGACATGACCCACATCGATCTACCCCTGGTCGAAGAGGTCCTCGACAACCTCTTGAGCAATGCGTGCGGCCATGCGAAGGGCGTCATCGAGGTTGAGATTTCTGTTCGAGAGGGCAGGTTGGCCCTGAGCGTTGCCGATGATGGTCCGGGCTTTACGCCCGAAGCCCTGCGGCGCGGGTGCGATCCGTTCTTTAGCGAGAACAAATCTGCCGAGCATTTTGGACTGGGCTTGAATGTGTCGAGCATTTTGTGCGGTTTACACGGGGGAGCGCTTGAGTTAGGGAATGGTTCGACCGGCGGGGCACGTGTGACGGCGACGTTTAGCATGGGCGGCGATGGGGACGAAACAGGGGAATTGTGACGAGGGCTCGCGCGCTACGCGGGCGGGCGTCGCCGGGCTCATCGAACCGTCGGCGAACCAGTTACCTGCTCTTACCTTAAGAATGGCTTACCCCAACGTAAGGCTTACTGAATTGTCATTGCTGGTAGACAAAACATAGACACCAAGTTGCGAAACTGTCCTTGTCAGGTACACAAGGAGGTAACGCGATGATGAGGATGCGGCCCGAAGCCGAAGGGTATTCCGGTCAGGTTTCTTGCGGGGGCGCTGCTCGCCGTCTTGACGTAAGCGCCTTGAGCGAGCTTCGCAATCGAGTCGCGGGCGCTCATGACGCGCTGGACGACGCCTCTTCTGCCGGCGCGCGGACCGCAAACGCCCCCTCATTCGCGACCGCTGCGGCAATGTCGGCCGAGGCCGTCGCAGAGGACGATGGTCTCGATGCCCGCCGTCGAATCCTGCGCCGTCGCGTGCTTTTGGCGCTTGCAGCCTCGGTCGCGATCCTCGCGACTGCATGCTGGGAATACCTTCCGGGGATCTTGGCATGGCTTGCAGACCCTCAGGCGGTTCGGTCGTTCGTCGCCGGCCACAGCGTGATAAGTCGTCTCGTCATGCTTGGAATCAACGTCACTCAGATCTTCTTGGCCTTTTTGCCCGGCGAGCCTGTGGAGCTGGCGAGTGGTTACGCGTTTGGCTTCTGGGAGGGGACGGCGCTGTGTCTCGTCGCCTCGGGGCTGGCGACGTCGGCGATTTATTGGGCGACGCGTCGATGGGGCTGGAGCCTGGTTGGCCTCTTCTTCGACCGCAGCCTTCTCGACCAGTTTTCGTGGCTCAATAATGCGAAGCGACTCGAGCTGGTCATGCTGGTGATTTTCTTGATCCCGGGAACCCCGAAGGACTTCTTGACGTATTTCGCCGGCCTCACCAAGATGCGCTTCGCCCCCGTGGTGCTCATCGCAACGTTTGGGCGCATTCCCTCCATTGTGACTTCGACGGCCGCGGCATCCGCTGCGGGCAGCGGAAACTGGCTGGTGGTTGGTGTCGTCGTTGCCGTGTCACTGCTGTGCGTGGCGTTGGGCGGCTTGCTGTATCGTCGCCTGCGTGCCAAGGCGAGCTGAGGCGGCCGGCGAGGATGTACGGCGGCTGATGGGCCTTTTGCGGCTACATCGGACCGCCGGTCGCCACAGCAATCCAAAACCTCCCCAACATGTGCATTCTGAAATCGAAATCTTGCGGAAACGCGAGCAAAATGCACTGCTGGGGGAGGTTTCGAGGGTTTACGCGCTTGCGACTCCGCTATACGCTCCGATTGATGAAGAAATCGGCCATGGAGCAGAGCAGGTCAGCGGCGTTGTGCGAAATGACGCCGTTCTCGGCGAGCGCACGGCTGGTGTCTTGCGCCTCTTGCGCGAGCTTGAGTGCGAGATCACGACACGCGTCGATGCCCCCGCCGATCTCGATGAGCTCGACGGCGCGCGCGAGGTCCGTGGGATCGTTCGTTTTTGCTTCGAGCAGCCCCCAAGGGCCGCGGCCTCAGGTTCGACCGGCTGGCCCCGGCCGACCTGGCGCTGGCGATGTCGCACGTGAACTCCGAGCCGCGCGGCGCGCTCGGCTTCGCGACGCCCGCCCGCGCCTTCCGGGCGGTGCTCGGCGCCGACGCGGAGGCGCTGCTGGATGCGTACGGCGTGGAGGACGTGCCCGTCGGCGAGCTCGACCTGACGCCGGGGCTCATCGCGCGGGCGCGCGCCGAGAGGGGCGATGCCCCGCTGGCCTAGCCTAGAGGAAAAACGGAATAGACGGACCGACCGTCCGGCTGAGTCTGGGAAGAGGTGCCGGGCGGCGGGCGGAGCATGGCCACCGGACCCATCGAAACACATCTCCACCGTTCCTTCAACTGGGAAAACGGCGCCCCCGGACCCCAGGAGGGGCCGCGGGGGCGTTCGGCTAGGTGCGGGAACGGCCTATTTGCTCAATGTGTTCGGCTGAGATCGGAAATCAACCCTTGCATTGTGGAATTCGGGGGCTTTGTCATATCCATTTCAAAAGAGCCTGCTGCCGCGATTTGACTGTCGCATAATGCAAGGCCATTGCGGTACCGAGCTATGGAAAGACGCCTGCGGAATTGTCCTACCGATAAGCGGACAAGCCTCCGGCTGGTGCCTTCGCCGTGGTAAGGTAAGCCGAATTGTTTCCAGGCTGTTTCGGGGGAGTGGAATGAGCAAAGAGTGCGTCGAGCAGGTCGAAGGCGCAGGAGCTTCGGTGCCGATGACCGATATATCGAACATTGATGTGCCCGAGGGCACCGACGAGCTCAGCCGCAACACCCGCCGTGCATGGCGCGACCGCCTGAACAGCGCTTCGACGCGCAAGTTGATCATGGGCGTCTTGGCTACGCTGGTGGGCGGTTCGTTTTGGGGCTTCTCGGGCACCAGCGCGAGCTTTCTGTTCGATACCTACCACGTCGATACCTTGTGGCTTATGAGCGTGCGTCAGATTCTCGCCGGTCTACTCTTTATGGCCGTGGTTGTTACGCGCGACCGCGAGCGCCTGATTAAGCTCTGGACCACAGCCGCCGATCGCAAGCAGCTGCTGCTCTTTACCGCCTTTGGCCTGCTGTTCAATCAGTTTTGCTATCTTTCGGCCGTGCGTCTGACGAACGCCGGAACCGCGACGGTGCTCCAGTGCCTGCAGCTCGTTATCATCATGGGCTACACCTGCGTGACCGATCGCCGCATGCCGCGTACTCGCGAAGTCATCGGCATCGGTCTGGCTTTGGGTGGCACCTTTTTAATCGCCACCGGTGGCGACCCCACCAGCCTGAATATCTCGCCGCTCGGCCTGATCGCGGGTCTCATGTGTGCGGTCAGCGCTACATGCATGGCGGTGATTCCCGCCAAGATCCTGCCCGAATACGGCAGCCCCATCGTCACGGGCTCGGCAATGCTCACGGCGGGCGTGGTCTCGTGTGTCTTCGTGCAGCCTTGGGCGCATATGCCGGCGCTCGACGCTGCCGGCGTCGAGGCGCTCGCGGTGTTCGTGGTTATCGGCTCGTTTTTTGCTTACATGCTCTATATGCAGGGCGTTAAGGACATCGGCTCGGTACGTGCGAGCCTCATCGGAACTGTGGAGCCGGTTTCGGCGACCATCACCAGCGCCGTTATGCTGGGCACGGTGTTTTTGCCGACCGACCTTATCGGCTTTGCCATGATCATCGTGATGATGTTCCTCACGGTGTAGCTGGCGCCGCCGCCAAGACAGAAAAGGTGTTGTGCCACATTTTCGCCAATTGATGTCCGTGTCTGGAGTTTAGCTGTCGATGCCCAAAATGCCATAAACTAGCAACGTTATGGACTTTTTCATTGCGACTCAATTGCGAGGATTTCTTTATGGCTGGTAATCACTTTAAGGGCAGCGATAGCGGCCGTCCTGCAGTTCCGCCGCGTCCGAACGGGGCTGGTAAGGCCGGCACGCCGGGCGGCGCTGGACAGGGCGGTTCTGGTAAGCGCGTGTCCCCGGGCGAGACGGCGATGTTTACCGCTCTGTACGAGCAGTCTCAAAAGGCAAAAAAGACCGGCCGTGCAAGAGGGAATGTCTTTGCGGGCGGTGCAACCTCCACGTCGCAGCCGAGCGGGGCTCCTTCGGCACCTGCGAACAACGCAGGTGCTGTCAACGCCGCGAATACCGACGGCAACGTTAATGCCGGCAGGGCCGCCAACAATACTCCCTCTTCCGGTGGCGTGGGGCTTACGGGTAACCTTGGCACGATTTACACCGGCGCCTCCGAGACTGGCACGTTCGCCCGCCTGGATGATAGCGGTGTCGAGTTTGCGGGCTCGGGTTCCAAGGAAGATTATTACGATTTTGGCTTGAACTACGGTGGCGACGCTTCGTCGAGTTCGACCTCTGACGGTCTGGTCCGTCATCGCCATCGCAAGGGCGAGCGCAAAAAGCGTCACACTGGCGCCATTATTGCCGCTGTAGTCGCGGTGCTTCTCGTTGCGCTTGGCGCAAGCGGCTTTATGCTGCTTAACTCGGCAAAGACCGTAAAGAGCGAAGCGAAGGAGGCTGTCGAGATCGTCGGTGGCCTTAAGGACAAGGTCACGTCGGGCGATTTTTCGACGCTGCCTGACGACGCGAAGAAGATCGATGAGCTCTGCGACAGCATGAAGGCGGAGACCTCGAGCCCGCTGTGGACGGCGGCTTCATTTATCCCGGTGTATGGCAGCGATATCAATGCGGCCCGCACCATGATCGACGCCCTGTCCGATGTCTCGAGCAACGCGCTGGTTCCCATGGCCGATAACCTTTCGCAGGCCACGCCCGGCAAGCTGTTCCAGGATGGGACCATCAACGTGTCCGCACTGCAGGCGGTCGCCGATTCGCTCTCCGATAGCTCGAAGGTGTTCAAGAGCGTCAACGAGAAGATCCAGGGCATTGGCGATACTCATATTTCCCAGGTGACCGAGTTGGTCGATAAGGCCAAGGACGGCTTTGCCACCCTCAACGGCGCGGTTGACGCGGCGGAGAAGGTCGCCCCCGTCCTTCCCCAGATGCTCGGCGCCAACGGCCAGACGCGCAACTACCTTGTGTACGCCATGAACAACGTCGAGATTCGTGCCTGCGGCGGCTTTGGCGGTTCGCAAGGTTTGATTTCGGTCACCGACGGCCAGATGTCGATTGGCGAGTTTGTTCCCCGCATTGGACTCAGCGAGGATGAGGCAGTCGAGAGCGTCGACGAAGAGGATGAGGCGCTGTTCGGCAACCACAGTAACCTGTACAACTCGGGCAATACCTATTCGCCTGATTGGCCCCGCAACTCGCAACGTGTCGCCGCGCTGTGGAAGTCCCAGTATGGGCAGGACGTTGATGGCGTCGTCGGCATCGATCCTGTGTTCTTGCAGTACCTGCTGGGCCTTGTCGGTAATGTCTCGCTGCCCGATGGTACGGTCGTCGACGGTACCAACGCGGCGAAGGTTCTCATGCACGATGTGTATTGGAACTATCCGGTCGAGGAATCGGATGGCATCTTTGCGGCTGTTGCCAGCGCCGCCTTCGACAAGATTCTCGGTGGCATCGGTGATGTCGACGTTACAAAGCTTGTCGGTGCATTCGAGCGCGGTGCCGAAGAGGGCCGTCTGATTGCTTGGATGAGAAACGATGATGAGCAGAATGCCATCAAAGAGACGGGCATTGACGCTTCGCTGCCCGATCCGGATGATCCGAGTGCCGATCCCGTTGCCGGCGTTTACTTTAACAACCTGAGCTTCTCCAAGCTCGACTGGTATCTGAACGCCGACACGCAGATTGGCCAGGGCGTCAAGAACGGCGACGGCACGTGCTCGTATCGCATCACCGTTACCCTGACGAACATCATGACGCAGGAGGAGGCAGGCAAGCTGCCCGATTACGTCGCGGCGAGCGCGCCCGATGCCGCGCGCGACGACGAGCGTCTGAATGTCTCACTGTTTGCCCCGACGGGCGGCAACATTACTGATCTGACCGTCGAGGGCGCCCAGTTTGGTCTTGGCGCCGCTACGTGGCATGGAATTCCCTTCTATTCGGGCACCGTTGACCTGCATGCTGGCGAGACGACGACGATCACGTATACGCTGACCACGTCGGCCGAGGCGAGGGACAAGCCGCTTACGCTGCGTCAGACTCCTACATGCCAGGCGGCTCGCGACAGCGCGTCGGCGTAGGGTTTTTCTGGTAGCGCAGATAATCGAGTACCATTTTGGGGCGGACAGGCAATCTGTCCGCCCCTATTTTGTAAGGAGAGCGCATGAAGTACTTTGGCACCGATGGCTTTCGCGGTGAGGCCAACGTTGGGCTGACGGTAGAGCACGCTTATAAGATTGGCCGTTTTGTGGGCTGGTATTACGGCGCCAACCGCGAGCGCAAGGCGCGCGTGATCGTGGGCAAGGACACTCGTCGCTCGAGCTATATGTTCGAGGCGGCGCTGGTGAGCGGCCTGGTCGCGAGCGGTGCGGACGCCTATATGCTGCACGTGATCCCCACGCCGGGCGTAGCGCATCAGACCGTGGAAGGCTGCTTCGATTGCGGCATCATGATCAGCGCGAGCCACAACCCGTTTTGCGATAACGGCATTAAGCTCGTCAATAGCGACGGTTTTAAGATGGACGAGGACGTACTGGAGCTCATCGAGGACTACATCGATGGTAAGAGCGAGGTACCGCTGGCCACGGGCAACCACATCGGCGCCACGGTGGACTACATGCAGGGCCGCAACCGCTACATTGCTTCGCTCATCGCCAGCGCGAACTTTTCGTTGCAGGGCGTCAAGATCGGTATCGACTGCGCCAACGGCTCGGCTTCCTCGGTGGCCAAGCCGGTGTTTGACGCGCTCGGTGCCGACGTGCGCGTGATCAACGCCGCGCCCGATGGCTTTAACATCAACGTCGACTGCGGCTCCACGCATATAGAGCGCCTGCAGCGTCATGTGGTGGAGCAGGGCCTGGACGTGGGCTTTGCCTATGACGGCGATGCCGATCGCTGCTTGGCCGTGGACGAGCGCGGTCGCGTGGTAGACGGCGACCAGATTCTGTACGTGTGTGGCGTGTATCTGAACAAGCACGGTCGCCTTTCGGGCGGTACCGTGGTGCCGACGATTGCCAGCAACTTTGGCCTGGTCAAGTCGCTGGAGCTTGCCGGCCTAAGTGCCGTGACCAGCGGCGTGGGCGACCGTCACGTGTATGCCAAGATGCGCGAGGGCGGCTACAGCCTGGGCGGCGAGCAGACGGGCCATACGATCTTTGGCGATATCGAGCGCACGGGCGACGGCATTATGACCTCGCTGCGCGTGATGGAAGTGATTCGCGCCGAGCGCGAGACCCTCTCGCAGCTCACGGCTCCGTGCAAGCTGCTGCCGCAGGCGCAGGTGGCCGTGCACGTGGCGGACAAGGACGCCGCGCTGGGCAACATGGGTGTGCAGGCCGCCATCGCCGAGGCCGAGGCATCGCTGGCGGGCGAGGGACGCGTGCTCGTGCGCAAGAGCGGAACCGAGTCGGTGATTCGCATTTTGGCCGAAGCCCCCGACCAGGCATCCGCCGATGCCGCCATGAAGCGCATCGCCAACGCACTCGAGGCTCTGTAAGGTAGTCATTGGGGACGTTCTTAAACAACTAGGTGGAAAGGGGGCGCCGCGGATTGGTTCCGCGGCGTCCCCTTTGCGTTGACGTGTCGGTTATGCCTTACAGCTCGTAGAGCGTGGTGAACTTGTCCTGCAGGTAGCTGCAGTAGTAGCGGGCATCGAACGCCATGCCGCATGCGCCCTTGATGAGTTCCGGCGCGTCCTTGGCGCGGCCCCACTGCCAAATGTGCTCGCCCAGCCAGGCGCGGACGGGCGCCAGATCGCCGCTCGCACAGGCGCCATTGAGGTCGACGCCGTCGCGGCACATGGCCGGCACAAACATGGCATCGTAGGCGCTACCCAGCGCATACGTGGGGAAGTAGCCAAACGAGCCGCCGCTCCAGTGCGTATCTTGCAGGCAGCCGCGTGTGTCGTCGGGAACGGGAATGCCCAGGTACTCGTCCATAAAGCGATTCCAAAGCGCGGGGATGTCCTTGGCCGTGGCCTCGCCGGCAAACAGCATGCGCTCAATCTCGTAACGCACCATGATATGCAGCGGGTAGGTGAGCTCGTCGGCCTCGGTACGGATCAGCGACGGCTGAGCGATGTTCACGGCGCGGTAGAGCGTGTCCTCGTCCACGTTGCCGTAGACCTCGGGCGCGTGGCGGCGCAGCACCTCGAGCAGCGGTCCCATAAAGGCGCGGCTGCGGCCCACGGTGTTCTCGAAAAAGCGGCTCTGGCTCTCGTGGATGCCCATGGAGGTGCCGCCCTCCAGGCACGTGCGCGCGTAGGCGGGGTTCACGCCCAGCTCGTACATGGCGTGGCCGGCCTCGTGGATGATGCTGTAGACGTTGGAGATGCAATCGTCCTCGTAGATGTGCGTGGCGATGCGCGCGTCGCCCACCGAGAAGCCCTCGCTAAACGGATGCTCGGTAAAGGCAAGCGTGGTGTCGTCCAGGTCCAGGCCGACGAGTTTCATCAGGTCGAAGCTCATGGCGCGCTGGGCGGCCTCGGGCACGCGGGCGTGCAAAAAGTCTGCAGCGGGCTGCTGGCCGCGCTCGCCGATGGCGTGCACGAGCGGCACGACCGTGGCCTTAACCTCGTCGCAAAACGCATCGAAGCTCTCGGTGGAAAGGCCGCGCTCGTACTGGTCGAGCCACACGTCGTATGGGTCGCGCTTGGGGTCCATGAGCTCGGCCTGATGCTTGAGCTGGCTGACGATTTTGTCCACATAGGGCTCAAAGCTCGCCCAGTCGTTGGCCGCTTTGGCCTTGTGCCACACGGCGTCGGCCTCGCAGGTGAGCCTGGTCCAGGCCTCGGCCTCCTCGGTGGGGATGACGCTTGCCTCGCGCTGGTCGCGGCCGAGCACGCGAATCTCGTCAAGCAGCTGCGGGTCGTCGATCTTTCCGCCGGTGACGGTCTCGCGTGCCAGCGAACGTACAAGTTCGACAGACTTTTCGCTGGTCAGGAGCTTATGGTGCTCGCCGGCAAGGGTGCCCATGGCGTCGGCACGGGCGGCGGCACCGTTGGCGGGAGCAATGGTCGCGCCGTCAAACTCGGCAATCTTGAGCAGGTACTCGCGGGTCCACAGTTTGCCTTCGAGCTTGCGGAATTTTTTGACGGCCTTATCGACCTTCATGCCTTTGGGCGTCTTGCCCGCTGCGGGCTTGGCCTTCTTATCGTGCTTCTTTTCCATACCATATCCTTGATCTCGCGAGCCGAACGCCACGGCTGGGCGCACGGCCAGTTTGCACAGCTACCTGCCTTGTACCCAGCACGAACAAAACGGAACGCGGCGATACGCCCACACAATGTGGTATCCTATAGCCCAATGCGTTGACGGAGAGGGTTTTGCCCGCCGCGTCGCCGGCAAGAGAGGGAAGGTCATGGGCTGCAAGCCTTTCTGCGGTGACAAGGGCCAAGCGTTCACTCCCGAGCAGCGACCTCAACGGGCACGCGGCCAGCGGCGGCGAAGCCCCAGTAGGGAAGCCGTGAGCCTCGCGACAAGGGGCAAAGAGTGGGCGCGGCGGGCCAGACATCCGCCGGGTCAAACAAGGTGGTACCGCGGAATTCAACCGTCCTTGGGCAATGCACATGCCCGAGGGCGGTTTTTTGTTACCGAACCGGGCCGCGTTTTCGCAACGTCAGACGGCGGCAGCCGCCTCGGCAAGCGGGGAGCGCGAGAGACGAAAGGGAAGACATGAGTCTGATTGATGATCTGGTCAAACTCGAGGAAGAGGCCAAGGAGCTCGTCGCGGGCGCCGACGACGCCGCAAAGCTCGAGGCCGCGCGCGTTGAGCTGCTCGGCCGCAAGGGCCGCATCACTGGCCTGATGCGCATGATGGGCAAGCTCGCCCCCGAGGATCGTCCCATGATGGGCAAGCGCGCCAACGAGATGCGCCAGCTGATTGAGGGCATGCTCGACGAGCGCACCACCGAGATGAAGGCCGCCGCCCTCAAGCACACACTCGAGCACGAGGCCGTCGATATCACGCTGCCGGGCATCCGTCCGCAGATCGGTCACCAGCACCTGATCAAGCAGATCATCGAGGAGGCCGAGGACATCTTCTGCGGCATCGGCTACACCGTCGAGTCCGGTCCCATGGTCGAAACCTCCTACTACAACTTCACCGCGCTCAACGCCCCCATGGATCACCCGAGCCGCTCGGCCCGCGACACCTTCTACGTGGTCGACAACAACCCCGGCAGCGTCGCACACCCCGAGGCTCACGCCCACGGCGAGTCCGACGTGCTGCTGCGCACCCAGACCTCGGGCGTGCAGATCCACACCATGGAGTCGCAGAAGCCGCCCATCTACATGATCTGCCCGGGCACCGTCTATCGTCCCGACACGGCCGACGCCTGCCACCTGCCGCAGTTCAACCAGATCGAGGGCCTGGTCGTCGACGAGGGTATCACCTTTGGCGATCTTAAGGGCACGCTCGACTACTTTGTTAAGTGCATGTTTGGCGAGGATCGCAAGACGCGCTATCGCCCGCACTTCTTCCCCTTCACCGAGCCTTCCTGCGAGGTGGACGTGAGCTGCCACGTGTGCGGCGGCAAGGGCTGCAACTTCTGCAAGCACAGCGGCTGGATCGAGATCCTGGGCTGCGGCATGGTCGACCCCAACGTCCTGATCAACTGCGGCATCGACCCCGAGAAGTACACCGGCTTCGCCTTTGGTATTGGCGCCGAGCGCGTCGCGGCACTGCGCTACGACCTGCCCGACCTGCGCACGTTGATGACGGGCGATATGCGCTTCTTGAACCAATTTTAGGCTTGCCCAGGCACCCCATCTTGGCGTTCAAACCGTCGCTCGCGTACCTTTAGTACGCGTCGCTCCTCTTTCACGCCAACCTGGGGCACCTGGACAACCCTAAGGTGAACGTCTTCATTTGATATTCCTCCCTTTGCGGAGATTAAGAACTAGGAGAGCTACATGCGCGTTTCTTACGACTGGCTCAAGACCATGATCGATATTCCGGAGGATCCCAAGACCCTTTCGGACGAATATATCCGTACCGGCACCGAGGTCGAGGCGATCGACACCGTGGGCGAGTCCTTCGACCACGTGGTGACTGCCAAGGTGCTCACCAAGACCCCGCATCCCGATAGCGACCACATGTATGTGTGCTCGGTCGACGTGGGCGACAAGAACCTCGACGCCGACGGCAACCCCGCTCCGCTGCAGATCGTCTGCGGCGCGCAGAACTTCGAGGCCGGCGACCACATCGTCACGGCAATGATTGGCGCTGTCCTGCCCGGCGACGTCAAGATCAAGAAGAGCAAGCTTCGCGGCGTCGTGTCCATGGGCATGAACTGCTCTGCGCGCGAGCTCGGCCTGGGCGGCGACCACTCCGGCATCATAATCCTGCCCGAGGACACGCCCTGCGGCATGCCGTTTGCCGAGTACGTGGGCTCGAGTGATACCGTGCTCGACTGCGAGATCACGCCCAACCGTCCCGATTGTCTGTCCATGATCGGCATGGCCCGCGAGACCGGCGCCATCTTCGACCGCGATTTCCACGTTGAGCTGCCCGCCATCAAGGCCGAGACCGGCCGCGCGACCGACGACGAGCTTTCGGTCGAGATTGCCGACGAGGGCCTGTGCGACCGCTACGTCGCCCGCATCGTGCGCAACGTGAAGGTCGGCCCCTCGCCCGACTGGATGGTCAAGCGCCTCAACGCCCTGGGCGTGCGCCCGCACAACAACATCGTCGATATCACCAACTACGTGATGATGCTCACCGGTCAGCCGCTGCACGCCTTTGACCTGGACACCTTTGCCGAGCGCGATGGCCGCCGTCGCGTGGTGGTCCGCGCCGCCCAGCAGGATGAGAAGTTCACGACGCTCGACGGCGAGGAGCGCACGCTCGACGCCGGCATGGGCCTTATCACCGACGGCGAGCGTCCCGTGGCATTGGCCGGCGTTATGGGCGGCATGGATTCCGAGATCGAGGACGACACCGTCGACGTGATGGTCGAGAGCGCCTGCTTCAACGCCGGTCGCACCTCGCACACCAGCCGCGATCTGTCGCTGATCTCCGACGCCTCCATTCGCTTTGAGCGCCAGGTCGACGAGACCGGCTGCGTGGATGTGGCCAACGTTACCTGCGCGCTCATCGAGGAGATCGCCGGCGGCGAGGTCGCTCCCGGCTACGTCGACGTGTTCCCCGCGCCCAAGACCATCGACAGCATCAAGCTGCGCCTGGCCCGCGTGCATGCCATCTGCGGCGCCGACATCGAGCCCGACTTTATCGAGCGTTCGCTCACCCGCCTGGGCTGCACCGTCGAGCGCGACGGCGAGGACTTTATGGTCACTCCGCCGAGCTTCCGCCCCGACCTGCCGCGCGAGATCGATCTGATTGAGGAGGTCCTGCGCCTGTGGGGCATGGGCCGCGTGACGGCGACCATCCCGGCCGCCAAGAACCACATCGGCGGTCTGACCCGCGAGCAGAAGCTCACCCGCAAGGTCGGCGAGATCCTGCGCGCCTGCGGCCTCAACGAGACCACGACCTTTGGCTTTGCCGCCCCGGGCGACCTGGAGAAGATCGGCATGTCCACCGAGGGCCGCGGCTGCCCCGTGGTGCTCATGAATCCGCTGGTGGCCGAGCAGACCGAGATGCGTCGCTCGCTGCTGCCGGGCCTGCTGCAATCCGTGGCCTATAACGAGGCCCACGGCACGCCCAACGTGCACCTGTACGAGGTCGGCAGCCTGTTCCACGGCCGCGAGAATGCCAGCCTGCCCAAGGAGACCAAGTCCGTGGCGGGCGTGCTCTCGGGCCAGTGGAGCGAGCAGTCTTGGAGCATGAAGTACCGCAAGCTGCGTTTCTTCTTTGGCAAGGGCATTGTCGAGGAGCTGCTCGCCCAGCTGCGTATCGAGAAGGTCCGCTTCCGTCCCGCCGAGGGCGAGGGCTATGCCTTCTTGCAGCCGGGTCGCGCCGCCGAGGTTCTGTCCGGCGGTACCGTGCTGGGCTGGGTCGGCGAGATCCACCCCGAGGCGCGCGAGGCGATGGGCATCGATGAGGTCGTCGTTGCCTTTGAGCTCGACCTGGACAAGCTGATCAAGGGCGCCCGCAATCAGGAGAACTACCGCGAGTTCTCGCAGTACCCTGCCGTTGAGCACGACCTTGCTATCGTAGTCGACAACACTGTGACCTGCGAGGATCTTGAGCGCCGTATTACCAGTGCCGGCGGCAAGCTGCTCGAGGGCGTGCGCCTGTTCGACGTCTACCGCGATCCCATCCGCATCGGAGCAGGCAAAAAGTCCATGGCCTTTGCGCTTACGTATCGCTCCGACGACCACACGCTCACCAGCGAAGAGGTCGAGAAGGCGCACCAGAAGATTGTCACCAAGGTGTGCAAGGGCGTAAACGGCGAGGTCCGCGGCTAGGGCTTGCGCCGGGAGTGTAGGGCCTGATGGCGGTTGCTGTGGGCTCTGCGTGACCGCGGTGTTCGGAATAAGGCACCGACGAGCCTTCATATGTGACATACGCATTACAAAACGGCGCACTGCTTTGTCGGCAGTGCGCCGTTTGCTATCATAGCCCGCGTGGTGTTACGAATTCGCCAACTCGTAACACTGTCGAAATGGTTCATGCGGCGCTGCGATTCTGCGCGCCGGCAATCGGGAGGCGTATATGCACATTCCAGATAATTACCTGTCCCCGCAAACCGATGCCGTCATGGCGGTGGCGATGGTGCCTGTTTGGGTCCATTGCATCAAAAAGGTGCGCGCCACGCTCGATCGCGAGCATATGGCGTTCTTGGGCATTTGCGCTGCGTTCTCCTTCTTGCTCATGATGTTCAACGTGCCGCTGCCCGGCGGCACTACTGGTCACGCCGTTGGCGGCGCGCTCATCGCGCTGCTGCTGGGTCCCGAGGCCGCGGCTATCGCTGTCTCGGTCGCGCTGGCGCTGCAAGCGCTGCTATTTGGCGACGGCGGCGTTCTGTCGTTTGGCGCCAACTGCTTTAACATGGCCTTTGTGCTGCCGTTTGTCGCTGCTATCGTGTTCCGCGCGCTCAACAGCCGTCTGCACGACAAGAGCTGGGGCACCTCAGTTTCTGCCATCGTAAGCGGCTGGGTTGGCCTGTGCCTGGCGGCCCTGTGCGCGGCGATTGAGTTTGGTATTCAGCCGATGCTCTTTACCAATGCTTCGGGCGCGCCGCTGTACTGCCCCTTCCCGCTGTCCGTGGCTATTCCGGCCATGTTGATCCCGCATATGCTGGTTGCCGGCGTGATCGAGGGCGTGGCAACGGCCGCCATCTACGGTTTCATTAAGAAGACGGCGCCGAGCATCATCGTCGGGCCCGAGGCCGTCGATGGCCAGCTTGCTGCCGAGGGCGCTGCTGCCAAGAAGGCCTCGCTGGTCCCCACGCTCATCCTGGTTGCCGTGCTTGTCGTGGCCACGCCGCTGGGCCTGCTGGCCACGGGTGACGCCTGGGGTGAGTGGGACGCCGAGGGCGCCGCGACCGCTGTTCAGGAGGCTGGCGATGACAGTCTGCAGGCTTCGGTCGGTCTCGATACCCCGACCTTTGCCGATGCCCTGCCCACGGGCGATTATCTGCAGGCCTATTCCGAGGAGCAGGGCCTTGGCTTTGCCGGTCAGGCTGCCATGTATATCCTTTCGGGTGTGATTGGCGTGGCGGTGCTCACCATCGTATTCCGCTTGGTTTCGCTGACGGTTAAAGAAAGCGGAGCCCATGGCAACGGTCGAGCTGCCTAGCTGGCTTGCGGCCGAGCAGCGTTACGAGCCTACGGGCGCTCGTCATCGCGTGATGCAACAGAACGTCCTGCACCTGGCGAGCCTGCTTGAGCGGGTTCGCCTGGGTGGAGGCGCGCACGAGGGCGGGTCGATGGTCGACCGCGCCCTTTCTTGCGTTTCGGCTCCGATGCGCCTGGTGGGGATGTTCGTTTGCGTCCTGTGCGTGTGTCTGACGCAGAGCCCTCTGTACCTCATGTTGATGGCGGCTATCGCGCTGGTGCTCGTTGCCGTGCGCCCCGTACGCGGGCTGCGGGCAACCTTTGTGCCGGCGCTTGGCGCTGCAGGGCTCGCGGTGGTTCTGGTACTGCCCGCCTTGCTGCTGGACGCTTCTGCTGCGGGCGCCATGCTCAAGATTGCGCTCAAGACCTTCATTAATGTGTCGCTGGTGCTGGGTGTTTCGTGGACCCTTACCTGGAGCCGCATGTCGGCGGCGCTCAAAATACTGCACCTGCCCGACGAAGTTATCTTTACGTTTGATATGGCGCTCAAGCACATCGAGGTGCTGGGTCGCACGGCGCACGATCTGTGCGAATCGGTCATGCTGCGCAGCGTTGGCCGTGCGCCTGAGGGATTTTCGCGTACCGATTCGATCGCGGGTATCATGGGCATGATCTTTATCAAGGCGATGGAATGCAGCCGCGCGATGGACGAGGCCATGCTGTGCCGCGGCTTTGCCGGTGTGTATCCGGCTCCCGCACGCGCCGGGTTTGGCTGGCACGATGCGGTCTATGCGGCCGGCGTGGCGCTGCTGGCAGTGTTGTGCGCCGTGCTGTAGGCACTGCTGGTTCCGGCTGGGGATGCAACTAGGGAAGGGCGACGTTTTGGCAAACGATACAAATGGCGCGATGGGCGCGAGCGGTGCTGCTGGCGCCGAGACCACGCCGCTCATCGAGTTTCGCGACGTGGTGTTTTCCTATGCGGGGCATACGGTTGTCGATGGCGTGTCGCTGCAGGTCGATCGTGGCGAACTCGTTGCCCTGCTCGGTCCCAACGGCTGCGGTAAGACGACGATTATGCGCCTTATTAACGGCCTTGAGCTTGCGGACGCAGGGGAATACCTGTTTGACGGGCATGTGATTGATGCGGCGTTTCTAAAGGATTCCGCGGCCGCTCAGCGTTTTCATCAGCGCGTTGGCTTTGTGTTCCAGAATGCCGACGCGCAGCTCTTTTGCGCCACGGTGGGCGAGGAGGTCGCTTTTGGTCCCGCGCAGATGGGGCTGCCGACGGGCGAGCTCGAGCGCCGCGTCCGCGATGCCATGGGGCTGTTCCAGGTTGCCGACCTTGCCGACGCCTCTCCCTATCAGCTCTCGGGTGGGCAAAAGAAGCGCGTTGCGCTGGCTGCGGTGGTGTCGATGAACCCGGATATCTTGGTTCTCGACGAGCCTACCAATGGGCTCGACGAGGATTCATGCGACATTGTGGTCAACTTCTTGCTGGCCTACGTCGCGGCGGGTAAGACGGTCTTGATGAGCACACATCACCAAGATTTGGTGCGCCGCCTGGGGGCCCGTGCAATCTATATCGATCGATATCACCATGTGGTCGAGGCGCCTTCGCCGTCGTATGGAACCGAAAGCGGTGCTACGGACTAGTTGCTGCGTAGAGCGTGCGTAGCCGCCCGCGCGGCTTTGCCGTGATGGTATAGTTATCCAGGTTTTTATGGGGGTGGCTATGCCAAGCTGGAACATTCATATCGCTCAGACGGAGCGTTTGCTGGAGCGCACCGGTGCGCTTGCCAAGAGCGTTCGCGACCGCAATGCCTTTTTGTTTGGCTGCGTGGTTCCGGATATCTTCGTGGGCTATATGGTCCCTGGCATCGCCGATCCCATCCCGTACCGCATTACGCACTTTGCCAAGCCTGAGCCCATCCCTAAGCCTCGTGAACATGAGTTCTGGGATACCTATGTGGCACCGTTGCTTAAAGGCGCACCCGCGGGCGAACCTGCTGAGGCCACCTCGATTGTCGAGGAACGCGAGCGACTCAATCGGGTGCATTATCCCCAACGTTACAAGGACGCCGAGCCGGTTGCCGGCCCCGGCGCCTGTGAGTTTTCGCTCGCGCCCGATGACGTGGCGCAGTCGCTGCTCGATCTGACGCTGGGCGTTTGGTCTCACCTTGTGGCCGATACTGTGTGGAATACCCGCGTGAACCAGTACCTGGAGGCGCACGGCGGCAAGCCGTGCGAGGAATTCCGCATTAAAAAGCAAGGCGACTTTGACTGGTTTGGCAAGACGCTCAGCATTGTTTCGATTCCGCGCGCGACCGATCGCCTCTATACTGCGGCGACGCGTTTTGGTCAGTATCCCATCCATAAGGAGTATGTGCTCAAGACCATCGGCGTTATGCACGAGATTGTACGCGAAAACCCCGGCGAGCCCGATCATCCGCCGTATCGCTTGCTAACCGAGGAGTTTTTCGATGCAACGTTTACCGAGGTCGTCGAGCTAACCGAGGCGGGTTTTGCCGCCCGTGTCGAATCGCCCGATGTGTCTGCGCTGCCCCTGATTGCTAGCTGCTAGCTGGCCGGCCCGGCAGTGAATAGCTCAACCCAATCGACAAGTAGCTCTTGCCGCAGGGCATCTTCGGCAGTGCGCTCCTGTTTAGTCTTTGGGGTGTAGGGAAGCCCAGCCTTTTTATGGATGAGCTCGGCTATGTGGTTGAAGCTCTTCTTCTCCTTGATCTGGTCATAGGTAATTTGGATGACGTCGTAGCCCATGCTTGTGAGTGCGGTGGCGCGCTCGGCATCGGAGAGGCTCGCGGCTTCGCTGTCGTGGGCGGAGCGGCCTTGGCATTCAAGGATGACGCCCATGCTGTCGGTGGCGCTTTCGATGAGGATATCGGCGTAGCAGCAGGTTTTGTCATACAGCGAACGCGCGGCTTCGCTGAGCGGGATGCGCGCGTTATTGGTGATGTCGATGCCCAGACCGCCCTCATCGCGGGGGAGCGAGATGAGAATTGACGTCTGGACTTCAAAGGGCGAGGCGGTCTGTCCTGTCATGCGTTCGGCGGCCCAGCGGAGCTGCTTAACGCCGCGCAGGCCTGCGGCCTGCTTGGCGAACGCGGCGATATCCGCTGCGGTAAGAAGCGGCGTGCGCTTCCACAAGTTGGTGTCATTGCCCTTGGTGTCGTCAACTCGCTCCCAGCCGCAGCTGGGCGGAATGAGCTTAAGCGAAATAGCTTCATCGAGTTGTTGTTGCGTTCGCTCGCAGGGCTTAAACACTGCAAAGGAGCCGCACATCTCGTAGCAAGCCATGAGTAACTGGCTGCGTGAGACCTGCGTGGCAAGGCTGAGCAGCGTGAACTCCGGTGAAGTGACATCAAACCCATGCTCAGTCTGCCTAAACGACCCAGGAGGCGGCTCTTGGGTTAGCAGACGGCTATGAAATAGCTTTCCGTTCGCGCGCTGTTTTCTTTCGCCCACGAATCTCCAAACTGGTGTGCCGAGCAAGTCTTTAAATACTGGTTGTTTTGAGTAGTGTACCAAGCGATGGTCATGGTCGGGCGGCAGGATTGCCGGATAGAGTCCCAGTATCTGGGGCGGGATGCGATAGTACTG
Organism: uncultured Collinsella sp.; assembly: GCA_900543515.1. Taxonomy (GTDB): domain Bacteria; phylum Actinomycetota; class Coriobacteriia; order Coriobacteriales; family Coriobacteriaceae; genus Collinsella. The sequence goes on from UQRW01000006.1 coordinate 64,132, forward strand.
AAAAGCCGTGGGTCCGCAGGCAAGAAATGACATAGCGATCCGATCGTTTGAGCGTAGTTTGGGCTAGAAAAGCTATCGGTTTCGGAAGTGCGGGGAAAAAGACAAACAGGCAAAGCACAAGCGGTATTTGAGCCAACTTTATCAGGGGTTTTGTTGAAATAAAAGGGCTTGTACTCGGAGGTAAGCAATTTTTCCCCGCACTTCCGAAAACCAGGTCGATCTGACTCTTGCTAAAACGATTTAGCAGTGTCGGTTAAGGTGTGGGTTTGCCACCGGGCGAACACTTTTAGCGCTTGGGACTTTATTTTATGGGCCTCGAAGGGTGGATTTCGCACTTTTGGTAAAGAAATGAGTGCGTGTTTTGCTGTGCGCCGGCATTGGCACAGAAAAAGGGCCCGGAAGGCAAAGCCTTCCGGGCCCTTTGCAATGCAAGCGTGCTTGCAAGTGCGTTTTAGCGCACCTGAGCGACGTAAGCGACGTTGGTCGAGGAGACCTTGTCCTCGAGCTGGACGCTCATGCGGGGATCGCCGGCGGTGGCGACGGTCAGGTCGCCGGCCTCGACGTAGCCGAGCTCCTTAGCGGTCTCGATCGCCTTGACGATCGTGCCGTTGACGGTGCCCTGGGTAATCTCGGCCTGGTGCGGGATAACGCCCCAGTACATGATCATCTGCTGGACGGCCCACTCGTGGCGGGAGAACGCGCAGATCGGCATGTTGGGACGGAAGTGCGAGATCAGGCGAGCGGTACGACCGGTGGTCGTCGGCACGGTGATGCACTTGGCGCCAACGGTGGTAGCCATGTTCACAGCGGACATACCCACAACGTTGTTGACGACGCGGGTGCCGTGAGCGTCAGCCGGAACCTCGAGCGGAGCGTGAGCCGGGAGGTACTTCTCAGTCTCGAGAGCAATGCTGGCCTGCATCTTAACGGCCTCGACCGGGTACTTACCGGCAGCGGACTCGCCAGAGAGCATAACGGCGTCGGTGCCGTCGTAGATGGCGTTAGCAACGTCGGCAACCTCGGCGCGCGTCGGGCGCGGGTTCTCCTGCATGGAGTCGAGCATCTGCGTAGCGGTGATAACGGGCTTGTAGGCCGCGTTGCACTTGGCGATGATCTCCTTCTGGATGTGCGGAACGAGCTCGGGCTTGATCTCGATGCCCAGGTCGCCACGGGCGACCATGATGCCGTCGGAAGCCTCGAGAATCTCGTCGAAGTTCTCGACGCCCAGGGCGCACTCGATCTTCGGGAAGATCGTCACGTGCTCGCCGCCGTTCTCGCGGCAAAGCTCGCGGATGCCGCGGACGGACTCGCCGTCACGGATGAAGGAAGCGGCGATGTAGTCGATGTTCTCGGTCAGGCCAAAGAGGATGTCCTGACGATCGCGCTCGGTGATGGCGGGCAGCGAGATGTTGACGTTGGGCATGTTGACGCCCTTGCGCTCGCCGATCAGGCCGTCGTTCTTAACGACGCAGGTCATGTCCTGGCCGTCGACGGACTCGACCTCGAGGGCAACCAGACCGTCATCGATCAGGATAAGGGAGCCCTTCTCGACCTCGGAGGGCAGAGCCAGGTAGTCGAGGGAGATGTGCTCAGAGGTGCCGTGGAAATCTTCGGACGTGGGCTGAGCGGTGACGACGATCTTGTCGCCGGTCTTGACGGCAACCTTCTTGCCGTCGACCAAAAGGCCGGTGCGGACCTCGGGGCCCTTGGTGTCGAGCAGGATGCCGACGGGCATGCCGAGCTCCTTGGAAATACGACGGACGCGCTCGATGCGACCGTGGTGCTCGTCGTAGGATCCGTGCGAGAAGTTAAAACGGGCGACGTTCATGCCCGCCTTGATCATCTCGCGGATGGTCTCGTCGCTATCGCAGGCGGGACCCATGGTGCATACAATCTTGGTGCGCTTGTACATTCAGACCTCCATCTGACATCGTCTTGCGCTGATAGATAAACCATAAGAAATTAAACCGAGATGATTATAACGAAATGCCGACCGAATACCTCAAAAAATCGACCGTATGCCGAATTAGAAGTTCATTTTTTGCGGTAAAAACGGTATATGAAAAATCTTTACCAACCGTTCTGACCGCTGCTATCTGGGCGATATTTCAGTTTGATGATGCACCGAAGAAAAACCGTTTTATCAATGTTGAGCATCACACGGTCTGCATCGTTGCACTCGAGCCGTGTTTCCAATTGGAATGTTTTGGCTAGACGCGCCGCTTTGGGGTACCATAGCCCCACTATCAACTGCCGCTCAGCACGGCAGCCTTGATGAGCCCTTGCCCTTCTCCTGGGAATTATGATCGGGCATCAATCTGCTGAGTGGCCCGAATCCCAGGAGGGGACTCTATATGCAAAAGGAATACCTGTCCGCCGCGGCGGAGGTACTCAGCGACCAAGGTGTCGATGAGAACCTCGGCCTGAGCAACGACGAGGCGTCGTCGCGCCTCGCCAAGACAGGCCCTAACAAGCTCGAGGAAGCCGAGAAGACGCCGTTGTGGAAGCGCTTCTTTGAGCAGATGGCCGACCCCATGGTTATCATGCTGATCGTTGCCGCCGTCATCAGCGCGCTCACGGGCATGGTCAAGGGCGAGGCGGACTTTGCCGATGTCGCCATCATCATGTTCGTCGTTATCGTCAACTCGGTGCTGGGCGTGGTTCAGGAGGCTAAAAGCGAGGAGGCCCTCGAGGCCCTGCAGGAGATGAGCGCGGCGCAGTCCAAGGTGCTGCGCGACGGCAAGCTCGTGCACCTGCCGAGCGCCGAGCTCGTGCCCGGCGATGTGATCATGCTCGAGGCGGGCGACTCCGTCCCGGCCGACTGCCGTGTGCTCGAGAGCGCCACGATGAAGATCGAGGAGGCCGCCCTTACCGGCGAGTCCGTGCCCGTCGAGAAGCATGCCAACGTCATTGAGCTCGCCGCCGGCATCGACGACGTGCCGCTCGGCGACCGCAAGAACATGTGCTACATGGGTTCCACCGTGGTATACGGCCGCGGTCGCGCCGTCGTGGTCGGCACCGGTATGAACACCGAGATGGGCAAGATCGCCGGCGCCCTGGCCGAGGCCAAGGAAGAGCTCACGCCGCTGCAGGTGAAGCTCGCCGAGCTCAGCCGCATCCTTACCATCATGGTTATCGTCATCTGCGTCGTCATCTTTGGCGTCGACATCATCCGTCACGGCGTGGGCAACGTCCTCACCGACCCGACAGCCTTGCTCGATACCTTTATGGTCGCCGTCTCGCTCGCCGTCGCTGCCATCCCCGAGGGCCTGGTCGCCGTCGTGACCATCGTGCTGTCGCTTGGCGTGACCAAGATGGCCAAGCGCCAGGCAATCATCCGCAAGCTTTCCGCCGTCGAGACCCTTGGCTGCACACAGACCATCTGCTCCGACAAGACCGGTACCCTCACCCAGAACAAGATGACCGTCGTCAAGCACGAGCTCGCTGCGCCTAAGGAGAAGTTCCTGGCCGGCATGGCTCTGTGCTCCGACGCCCAGTGGGACGAGGAACTGGGCGAGGCTGTGGGTGAGCCGACCGAGTGTGCGCTCGTCAACGATGCCGGCAAGGCGGGGCTCACTGGCCTGACTGCCGAGCATCCGCGCGTGGGCGAGGCCCCGTTTGACTCGGGCCGCAAGATGATGTCCGTGGTCGTCGAGACCCTGGACGGCGAGTACGAGCAGTACACCAAGGGCGCGCCCGACGTGGTGATCGGCCTGTGTACCCATATCTACGAGGGCGACAAGGTTGTCCCCCTGACCGAGGAGCGTCGCGCCGAGCTCGTGGCCGCCAACAAGGCCATGGCCGACGAGGCCCTGCGCGTGCTGGCGCTGGCGAGCCGCACCTACACCGAGGTCCCGGCCGACTGCAGCCCCGCCGCGCTCGAGCATGACCTGGTCTTCTGCGGCCTGTCCGGCATGATTGACCCGGTCCGCCCCGAGGTCGCCGACGCCATCCGCGAGGCGCACGACGCCGGTATCCGCACCGTCATGATTACGGGCGACCACATCGACACCGCCGTGGCCATCGCCAAGCAGCTGGGCATCGTCACCGATCGCAGCCATGCCATCACCGGTGCCGACCTCGATCGCATGAGCGACGAGGAGCTCGACGCGCACATCGAGGACTACGGCGTGTACGCCCGCGTCCAGCCCGAGCACAAGACCCGCATCGTCGAGGCATGGAAGTCACGCGACCAGATCGTGGCCATGACGGGCGACGGCGTCAACGACGCCCCGTCCATCAAACGCGCCGACATCGGCGTGGGCATGGGCATCACCGGTACCGACGTCACCAAGAACGTCGCCGACATGGTACTTGCCGACGACAACTTCGCCACCATCATCGGTGCCTGCGAAGAGGGGCGCCGCATCTACGACAACATCCGCAAGGTCATCCAGTTCCTGCTTTCGGCCAACCTTGCCGAGGTGTTCTCGGTGTTTATCGCCACGCTCATCGGCTTTACCATCTTTCAGCCGGTGCAGCTGCTGTGGGTGAACCTGGTCACCGACTGCTTCCCCGCGCTCGCGCTGGGCATGGAGGATGCCGAGGGCGACATCATGAAGCGCAAGCCGCGCAACGCCAAGGACGGCGTCTTTGCCGGACATATGGGTCTGGACTGCGTGGTCCAGGGCCTGATCATCACCGTGCTGGTGCTGGCGAGCTTCTTTGTGGGCGTGTACTTTGACATGGGCTACATCCACATCGCCGATATGATCGCCGGCAATGCCGACGAGGAAGGCGTGATGATGGCGTTCATCACGCTCAACATGGTCGAGATTTTCCACTGCTTCAATATGCGCAGCCGTCGTGCGTCGCTGTTCACCATGAAGAAGCAGAACAAGTGGCTGTGGGCTTCCGCCGCGCTGGCACTGGTGCTGACGGTGATCGTGACCGTGCAGCCGACGCTTGCCGAGATGTTCTTCGGCCCTGTGACGCTTGAGCTCAAGGGCGTTCTTGCCGCGCTGGGTCTGGCCTTCCTGATCATCCCGCTTATGGAGATCTACAAGGCGATCATGCGCGCGGTCGAGAAAGAGTAGGTCGAAAGGCCATCCTTCCCACCGGCCCGACCGCCTGCGGGGTTTCTTCTTCGCTGGTCCTCGCGCTTCGCGCTGCGGGATCGCTCAGAAGAAATCCCTCCCGGCGGTCGGGCCTTCGGATAACCTCTCGGGACCATAAGCTGAGGGAAAGTGTGTGAGTCGGTCGAGCAA
>UQRW01000007.1 GCA_900543515.1 uncultured Collinsella sp.
CGCTGGCGCGAAAGAGACTGAAGGTCATCTACGCGGTAATGCGAGACAGGGTGCCTTACGCAGCCTAGCCGAAACGCACCGAGCAGACTGAAGCCCACCGGCCTAATGGCTTGGCGTCAGCATGCCGCGATTCGGTCGCACGGAGAGCATTTCCCAGTTGACAAAACTATAGGAACACCCCCCTGAACAGAATCGCCGTTATCGGTTGACGGTGCGGCGATTGCCGCCAGCGGCGACATAAGCGGCTGAGCAATGAGGCCCGCCGTCAAAACGGTTGCGACGGCGCGGTTGGCAACGCCCTTGACGTTGACGGCCTTAGCCCGAGGCTCAAAGTGTTGTGGGCTGTAGTTTGCCATGGCTTTCTCCCTTTGACACGGATGTATCCATACGCTTCAAAATGTAGGAGCTGATTTTTGAATTCTGTTGCGCAACATTGGTCACCGGCGGTTTTTTTGAAATTCGCGCTCTCGTGCTTCACAATTTCGTCACATATGTAGGAGCTGGCGCATCATATTCTTGCGGGATCGAATTGAGCCTGTGATTTGCATTTGCTCCCGCGTCATCCGCCCTATCGGATTCCGCATCCAACAGACACCCCGCCCGCCACGGTGTAGAGTTAGGACAACGGGCGCGTTGCGCGGACCGCGCTGGAACGAGGTGGACATGGAGCTCGATAAACAACAGATCAAGCGACTGCGCGAGCGCCATCATCGGCGCCATGGCATCCGCCCCGCCCACAGCGAGGCCATGGAGAACGCAAGCCGCTTTCTAAAGCAGGCATTCAACATTCGCGAGGGACGCGCGCCCTATCACGTGATTCGCAAGCGCTTTGTAAACGGGGCGCGCCTGACTGGCTCACACTTATGCATCCTGATCATTGCCATGTTGATCGCGAGCATCGGCCTCGATATCGACTCGGACATTGCCATCGTGGGCGCCATGCTCATCTGCCCGCTCATGGGGTCGGTCCTTGCCATGGCATACGGCATCGCCACGCTCGACCGCGAGATTGCCGTCGAGGCCGTCGCCAGCCTCGCGCTTCAGATGGCCTTTTGCCTGGTCACGTCCACGTTGTACTTTAAGCTCTCGCCCCTTGGCACCACCACGGCCGCCATCATCGACAACTCGACACCCACCGTCTGGGACCTTACCGTCGCACTCGCAGGCGGCTTTGCAGGCGGGCTGGGCAACTCACGCGACCAGGAACCCGCCACGCTCATCGCCGGCGTGGCCGTGGCGACCGCGCTCATGCCGCCCCTGTGCGCGGCGGGCTACGGCATCGCCATCGCAAGCGGATCGCTGTTTCTCTCGGCGCTCTACGAGTTTGGCATCAACGTGGTCTTTATCGCACTGGCTGCCGAAGCCGTGCTGCTTCTTCTGCGCGTGCCGCTCAAGCGCGACCTGAACGGCGACGGTATTGTGACCGCTGAGGAAGACACCGAGGTCGACGAGCTGTCACGCAAAGTGCGCCGCCGCATCATCGTGGGAACGGCCATCTTTGCCATCCCCTGCATCGTTATGACGGCGGGGTCCATTGGCTCGGCGCAGACCGGCGTGCAGGACGGCTACGGTGTCACCGAAACTACGCGCGAACTTGCCGCGGTGCTGCCAGGCTTTAAGGATTACACCGTCGCCGTCGAGACCTCGGCTACCGAAGGTGACGAGGAAGGCATCGTCGAGCGCGAGATTGTCGCCCATGTGACGACAAGCGAGGCACTCGGGGCGCACGACCGCCACGTCGCTCGCAAGCTCATCGACCTCAATGTGCCCGAACTCGATCGCGTGGAGTTCGATGTGAAGTGATACCGGCGCGGGATGAATGCGCGCACGGACGCAAGTTACGACGAGACGCAGACGCGATACGGACACGAGCAAACAGCGGGGTGCAGTTCACCCGCGCCCCGCTCGCTGTTTTATTGCCGTGAATCAGACGTCCGCATCGACATCGCCAGACTCCACCATAAACGCAGGTTTGGTGCTCACCTGATAAAATCGGGTCACTTTGCTATCTCTAAATAGATAGAGCTGCCCCTGATTGCGTCGGCGCGATATATACGCAACGTGAATCGTGCCGAATTCTTCGCCGTTTTCCTTCTTTAATATCAGGATGTTGGGGTCATCCGTACGCTTAAACTGCCCGTCTGTGCAGATTCCGTCTTGATCGACCAGCTGCCATCGACAGTTGTCCTCCTCAAGAAAAGCCAGGGTTTCCCGACTCGTTTTGTCATCCCGATAGTAACCATCAATGGCAAACCCTTCGGAAGCGCATTCCTGCATATAGGACGTTTCTCGGCTTATAGCAAACAGCCCTGTAGCGCCCAGGAGCACAGCCAGGCAGATCACTGCAAGGGTTATCGAAATAGCACGGCGGCCCATGTTAGCCCAATCGATAGTTGTTTAACGGAGCGCGAAACATACCTGGAACCTCCGATATCAGGGGGAACGTCGCCCGCGGCCCGCCGGCAACTATGTGTTTCTAACATTAAACCCTATGGCTACGACTCGTTGGAGATAGGTTCCATAAACGGACAGTGATATACGGCGAAAGGCCACACTTATCCATTAACCCAGAGTTATGGAGGCCATTTTTCATATTGCGAGACCGCGGTTTTCGGAAGTGCGGTGAAAAACTGAGCCCCGCCGACCAGACCGACTTTTTTAGCAACAAAACCGCAGGTCACAAGGGTGCAAAAGAGCAGTGTGCTCGGAGAATCGGAGTTTTTCACCGCACTTCCGAAATCCGAGTCCGCGAAAGGTGCCGACAAGGCCAATTACGCAACATGTATCCAGTAAAAACGGATGGCAGCCGGTATGGCTGCCACCCGTTTTTCTCATACCAGCCTAAAGCAGGCATGTTACTTCTTAATGCCGCCCCCAGACGCTCGGCGACCGATGCCACGGCATCCTCGCTAACCGAATCGCAGGCAGGTGAAGGGCTGCGTGCAGATGATGTTGGGCGCACCGTGATCGATTAGGTCGAGCATCTCGGCCGTGAGCAGCCGGCCCTCGCCCATGTTATTGCATACCGAAAGCACTGTGCGGGCTTTATCTGCCATGGTGCCAACACCTGAAGATTTTGAAGATTTTGTCCGTAACTCAAAGAGCTAGGATGTTGATAAAATCCAGAGACATCATGGCTAAAAGAGACGGACACACTGTCCCTGTTTTTCGCACGAGCAGCGCAAAAATAAGGCCCAGACAAAGATAGCCCCCCATCATTGCAATGATGTAATTTGTGGGTGCCCCGATTAAACACTGTTGAGTCACGAGAAGCAATGACCATAGCATCGACTGTATAAATGCCCTTATGCAAAACGGCCGAACTATTCCGACGATTGTGCATTCAAATAAAAATACGTACCTAAATAACAGCTCATGCAAAACTGAGACCGAACAGACCAATACCCATCTGGATATTGATTTTCCACCTATATCGAGCATAGAGGCCATAATAATAAATACGATGAAAATGAACTGCCATCCCAAAAGAATCCCACGCCGTTTGGGCTTATCACAAGAAACAGCGCCCCGAGTTGCAAAAAGATAGACTACCAACGCACAAAAGAGCGCCCCTGTAGAGCACAGCCAAGCGGGGGATCCTTTTGTAATAACCCAAATAGCCCACGGCACGCTAGCAACCATCGTGCCCAGTAGATAACGTGCCCCCAGGCGCATTATTTCAGTCGCTTTTCCCAAGCTCTACCACCTCATCACTAGCATCTATTAGGTCCATATCGTGTGTAATTGCAATGACAATCTTGTGCTTTCGCATTTCCTTCATAGCTTTTATCAGAGCTTCTTTATGAGCAATATCGAGTGATGCTGTTGGCTCATCGAATAAATAGACGTCTGCCTTCTTTTCTAAGACCCGCCTAATTTCCAGTTGTTCCAGTTCCCCGGGAGACATTCCTCCGCACCTCTTCCTTTCGATAGAAGGAAAGTTTCTATCGCAAAGAATATCCTTTACTGATATCGGAGTTTGTTCAGCAAACGAAACTAGCTTCTGCCTAAGGAGCTCACAGTTGATTTCTTCTTGGGCCTTACCGTTGTAGGAAATAGTCCCAACGTAATCCGAATTGAAACAACCCATCAATAAGTACGCAAGGGTCGTTTTGCCCGAGCCATTAATCCCTACAAGAGCATAGAGCTTTCCTTTTTCAAACCTGACATTCAAGTTGCTGTAGAGACACTTTCCATTTAATGTAAAGCCGAAATTATGCAGTTCGATGTAATCGATCTCCAAGAGCTCCTCTCCAGCAGCAGCCGAAGGCAATTTAGAGGCATTTAGACGGGATATCGATGAGAAGCAGTCTTGTGCGCTGCTACCTATACCGTAGATTGACCTCACGGCAGATAGCATTAAAGCCATGTAGCTCGAAACAGCAACAAGTTGGCCTACACTCATGCTTCCATGCATTACATAAAAAGCCGAAATCAAAAGAATGGTCACCTGGGACACAGCCGCAGCAAAGGAATCAGTTGCCTGAAATTTCGAAACGACACTTTGATAGGCGACTCCGGCGTGCAGCAAAGACGAAAAATAGCTATCTATGGATTTCAATGCTCTTTCGAACAGCGCATTAACATACAAAAATCTCTGATGCGCAAGTAGGGATTCCACTTTTCCGAAATACAGGGACTGCTCTTCCTTAAAGGTCAGACCTGAAACAAAAAGCGGTTTTTTAAATGAAGCATATGCAATTGCATACAAGATGCAAAATGTCACGGAAACCCAAAAGAGCGCTGTGGAACATCCATAGAGAAAAAATAAACTGATACCTAGCTGGACAATCGCAAGGAGTACCGTCTGGAGCATCGACAATCCGAAGGACGCCACAGTATTGGCATCTGAACAAATCTGTTGAGTTTTTTCAGCAGACTCCTGCTCAAAAAACAACTCAAAAGGCATCCGCACGAGCTCATCGATTTTTCTTCGAGCAATCGAGAATGCAGCCACGGTCGTTATCCGCATTGAAAGAAGGGTGCTTAAATAGCTGACAACAATATCGATTAATGCCGCGAAACCAATTAACGCACTGTCAATCATAATAGCACCATAAGGAGCTTTTTTAGATATATTATCAACCAGAGCGCTCGTGAGCAGCGGGGATACAGAGGCCATCATTCCAGATATTATTAAGCACAACGTAAAGGCTATAACCAGAAGCAATTGGGAAGAAAACCCAAGTCTGAAATATGGCAGATAGTCGAAGATCGCCGTTGAATCCGCATCACTTCTTATGCTTGAGATCATAGGCCGCCCTCATTACTTTTATACAGTTCTTTCTTGCGGATACACAGCTTGTCTTTTTTTCATACAGCCTGGTGAAGGGACAGCCACCCATGCACATAGGAAGAAGTGAGCAGTTAAGGCATTCTGAATCTGAACAAAAGTCGTAAGCATTCCATATGGAAACTTCGGATGCGCTACTCGTTACATTTTCAAAGATGCTCCCATAGCTTCTGTCGGAATATCCTATTTCATTCCAGCATTTATATAAGGAACCGTCTGGTCCAATAACTTCTGAATATTTATTGACGGCTCCGCATATGGTCGGATTAAAGCCTGGAAGAAATGGATCCATGTACCCTGTCATTTTGTAGCGAGACAGACAGGATGCTTCAATCGAAGCAAATTCATCCTCTGAATAGCATGGAGAGTTAGCGCACGTCCCATTTATATCATCTACTGCCGCTAAATATAGTTTTACTTTATTACGAAGACCTTTACGATCAAGCGAATCAACCAAACGATCAATCTGATCACCGTTCGACGGATCAACATTGACTCTTAAGATGACATCAAAGTACGCACTAGCCCTTTTTACGTTATCAATAATACGGTTGAACGTATCGCCGCCAGAAGGAAGACATCTTCTTCGATTGTGTATCTCAGGCGGACCATCGACAGTTACCTGAACGTGCGTAACCCCATTTTTTGCAAGCAACTCCGCCGTTTTCCCATCTAAGAAATAGCCATTGGTCACCATGCTGGCGTTAAATAAGATTTCATCACTTCGGATTCCGCGCGTAATCTTCTCCACAGTCTCAATCGCCAATAAAGGCTCGCCGCCATACCAGGCAATCTGCAAACTTTCCGCCTGATTGTCTATAACCATGCCATTGATATGCTTTATTACCTGATCGACGCATCGGTCGCTCATTGAGCCATAACGCTTGCCGTTCTCATAACAATACGGACATCTGAAGTTACAATTCAATGTCGGGGCTATCGTAAATGAAAGTGATTTTGATTGCATGCGACAGGCCAACGATATCTCTTTTAAATGTTCGATCTCGTCAAGTCCGTCGGGAACCAACAACCCCGCGTCCGTCAAATTATCGACAATTTCCGAAGGGCAATTAGCTCCATTCTCAAAAAGCCCCTTCTCGTATTCTGCATCCAACGCAACGATTGCACCAGAGTACGAGTTATATGCCAGCGTAGGTTGATTCCCTTTATCGATTACATTAAAGCGAGACTGTTTCATTTCTACTCCGTTGCATATTTCAATATTTCAACCTGCCATTAGGAGTAATTCCAGCCACAAAATTTGGTAATGCAGATCCTCAGGCCACACGGTCCTCCCCCTGAATAACTCCAACAAATATGTGCTGCACAGGACACACACGTAGAAATATCTCGAGACGAAGCAGGCATCTGAGTATTCACTGGCTTTTGAATATATTCCATCGGAGCTCCTAGCTAACGTGTATACCGCAATGTTGAAATGCGCGGCAATTCCCGCCCGTGTACACGGCACACATCCCCCAGGGATTACAGCGCCCTTGACATTTTGCGCCCTGACAAGGACACCAACTTGATAGCAAAGCAATATCGTTAGGTGTTTGAGTTGGCTGTATCCAATCCACAATGGCTCCTTTCTCGTTCTAGGCCTAGTTATACTTTGGTCAAAAAGTCAAAAGCTGTTTGATAACTTTTTGTACTAGATGAAACAATTTGTTTGCCTTGTTTAACATTATTTAATTTACACTTAGACTGATTTAAAATTCAACCTAAGGAAATTCTGGTGAATGTTGTTCAGCTGCAGTATTTCATAAAGGTATTTGATTATCAGAATTACTCGGATGCAGCAACTATATTAAGCGTTTCGCCGCAAGCTGTTTCAAAAGGCATTCGAGCATTGGAATCTGAACTTGGTCTGAAGCTGTTCGAAAAAAGAGGCAGCATTCTACATCTAACAAACTATGGAGAGGAAATCCTTCCTATAGCATTAGATGTACTAGCTTCAGTTGAGGGAATTCAAGCGTATGCGCAAATCACGCGTGAAAAGATAAAAATAAGCCAGACACGTTTGACACGCGTTGCAGTCGGACTAGCACCAATACTCGCAAGCTGGTTCAACCAGCCCACACTGAACAGGCTTTCGAAAAAGTATAAGGGCGGTAAGTTTACTGTTTCCAGATATGACGACGGCGGAACGTGTTTATCCCTTCTACTTGACAGACAAATCGACATTGCAATTGTCGCTGGACAAGTAGACACCAATCTTTTTGAATCACATTTTTTATTGAATGCCGAAGTCAACCTCTTAGTTGAAAGCAGCCACCCATTAGCCAGTCGCGCAACGGCAAATCTAAACGCGGTGGCTCGATATCCAATTGCAAACACCTGTGACATTCGATATTGTCGAAAGAGAATAAACTCAGTATTTAACCATCTGGGCCTTTCCCCTTCCTACGAGAATATTAACTTAGCAGACCAGCAAAATTTGTCCGATTTTCTGATTCATAAGCATGGGATTATTCTGACCATAGCCTCACAAGCGTCTCAATTCAGGATAGGCTATCCAGCAAAAATCGTTTGCCTAAGCGAACAAGACAGAATATCAATCCCTTTTTACTGCGTTTCAAATTCAAACGATACCCAAGCGCAGACTCATCACGCGATAAGCTGCATTCAACTTGAGGCACGCCAGCTCTCTCGATGTTTAAAAAGCGCTGAAAGAGGAGACCTTTCCAGCTGAATATGACGAGCATGCTAATTCCATGCAAAACAGCAGTGTATTCCGCCAGAACAGAAGCGTGGGTCAGCCCATGTATTTTGAAGTATTCCGAGAGAAAACAACGAGGGCCTGACAGACTCTTGCCAAATCAGTGACCCACTCACCACCCGCAAGCCTGTGCCCCACTTCCGAAATATATGGCTCAGCCCCACCTTCTCAGCGGGTTGAGCCGAGCACTGACCGCACCATTCATTGTCAGCACCGCCCCAGACCAAGCCAGAGAAAGATGGCGCGGCGACAGCCAGATGGCCGCCACCGCGCCTCACACATTATTTCGGCAAGCCGCTGTTAGCGTCGGAATAATTTAGCTACTTCACACCGCGTCCCAGGCGCTTGGCGACCGATGCCACGGTCTCCTCGCTCACCGAGTCGCAGCTCACGCAGCCATCGTGGGCGCGCATCTGGCCGGTGACCTCGTCCATCGCGAGCGGTGCCACCTTCTCGAGCTTAAAGCCCTTGCCGGCGCGCATGTTCTCCTTGGCCACGCTGATCATGAGCTTAATACGGTTGAGCTGGTTGACCTCGGACGCACCAGGATCATAGTCCACCGCGACGATGTTGCTCTCGGGATGCTGACGGCGCAGCTCCTTGATCACGGCCTTGCCCACCACGTGATTGGGCAGGCACGCGAAGGGCTGCGTGCAGATGATGTTGGGCGCACCGTGATCGATCAGATCGAGCATCTCGGCCGTGAGCAGCCAGCCTTCGCCCATGTTGTTGCACACCGAAAGCACCGTGCGGGCCTTGTCGGCCATGGTGCCGATGCGCTCGGGCGCCTCAAAGCGGCGGGACTTTTCGAGCATCTCCTCCACCGGCGTGCGCATCCAGTCCACGAGTTTGATGAGCGCCTGCATACCAGCGCGCGTGGTAGCGGAGCTTCCCAACTCGTCCTTCTGCAGCTCGGCGTTGCTCATGGAGTACAGGAAGAAGTCGAGCAGGCCCGGCACCACGGCCTCGCAGCCCTCGCGCTCGATCACATCGACCACGTGGTTGTTGGCTGTGGGGTGGAACTTGACCAAGATCTCACCGACCACGCCCACGCGCGGCTTGGTGCCCTCGCCCACAAGCGGCATGGTGTCGAACGCGTGGATGGCCTCGCGGCACAGCTTGGTGTAGTTGTGACGGTTGAACTTAGGCGCCAGCTTGCGGGCGCGCGCCATGTACTCCTCGTAGAGTGCGTTGGCAGCGCCGGGCGTGGCCTCGTACGGGCGGCAGCGGTAGAGCATCTGCATCATGACGTCACCAAAGAGCACCGCGTACACGGCCTGCTTAAGCAGCGCCGGCGTAATCTTGAAGCCGGGGTTGTCCTCGCCGAGCGCCACGGCCGAAAGCGAGATCACCGGGATCTCGGGGTGGCCACTCTCGCGCAGCGCCTTGCGGATGAGCGCGATGTAGTTGGTGGCACGGCAACCGCCGCCGGTCTGGCTGATAACCACGGCCGTCTTGGACAGGTCGTAACGACCGCTCTCGATGGCCTCCATGATCTGGCCCGTTACCAGGATCGACGGGTAGCAAATGTCATTGTTCACGTAGCGCAGGCCGGCCTCGACGGCGTCGTGATCGGTCGAGGGCAGCAGCTCCAGGTTGTAGCCGGCACCGCGGAACACCTCTTTGACCAGGTCAAAGTGAATCGGTGCCATCTGCGGGCACAGGATGGTGTAGCCCTCGTCGCGCATCTGCTCGGTAAAGGGCACCTTGGGCCACGCGGTCGAGGCGCCCTCGCGCTGTGCCTCGAACGTGTACTTACGGCTCGCGAATGCGGGGGCATCCGTGGAAGGCGCCACCGGCGCAGCATCACCCTGCTCGTAGGCCTCGCCCGCGGCCGTGGCCTCGGCCAAGCGCTCGGCCTCCTGGTCCTTGAGCGCCGCCATGAGCGAGCGGATGCGGATGCGCGCGGCGCCCAGGTTGGACACCTCGTCGATCTTGAGCACGGTGTAGATCTTGCCGCTGGCTTCCAGAATCTCCTGCACCTGGTCGGTGGTCAAAGCGTCCAGGCCGCAGCCGAAAGAGTTGAGCTGGATCAGGTCCAGGTCGTTGCGCATCGTCACAAAACGGGCAACGGCGTACAGACGGCTGTGGTACATCCACTGGTCGACGACGCGAATCGGACGCTCGGGCTTCACCAGATGCGCGAGCGAATCCTCGGTAAAGACCGCAAAGCCAAAGCTCGAGATAAGCTCAGGAAGGGCGTGGTTGATCTCGGGGTCGTTGTGGTAAGGACGGCCGGCGAGTACGATGCCGTGGCCGCCGTGGTCCTCGACCCACTTAAGGGCCTCCTCGCCCATGGTCTGGATATCCTCGTGGAAACGCGCATCGGCCTCAAAGGCAGCGTTGACGGCGGCATCGACCTCGGAGCGCGTGATCTTGGGACCGCGCACGCGACCGCGACCGGCTTGTGCATCGGCCACACGGTCGACGGCGAGCACCTGGTACAGACGGCGCTTAAGCTCGGTCTTATCGTGATACGGCACAAACGGATACAGGAACTCGATGTTCTGTTCGCGAATCTCGTCGATGTTGAGCGCCAGCGCTGTGGGGTAGCTCATGACGATGGGGCAGTTGTAACAGTTGCCGGCGGTCGGATCCTCCTTGCGCTCCCAGCGAACGCACGGCATCCAGATGAAGTCGACATCGCGGTCGATGAGGTTCATCACATGGCCGTGGCTCATCTTTGCCGGGTAGCACACGCTCTCGGACGGCATGGACTCGATGCCCGCCTGGTAGGTCTTTTTGCTCGACTGGTCGGACAGCTGCACGCTAAAGCCCAGGCGCGTAAAGAACGCGTGCCAGAAGGGGTAGTTCTCGTACATGTTGAGTGCGCGCGGGATACCCACGGTGCCGCGCGGGGCCTCGTCGGGACTCAGGATCTCGCGGTTAAAGAGCAGCTCGTTTTTCTTTTTGAAAAGGTTGGGGGCCTCAGTCTTCTGCTTTTTGTGGCCGGCGCCCTTCTCGCAGCGGTTGCCGGTAATGAAGCGCCTGCCGCCGCCAAAGTCGTTGACGGTAAGCTGGCAGTTGTTAGAGCAACGGCCGCAGCGGACATGCTTTTGCGTCACGGTAAGGTGCGCGATGTCCTCGGCAGAAAGAATGGTCGAGGTGCTGTCGGCGCCGGCGCGATCGCGGGCGAGCAGGGCCGCACCGTAGGCGCCCATGCAGCCGGCGATGTCGGGACGCACGGCATGAACGCCGGTGAGCTGCTCAAATGCGCGCAGCGTGGCATCGGACATAAAGGTGCCGCCCTGGACGATCACCTGGCTGCCGATCTCCTTGGGGTCGCGCAGCTTAATGACCTTGAACAGGGCGTTCTTGATGACGGAATAGGACAGGCCGGCCGCGATGTCGCCCACCGTGGCGCCTTCCTTTTGCGCCTGCTTGACGCGCGAGTTCATAAAGACCGTGCAGCGGCTGCCCAGGTCGACGGGAGCCTTAGCATGGATGGCGGCATCGGCGAACGCGCGCACGTCCATGTTCATAGACACGGCGAAACTCTCGATAAAGCTGCCGCAGCCCGACGAGCAAGCCTCGTTGAGCATGATGTGCTCGATGACGCCGTCCTTGACGCGCAGACACTTCATGTCCTGGCCGCCAATGTCCAGGATAAACTCGACGCCGGGCAGGAATGCCTTGGCGCCGCGCAGGTGCGCGACGGTCTCGATCTCGCCGGAGTCGGCCTTGAGGGCCTCGATGAGCAATGCCTCGCCGTAGCCCGTGGTGGTCACGTGGCCGATGGTGCAGCCGGCGGGGATGTGGTTGTAGAAATCGGCCATGATGACCTTGGCCGTGCCCAGGATGTCACCGTTGTTGTTGCCGTACCAGGTGTGCAACAGCTGGCCGTCCTCGCCCACGAGCGCGGCCTTCATGGTGGTGGAACCGGCGTCGATGCCGATGAACACGCGGCCGGTGTAGCCGTCGAGCTTACCCTTGGGGACGACCTCGGTGTCGTGGCGGGTCTTGAACTCGGCAAAGTCCTCGTCGGTGGCAAAGAGCGGATCCAGGCGCTCGACCTCGGCACCCTGCGTGTCACCCAGGGCATCGATGGCCTCGATGAGCTGCGGGAACGTGCTGAGCTTATTGGACTCATGCGCCATGGCAGCGCCGCTCGCCACAAACAGGTGAGCGTTTTGGGGCACAATGCGGTGCTCCTCGTCCAGGTTGAGCGTGAGGTAGAAGCGGTGGCGCAGCTCGGAGAGGTACTGCAGCGGGCCACCCAGGAAGGCGACGTTGCCGCGGATGGGACGGCCGCACGCCAGGCCCGAGATAGTCTGGGTCACGACGGCCTGGAAGATGGAGGCGGCCACGTCCTCGGGGCGGGCACCCTCGTTGAGCAGCGGCTGGACGTCGGTCTTGGCAAAAACGCCGCAGCGGCTGGCAATGGGATAGATGGTGGTGGCGTTGGCCGCGAGCTCGTTGAGGCCGCTCGCGTCGGTGTGCAGCAGGGTTGCCATCTGGTCGATGAACGCGCCCGTACCACCGGCGCAGGTGCCGTTCATGCGCTGCTCGATGCCGTTGTCGAAGTAGATGATCTTGGCGTCCTCGCCGCCCAGCTCGATGGCGACATCGGTGGCCGGGATAAGGGTCTCGACGGCGCGTTTGCTGGCAATGACCTCCTGGACAAATTCCAGGTCGAGCCACTGGGACAGCAGCAGGCCGCCCGAGCCGGTAATGGCGCAGGTCATCTGGGCCGTCGGCAGCACGGTCGCAGCACCTTCGAACAAATCGCGGGCGCAAGCACGAACGTCGGTGTGGTGGCGCTGGTACTTGGCGTAGACGATCTGGTTGTCGTCGTTGAGCACGGCGAGCTTAACGGTAGTGGAGCCCACGTCGATGCCCAGATGCAGGTTGCCACGAGCGTTCTCGGGGTTGAAGATCGCGCCTTCGGGGGCGTGGGCGGAGGTGGTGACTGCGGGCTCGGCGGTGGCGGGCTCGCTAGCGACGGACGTCTCACCTGTCGCGTTCTTGGCATCGGCAACTGCCTCGGCAACTTTCTCGGCAGCTGCGGTCGCGGCCTTCTGCGCGGCATCCACCACGGCGGGTGCAGCCTCACGCGCGGCAGCGACCATACGGTCCTTAATGCCCTCGACGAGTTTGCTCATTGTCTCTCCTCTTAGTTGTTGGACTCGACGGTTGCGGCGGTGTCGGCCGCGTCCTCGAGCTGCAAGTTCAATAGCTTCATGCCGTATTCTGGCACGTTGATATCGATGGGTTGTCCATACAGGTCACCAGGGCGCACAAAAGCGAGCACCGTCATAATGCGCGCCATGGCCTCGGGCGATTCGGTGAGCCCGCGCTCAAACCATCGCTGAATCATGCCGACCTCGGCACTCACGACATAGGTGACGTAGTAGTCAAAGAACGTGCCCAGCGCCAGGCCCAAAATGCCCGTCTGCGCACGCGGCACCACAGCCTCACGCGCGGTGTCGATGATCCTTTTAATGAAGGCCTGGTCGCCGCCCGGACCCAGCAGCGCACCGATTAAGTCGCGGTTGGCCGCAAGATAACGCAGCAGCTCAACCGAACCGGGCGCCGGCTCGAGCTCATCGATGTTGTGATAGAGATCGGGCAGCTGAGCTGCAGTGATGAGCTCAATGTGCTCACGGATCTCGGCCAGCAAGCCGTCCTCGATTTGATTGATAAAGTCGGGAATATCGCGGTAGTGCGAATAGAACGTGCGGCGCGTAAGGCCGGCACGCTCGGTGAGTGACGCGACATTAATGCGCGAAAGGTCGCCGCTTTCGGCAAGCTCGCTGGCAAGTGCCTGGCGAAGGGCACGCTGCGAGCGAAGGGACCGGCGATCGCATTTCTCGAGCTGGGACAAGCGTCCTCCTTGTTACTCAACCTGTGCGCTATTGCACAGTGCGAGTATTATTGCACACCGTGTGCATCAACACGTAAAGGCAATATTTTGGATGTGACAAAGGGACAGTCCCTTTGTCACAACCCACCTGGCTTTTGGAGCGGCATTACCGATTGTCCAAAATGTCATTCGTGGGTAGAATAATGTCGACGGCAGCCCAAGTTCTGCAAAGCTGGGCAGCGCCGTTGTTTGCATTAGGGGGTCAACGCCTTAGCGGCGGCGACCCCTTCTGTTGCGCTTCGAACGCTGCTTGAGTGCCTCGGAAAGGCCGACAAGCGCCGTGAAGAACGAGACCAAAGCGGTCAGAAGTCTCACGAAATCAATCAAATCGGTCATGGGCATCACCTCCCATCAGATGGAGGGCGTTGCCCGGCACATGGAACTGCCGCCAACAGTATCAATTCTATCAAAGCGCAGTTAGATATGCGAATGTTTGTTCGTATTTCAGAAGATCGGAGCTCGGGTACGGCGAAGGAACAGTTCCTTTGCCGTACCCGAGCTTGTCGCCGAACTGCCACCTACATTTTTCGAGTTATTCGGCCACGCTGCTAGTTCTGTATAAATGCACCGCCGGGATTATCTGAGGGTTTTTGTCCTTATTTGAGCGCATACATGCCCATTTGCGCACTTACGACACCGAATCAAACACCATTAGAGGTATGAATGTTCCCGAGAGGGCATCTTTAGCCATTTAACGACCTCCGACAGGCCGAATAACTCGAAATTTGTTGGTGGCGAAAGCGAGACAGTCCTATACGCCAAAAGCCGGCATCTCCCATGTGACAGAGGGGCTGTCCCTTTGTCACATTATTCGATGACGGTGCGGGAGTTTTGCTTGTGCATGGTGGCGAGCATGTGTTTGGGAACGGCGTGGACCATGCAACTGCCGATAGTCGCGCTCGCGGCGGCCTTGGCTGCATCGCTTGCGTTTTTGGTCGCGTAGCTGTGACGAAAACGATTGAGCATGGCGATATCGTTGCCGCCGTCGCCGTAGACCGCGACCTCATCCTCGGCAATACCGTAGTAGCCCGCCAGCCAGGCCACGCTCTCGCCCTTGTTGCACGCCACGTCCGTGATCTCGAACATCACCGGATCGAACGGCGCGTTGACCACGCGGTCCGATCGCTCGGCCAAATATGCTTTAAGGTCACGCTCCAGCTCGGGCGAGGTCACGCGGCAGTTGATCTTGCACACATCGTGGCGCAGGATGTCACCGATCGACTGGTCGAAATATTGCTCCTCGTGATACCCGCCACGTGCACGCATGCCACGCATCACGATACGCTTGATAGGGCTGTCCTTTTTAAAGCCCGCCTGATGCATCTCGAACGAGCCGCTCGAGAACATGCCATCGGGCGTGGAGCAATCAAAGCAAATGTCCGGAAACTCCTTGAGCAGTTCCTCGGTGATCTGCGGGTCAATGGTCCAGGTTTTGAGCACCTCGCCATGACTGTCGCGCACGATGGATCCATTGGAGCAGCAGGCGTCAAGCGCCAGGCCCGTAAAGCCATGCTCGCCGATTGGCAACGTCGAGCGCCCGGTCGCGGGAACCACATGCAGGCCGGCTTCGGTCAGCTCGCGAATGGCACGGCGGATGGTCCCATCCGCCTCGTGTAGGGCGTTCAGCAGCGTTCCGTCTAAGTCACTCGCAAACATCTTGATCATGGGCACGCCTCTCCTTCGTCTGCACGATATTGTAGACGAAGGAGAGGCACGCCTAAACAATGCCGTCCCGGCGCGGCGTACCACCGCCTCCACAAATTCACGGTGCCCCAGCGCGTTAAGACAATCGCCACGAGCGACTTTTCAGCCGATAAAACAGCGCCGTCGTCAACGTCAGCACCGCCAGCATGCCTGCGAATACAATCGCCGGTGTCCATCGATCATATGCGAGTCCGTAAACCAATTGGCCAATAGGCGTTGCACAGGAAAGCGTCATATAAACGAGTGCCAGCACTTTTCCGCAGAGTTCCTTTGGCGCTGACCGCTGAACGAATGAAACGATTTCAACCGATGTAATGCTTGCCCACGCCATGACCCATGCCGAGCCGGCCGCAAGCGCGGCAAACGCTAATTCATCAGGACCGCTCAGTAGCGTGACAATAATCGGTACGACTCCAAAACAGATCATCGCAACATATCGACATATGCCCTTGAAGGAAAAACGATGCGGCCAAATACCGACCAAACCACTGCCGACAAGACCACCTAAGCCCATAGCCACCTCAATAATCCCAACAAAGGATGACTGCATTCCGAGATGCTTTGCAACAATAACGGGAGCGCCAATCGTTAGCCCAACCAACGCAAGGTTCAAAATAGCCGCAAGCAAAATCACGGCGACCAATGATGAATTTTGCAACAGATACCGAATCGACTCCCGAAAATCGTTTCGGCATGTCGAGCAAGTCGTACTGTCCCCTGTCATTCCAGATGAGGCATATCGCTTGAGTGTGCCCCCGAACAGCAGGGCTGACATCGCAAACGTCAACGCCGCGGTTTCGCATAGAGCATCGATACCAAAGCACCCATAGACTGCCGTCCCGACTACAGGCCCCAAGATATTGCTCGCCATGGTTACCTGCGAGACCAACGCTGTGGCACGCTCAACCTTTTCTTGGCCCATCATGTGCACCGTCTCAATTTGAAGCATCGGTTTCAGCAGCGATTGGATGCCATATTGGACGCAAAGTATTGCCACCACGACAACGGCAAGGGGCAGCGAACACTTCATGGGGATAAACAGCAGTGATGCAGCCATCAGAACAATGCCGAGCACCACAAGAACCCCGCGATGTCTCCCGTGATCCGCCAAGATTCCGCCAGCCGGAGTCGCAAGCACGCCCGGCACGAACGCTATCGCCGCGACAGCACCATATAACGTTGACGAGCCGCTGCAATCGAACAAGTAAAGCGGGCACGCAAAGCACAGTGCCGACAACATCGAATACGCGCACAGCTGTGCAACAAGAAGACCGAAAAGCCTGATAGATCGCACTGTTTTTTGCGCCAACGAGACATTGCTCCTCCGCATTCCAGCCATAAGCCTGCCCCCTATACATACCATTAGTATGTATTTAATGACTTGAAAAGGGCAGCCGTGGCTACCCTTACAAATCAATTACATACCGTCAGTATCTATATTACCACCCAGCACGGTTCCATACGTCCCAAATCTGAGCCGTTGTCTGGAGCACTTCATTACCCAAATCGAGCCCCACCGCGGCCGCCATCTGCGCCAAACATTGCGCGCGAGCGAGCATTCGATCCTTGGTCTCGAGCGGACGGAACAGCGGCAGCAGCCAAAGATTCGCCAACAACGATACGGCCTCAGCCGCTTCGCGCGGGCATTTGCACGCAATGGAGCCGTCGGCGATGCCCTCCTCGATCACTGGCAAAAGACAGCCATCGGCCGACTCGTCGAACGAGCCCTGGTACTGCATCGCCAGTAGACGCGAGCTTTTTACCGGATCTGCCGCAGGATGCATGCGTGCCCATAGCTCAATTTGCGGAACAACAGACTCGGGCGCGTACAGTCGCTTGAGCTTTTGGGCTCCCGTCATATTGCCAGCACCGAGTGTCGCGCGGCGGCGCTCAACAATCGGAGCCATTGCCCGATCAAATGCGGCGTTGAAAATCTCTTCTTTGCTCTTAAAGTGATGATAGACAGCACCCTTGGTCATGCCATCGAGGCGGTCGACGATATCTTGAATGCTCGTCCCCTCATAACCCTGTGCGCAGAATAGCTCCAGCGCCGCGTCGAGAATCTTCGCGACCGTCTCCTCGGGATATTTATTACGCCCCATAATCTGTCCATCCGCAACGCAAGTCTTGTGCCTCATTGCAGTATTTTAACGTTGCGGATGGCAGGCGGTCGATTCTACACCGCGGCGGGGCCGTGTTCGCCGGTACGGATGCGGATGACTTCCTCGACCGGCTCGACCCAGATCTTGCCATCGCCGACGGCTCCGGTGCGAGCGGCGTTGCAGATGATGTCGACAATGCCATCGACGTGCTCATCGGCGCAGATAAGGGTGAACTGCACCTTAGGGATCGTGTTGACAAGCAACTCGTTGCCGCGCACGTATTCCTTCCAGCCATGCTGTGAGCCGCAGCCCTGCACCTGGTTGATAGTCATACCGCGAACATCGGCAGCAAACAGCGCGTCTTTAAGAACCTCAAGCCTCTCAGCACGAACGATCGCCGTAATTTTCTTCATAGTAAATTCCTCTCTTTATCAAAGAAATGAATTGCCATTCAATGACGCGGGTTTTCCAGGTGCCCGAGATTGCCCCGAAAGAGGAGCGCCGCGTACTTCGGTACGCAAGCGACGGTTTGAGGGGCAAGGTCGGGTGCCTGGGAAAGCCGCGCGACGATTGAACGGCAAGGTGCGGAGCCTGGGGAAGCCGCTAGTCAAGTCCCGAGAACGAGGGATACGCGCTCTCGCCGTGTTGACTCGCGTCCAGGCCCAGCGCCTCGTCGGCCTCGTCCACGCGCAGGCTGCCGTGGAACAGCGCCTTGACCACCGCGGCGATCACCAAGTCGAGCACCAGTACAATAGCGACCGTCACCACAATGCCCAAAATCTGCGAGATGAGCAGCGAGACATCGCCCGTGTAGAACAGGCCGCCCTTACCGGTCCACGAGAGCTCCGGCACGCAGAACAGCCCCGTGAGCACGCCGCCCAGGATGCCACCGATGCCGTGGCAGCCAAACGCGTCGAGCGCATCGTCGTAGCCAAATTTGGTCTTAAGATGGCTGATGGCCAGGTAGCAGACGGGAGATACGATCAGGCCCATGACCAGCGCCGCCCACGGCTCGACAAAGCCCGCGCCCGGCGTGACCACCACAAGGCCCGCAACCAGACCGGTGCTGGCGCCCACCAGCGTGGGTCGACCGGTGTGCACGCGCTCGACGGCAAGCCACGAGACCATGCCCGCCGCGCTGGCCGTCACGGTATTGAGGATGGCAAGTGCCGCCACGGCGTCGGCCTTGAACTCGCTGCCGCCGTTAAAGCCAAACCAGCCAAACCAAAGCAGGCCGGCTCCCAGCGCCACAAACGGCACGTTATGCGGACGGTAGCTCACCATGCCAAAGCCGCGACGACGGCCGAGCATTAAGCAGAGAATCAGGCCCGTAAGACCAGACGAGATGTGCACCACGTCGCCGCCGGCAAAGTCGAGCGCGCCGATGATATCGCCGATAAAGGAGCCCTCGCCGCCCCAAACCATGTGAGCAAGCGGCGCATAGACCACGAGCAGCCAAATGCCCAGGAAGGCCGTCGTGGCACCGAACTTAACGCGGCCGGCCAGGCTGCCCGTGACGATAGCAGCCGTGATCATGGCAAATGCCATCTGGAAGGCGATGTTGATGATCTGAGGGTAGACGACACCGTCCGCAGCATTGCCCTCGGCCGCCTGCAGCACCTGGTTGAGCACCGGCAGGCACAGCAGCTGGTCAAGGCCTCCAATAAACGGACTCGAACCGTCGCCGCCATAGGCCAGAGACCAGCCGGCAACAATCCACAGCACACCAACCAGACCAATGGCGCCAAAGCACATGAGCATGGTGTTGATGACATTTTTGCGCCTAGACAGGCCGCCATAGAAAAACGCCAGACCCGGTGTCATTAAAAACACGAGCATGGTGCAGATGAGCATAAACGTTGTCGATCCCGTATCGTACATTCGCTCTCCCTTGGTCGCATGAACGTTGTCGGCGCCCATAATGCGGCCGAGGGGCAACTGGTGTAGACCAGATACGGCGTTGTTAAACGCGGCGTTGTCGAATGGAAACGGCGCCGCAATCTTGGAAACGGCGCGGCAACGGACGCGAAACGAACGGGAAATACGCGAGCAAGGAAGCCGTGAGCGCGCCCGTCCCGGCTAGTGGCGGAACAGCTCGCGGGCTCGGTCGCGGAGATTAGTTGCTCGAATGACGCCTTCGTAGCGATTGATGCGCAGACGCGGGAAGGCGTTAAAGAAGCGTAGGTCGCGGCGGCTGAGCGACACGCTTGGCACCGGACGGCTCATGCGCTTGCCGGCAAGGCGACGACTGAGCGACGGACGCGGCATGTTCGGCGCGGCATCGGCCACGCGGCGGGCGGCAAGCGCCAGGCCGCGAGCACCATCCGCGATAAACGTCGGCATCGAAGCCTTCTCGCGCAGGGCATCGAGCGCGGCGTCACCCAGCTCGGCCAGCCACGCGTTAACGGCACGGCTACGGATGTGCGTCTGTGCCACCGAGTCAATCGTAGAATCGGGAATACGTTCGAGCATTGAGTCCGAGGCATCGGCAAGCGACTCGTTGATGCGGTCGGCAAGGTCGGCGCGCACGCGCTCCAGCTGATCGGACAGACGCCGCCAGCTCGCCAGCGAGCACAACGCGTCGACCATCATCGCGACCGCGACGATAAAGGCGGACAACCGCACAATCAGCACCGGCAGATGGCCAAGCAGCCCCAGCAATGCCGGCTCCACTATGCGACAAATGCACAGCGCACCCAGGCCAAACGCGCAAGCCCAGTACAGACAGATGCGCCCGTGCAAGTTAAACGGCAGATGCGAATAGTCCCAAAAGCGCGCGCCCGTTGTTTTTTCCAACAGCACGCCTACGCTGTACTCGATCACGCTGCATACAAGCGCCGCGGCAACAAACTGACTCGAGGCATCCGGAATCCCGCGCAGCAAAAGCCAGCAGGCTATGCCACCCACGCCATAGATAGGGCAACACGGCCCCAGCAAAAATCCACTGTTGGCAAATCGTCCGTGATTGAGCATGGCGCAAACCGTCGACTCCCATGCCCAGCCACAAAATCCGTAAAAGGCAAACGAGAGCACCAGTGCCGAGAGCGGGCAGGCGGCAAGCGTCGCGCCGCTAAACGCCATGTCGATCGCGGTTTCCACCGTCTACCCTCTCCTCTTTTCGCTCGATTCGCTACTCACGCTATCGACCGTCTCGTCTTTGCGCCGCAGACGACCGGCGACCGTCTCGCGCAGCGCGCACCATTTATCGGCAAGACACACAATCCAAGCCTCACGACACGTCGGCGGCACCGGCACCAGCGGAAACATATGCCGCACGATAATATTTCGCTCGCGCGGCGTCAGCTCAAAATCTTCCTCCGCACGCGCCAGGGCAAAAAACGGATGTCGAAAGCCATGCAGCCGATGGCTTGGGTCAGGATCGTGCCAATCGTAGAGAAAGTAATCGTGTAACAGGGCTCCGCGCAGCAGCGAGGCACGGTCGACCGAAATGCCAGCACGGCCCAGGCGCTCGGCAAAGGACAGGCTCGCCCGCGCCACCGAGGTCGCATGCGCATACACCGTCACATCGCCATGTTGGATAAACTCGCGCGTCAGGTCCAGACGACCCGCCTGTGCCAGTTGACGGGCAGCATGGTCCACTTCGCACGCGATTTTCTCGGCACGAACGACATCGGACATGCTGCCTCCTTCCAGCGACTCACGGCGACAAGCCACGGCCTGTGCACAATCGATAAAAACATCATGGAACACATCAGTATGGCATCGGACAAAACGTTTTGCCCCGCCAGTTGGCGAATTACCGCGCCGCCGTCACATATCAAACGCCAAAATGTGCGAGACTGTTTTGTGCAATTGTGCCGGCCAAGGGAGTGCCGGCGCACGATTCGCATGGAGTAACCCACAACGATGCTGCTTACGCAAACGACAACGCCCGAGGACGTCAAGGCTCTTAATCGCGCCGAGCTCCCGCAGCTCTGCGACGAGATTCGCCACGCCATCCTCGAAAGCTCCGCCGCCGTCGGCGGACACGTTGCCCCCAACCTGGGTGTCGTTGAGCTTACGGTTGCGCTTCATCGCGTATTTAACTCCCCCATCGACAATATTGTCTTTGACGTTTCGCACCAGACCTACGCCCACAAGGCGCTGACTGGGCGCGCGTACACTTATATCGATCCTGAGCGTTATGGTGAGGCTTCTGGCTTTGCCAATCCTGACGAGTCCGAGCACGACCTGTTTGCCATGGGTCACACCTCCACGTCGGTGAGCTTGGGCTGCGGCCTTGCCCACGCGCGCGACCTGGCGGGCGACACCTACAACGTCATTACCGTCATTGGCGACGGCTCGCTTTCGGGCGGCCTGGCGTTTGAGGGCTTCAACAATGCCGCCGAGCTCGACAGCAACCTGATCATCGTCGTCAATGACAACGATCAGTCCATTGCCGAGAACCATGGCGGCCTGTATCGCAATCTGGCCGAGCTGCGCGCCAGCAACGGTACCTGTGAGCGCAACATTTTCCGCGCGATGGGGCTCGACTACCGCTACCTGGACGCCGGTAACGATGTGTTGGCCCTCGTCGACGCGTTGCAGGAACTGCGCGATATCGATCATCCCATCGTGCTCCACGTCTCCACCGCCAAGGGCAAGGGCTTTGAGCCGGCCCAAAACGACCCCGAGCGCTGGCATCACGTAGGCCCCTTTGACATGGCGACCGGCCGCAAGCTCTGCCCGGGCCATCCGAGCGAGCCTGCGCCGCGCACCTATGCCGACATTACGGGCGAAGCGCTCAGCGCCGCCATCGAGTGCGATCCGCAGGTTGTGAGCATCACGGCCGCCACGCCCTACATCATGGGCTTTACACCCGAACTTCGCGCTGCCGCCGGCAAACAGTTTGTCGACGTGGGCATTGCCGAGGAGCACGCCGTGACCTTTGCCACCGCGCTTGCGCGCTCGGGCGCCAAGCCAGTCTTTGGTGTGTACGGCACGTTTTTGCAGCGCGCCTACGACGAGCTGTGGCACGACCTGTGCCTCAACGATGCCCCCGCAACCATCTTGGTGTTTGGCGCGTCGATCTTTGGCACCACATCCGAGACGCACCTCTCGTTCTTTGATATTTCCATGCTGGGCGCTCTTCCCAACATGCGCTACTTGGCGCCGGCCTGCATGGAAGAATATCTATCCATGCTGAGCTGGTCGCTCGACCACCGCGAGCATCCCGTGGCGATCCGCGTACCGGGCATCGGCCTGGTGAGCCGTCCCGACCTTGCGCCCGCCGAGGACACCGACTACAGCGCCGTTCGCTACAACGTGGTGCGTCAGGGCCGCGACGTTGCCGTGCTCGCGCTTGGCGATTTCTTTGAGCTGGGCGAGCGCGTGGCAAACCGCTTGGCTGCCGAGTACGGCATCGAGGCCACGCTCGTCAACCCGCGCTTTGCAACCGAGCTCGACCGCGAGTTCCTCGACGGCCTTGCCGCCGAGCATCGCGTCGTCGTCACCCTCGAGGACGGCATCTTGGACGGCGGCTGGGGCGAGCGCGTGGCGTGCTACCTGGCCTGCACGCCCGTGCGCACGCGCACCTTCGGCATCGCCAAGGGCTTCCCCGACCGCTACGACCCCAACCAACTGCTCGCTCAGAACGGCATGACGGTCGAGAACATGGCCGCCGAAGCGGTACGCCTGCTGAACGAGTAGAAAAACCTCCGCAAAGGGAAGTATCCCTGCGGAGGTTTTTATTTTCACAGCTTAATTATCTCAATCTGTAACATCTAGGGCCCGAATTCCTGTCTAACTGTTACAGATCTAGACAAGACGTCTTAGTCCCTGACCTTTGTCTCAATCTGTAACAGATAGAGACCTTTTAGCCATCCAGATGTTACAGATCGAGACATTCGAATTCCCCTGAAGTGAAAATCTCGATCTGTAACAGGTAGAACCCATTTCCTCGTCTAACTGTTACAGATTGAGACAAAGCAGCGAGACAGGCCACCACATCTGCAAGAACCACCACAAAGGTGCCTGTCCCTTTTTGGTAGGTAGAATTACCCATAAGGTAAGTATGTTTCTGAGTTATTTCGTGTTGACCCATTTGAGCGCGATAGGGTATAACTCTACTCAACCGCTAGGGATTTTATTGAGAAAGGTGTTCTACCATGAGCAAGAACCTCTCCCAGCAGGTCGTTCTCGACCGCCGCGGCTTCGTTGCCGCCACCTTCGCAACCGTCGCCGGCCTTGGTCTTGCCGGCTGCTCCGACACCAGCGCCGAGGCCGACAAGGGTTCCGCCGCCGGCTCTTCCAAGAGCTCCAATGATACCGAGGCTTCCACCACGCTCGACGCTAAGGCATTCGACAAGCTCGTCGGCAACGGCCCCAAGGCCGATGACGACGCCATCGCCGCCAGCACCTGGGCCACGGCCGTCAAGGACGCCGGCGTCTTTAAGATCGGTGGCGTTCAGACTTCCACACTCTTCTCCCTCCTCAACGAGAAAGACGGCCAGACCCGCGGCTTCGATGCCGGCATCGCGCAGCTTCTGTCCAACTACATCTTGGGCGAGAACAAGGTCGAGATCACCCAGGTGACCTCGGACACGCGCGAGTCCGTCCTGCAGAACGGCCAGGTCGATGCCGTCTTTGCCACCTACACCATCACTGACGAGCGCAAGAAGCTCGTCTCCTTTGCCGGCCCCTACTACTACACCCAGCAGGCCATCCTGGTGCTCGCTGACAACGATGACATCAAGAGCGTCGACGACCTGGCCGACAAGAACGTTGCCGTCCAGTCCGGCTCCAACGGCCCCGCCATCCTGGAGGAGTTCGCCCCCAAGGCCAGCCAGCAGGAGTTCAAGACCGACGAGGAGGCCCGTCAAGCACTCCAGCAGGGCCGCGTTGACGCCTACGTCATCGATAACAACATGCAGCAGAGCGCCCTGGTCCGCGAGCCCGGCAAGTACAAGATCGCCGGCAAGCCCTTCGGCAGCAAGGAGCCCTATGGCATTGGCCTGCCGCTCGAATCCGACGGTGTCGCCTTTGTCAACGACTTCCTTAAGAAGATCGAAGACGATGGCACCTGGACCGAGCTGTGGCAGATCTGCATCGGCGACCGTACGGGCGACACCAATGTTCCCGAGCTGCCCGAGATCGGCGCCTAGGCAGCGAGCCTGGTAACGGCCGCAACGAAACCATATGGAAACGCATGATGCGCTTTATTGCGGTAAACTGTTTCCTCACTGAGTTGTCGGGGCTTCCGTACACACGGGAGCCCCTTTCCTTATCGGCAGGAGGTCCGCATGAGTCTCTCCGAACTCTGGTCGCTCTATGGCCAGAACTATATCGACGCGCTGCTAGCGACCTGGGGCATGACGCTTGAGTCGTTTTCCATCGCCATGGTGCTGGCCGTCGCCGTCACCGTGATGCGCGTGTCGCCGCTCAAGCCGCTGCGCGTCTTTGGCGACCTGTATGTCCAGGTCTTCCGTAACATCCCCGGCATCGCGCTGCTCATCATCGTCGTCTACGCACTGCCGCCGCTCAAGGTCGTCCTGCCCTACCGCACCTGCGTTATCGTCGCCACGGTCCTCTTGGGCTCGGCCTTTGGCTCCGAGAACTTTATGAGCGGCATCAACACCGTCGGCGTCGGTCAGGTCGAAGCCGCGCGTTCGCTCGGCATGAGTTTCAGCCGTATCCTCGCCAAAATCGTGATTCCGCAGGCGCTGCGCTCGAGCGTGTTGCCCATGACCAACCTCTTTATCGCCGTCATGCTCACCACCGCACTCGGCAGCCAGGTGCCGCTTAAACCGCAGGAGCTCACCGGCGTGGTGAGCTACATCAACACGCGCTCGCTCGGCGGCGTCGCCGCGTTCTTTATCTCGGCGCTCGGCTACCTGGGCACAGCCTTTGTGGTGAGCCACATTGGCAACCACATCGATAAGAAGGTGAGGATCCTCCGATGAGCAAGCACTCCTCCCCTGCGCTTACCATGCGCGATGCGCTCTACGAGGCTCCCGGCCCCAAGATGCGCGCCAAGATTCGCATCGGCACCGCCATCTCGCTTGTTGCCGTGGCCGCACTCGTCGTCCTGGTACTGCAGCGCTTTTATGTGACCGGCCAGCTTTCGGTCCACTATTGGTATTTCTTTACGCACCTCACCACCTGGAAGTTCCTGCTTGCCGGCTTTGAGGGCACCGTTAAAGTCGCACTCACCGCTGGCGCCATCGCACTGGTGCTGGGCCTAGGCCTTATGCTCGGCCGCACCAGCGACATTAAGCCGCTGCAGCTGGTCTGCCGCGTGCTCACCGATTTCTTCCGCGGCGTGCCGAGTCTGCTGTTCATCTACTTCTTCTTTTTGGTGCTGCCCCAGTACAAGATCGCGCTGCCGTCGTTTTGGATGCTCACGCTTCCTGTCGCGCTCGCTGCAGCCGGCGTACTTGCCGAGATCTTCCGTGCCGGCGTCAACGCCGTGCCGCGCGGCCAGGTCGAAGCCGCCCAGGCGCTCGGTCTCTCCAAGGCTAAAATCACCTTTAAAATCGTGTTGCCTCAGGCTATTCGGTTTATTATTCCGTCGTTAATCTCACAACTTGTAGTCGTGGTCAAGGACACCACCGTCGCCTATGTGGTGAGCTACCCCGACCTCATGCAAAATGCCCGCGTGCTCATTACCAACTACGACGCCCTCGTGTCGGTCTACCTGGTGATCGCGGTCATCTACATCCTCATCAACGTCGCGATTAACAAGGCCGCTGTCTATGTTTCGCACAAGACCGGCGCGACCATCATCCGCTAACGCTTTACCATTTCGAGTCATAAGGAGCCGAACACCATGGCACAGAGCACCTCTTCCACCGGCAATCAGCCGCTGATCGAGCTCAGGCACGTCGATAAGCACTACGGCGATCTGCACGTCCTCAACGACATCAATCTGTCGGTCGACCGCGGCGAGGTCGTCGTTGTGATCGGACCCTCGGGCTCGGGCAAGTCGACCATGTGCCGAACCATCAATCGCCTGGAAACCATCGACTCAGGCGAGATCCTCATCGAGGGCGAGCCCCTGCCACAGGAAGGCAAGGATCTTGCCCGCATGCGTGCCGAGTTGGGCATGGTATTTCAGCAGTTCAACCTGTTTGCACATATGACCGTACTGCAGAACGTCATGCTGGGACCGGTCGATGTGCTGGGCGTCTCCAAGGAGGAAGCTCGTGAGCGCGCCATGGACCTGCTGGGCCGCGTGGGCGTTGCCGAGCAGGCCGATAAGGTGCCCGCACAGCTCTCGGGCGGCCAGCAACAGCGTGTAGCCATCGCACGTTCGCTTGCCATGCAACCCAAGGCCATGCTTTTTGACGAGCCCACGAGCGCCCTTGACCCCGAAATGATCAACGAGGTGCTCGAGGTCATGGTCCGTCTGGCCCAGCAGGGCATGACGATGATCGTCATCACGCACGAGATGAACTTCGCCCGCCGCGTGGCCGACCGCGTCGTGTTTATGGCCGACGGCCAGATCGTGGAAACCGGCACACCCGACGAGTTCTTCGACCACCCCCAGACCAAGCGCGCCCAGGACTTCCTCAACTCCATTAAGGGCCACTAGCCCAATTGCCACGCGGGCAAATTCATCAGTAACGTTTGTCCCGCGCCACCCCTGTGCCATGTCCACCCGGATTCGAAAGCCGCACCCATGATCGGAACCCGCACCTCATCGTCCTACACTCCGCACGTCGACGTCGATCCCGCTGACCGCCCGCTTATCCTGGTAGCACCACGCTGGGAAGAAGCGAAGCCCTATTTGAGCGAGACGCTCTCCCCCAACGAGGAGATTGCGAGCGTATTTGTCGACGCCATTCTTGCCGCCGGCGGTCTGCCGCTGCAGATGTCCATCACCGAGGACATTGAGGTCATCCGTCATTACGTCGATATCGCCGACGGCATCGCCATTCCCGGCGGCCCCGATGTCAATCCCAAACGTTGGGGCGATGATCGACCCTACGACCCCACCCTCTGCTGCGAGATCCGCGATAGTTTTGAGTTTAAGCTGGTCAGCGAGGTGCTCCGTGCCAAAAAGCCGCTCTTTACCACCTGCCGCGGCACGCAACTGCTCAACGTCGCCACCGGCGGCACCCTGTGCATGGACGTGCCGAGCCTGGGCGCGCGCGAGGGCCGCACGCAGTGGCGCCATACCCACGTGCTCAACGACCCTGTGCATCCTGTCGAGGTCGTGCCGGGCTCGCTGCTGGAGCGCGCGGTTGGCGGGCACAGGCTGATCCAGACCAACTCCGCACATCACTGCTGCGTCGATCGTCTGGGTAAGAGCACGCGCTTGGTCGCCAAGGCAACCGACGGCGTTCCCGAGTGCATCGAAGTCGAAGGCCAGCCGTTCTGTCTGGGTGTGCAATGGCATCCCGAGTACACCTGGCAGACGCTCGAGACCGACTTTAACCTGTGGAAGTCGTTTGTCGAGGCGGCGGCCAAGGTAAAGCAGACCCGCTAGTTCGCGAACCGCATAACAGATAAGGGCGCCCCGCCGGCCACATGGTCCGACGGGGCGCCCTTTTGCCTATACGCGACAGGCGCGCAGCCCAAGGCTCGCAAGCTCTTATTCGGCCGTCTCGCGCAGGGCCGACATCGTAGCCGCATATTGCTGCTGCAGCGCATGCATCCCCTCGCGAGCGCCGTCAACGGCATCGGCGCCGCGCAGCGCCTCGGTCACCACGACCGCCGGCTCGTACAGATTATCGAATCCCAGGTTCTGGCTCACGCCCTTGAGCGTGTGCGCTGCCATAAACGCACCTTCGGCGTCTCCCGCCGCCATGGCGGCCTCCAGCTTGTCCATGCTCTCGTCATCCAAAAACTTGAGGGCAAAGCGGGCGAGCATTTCCTCGCCCATCAGCCGAGCGCACGCGTCATCATAATTGGCGCCGATCTTCTCATACGCCTCACGCATGGAAATCATGGATTAAAACTCCTTTGGTCAAACTAAATCGTGGGAAACGCGACAACGTCGGCGGGGCGTGCCAACGTCTCGGCAATTTGGTCTTGCACCTCAAGCAGACAATCGAGCAGCAGCGGGTTAAAGGTGCCGCACTTACCGTCCAAGATCATCTGAATTGCCTCCTTGTGCGGGATAGCGTCCTTGTACACGCGCACGCTCGTCAGAGCATCGTACACGTCGGCCACCGAAACCACCTGTGCGGCAATGGGAATTTCGTCGCCCTTAAGGCCATCGGGATAACCCTTGCCGTCCCAGCGCTCGTGATGCCAACGCGCAATCTGGTACGCATATTCCATAAGCGCATTGCCGGCGTGATGGCTACCCAGCTCAAGCAGCATGTCGGCGCCGATCGTGGTATGCGTCTTCATAATCTCGAACTCCTCGGACGTAAGGCGCCCGGGTTTGTTGAGAATCGCATCGTCAATCGACATCTTGCCGATATCGTGCAGCGCCGAAGCCAGGGCAATCGTGGAGCGCTCCTCATTGTCAAGGGAAATGGTGTCGCTACGCTGGACCAGACAGCCAAGCAGCAGCTCGGTCAGCTTTTCGATGTTCGTAACGTGCCTGCCGCTCTCGCCGTTGCGAAGCTCCATGACGCCAGCCATGATGTCGATGAGCATGCGACTGTTCTTGACACGCTCGTTGTACTGCTGGGACAGCAGGCTCGTCAGGCGGCGCTGTTTGGCGTATAGGCGGATGGTGTTGCTTACACGGCGGCGCACGACACGGGAGTCAAACGGGCGGTTGATATAGTCCGAGGCGCCTAGCTCGTACGCGCGCAGAACCATATCATCGGAATCTTCGCTCGAAATCATGATGATAGGCAGATTGTCGATACCCGATCGGCGCGACAGACCGGCCAGCACCTCAAAGCCGCTTATGCCCGGCATGACAATATCCAGCAGTACGAGCGACAACTCATCACCATAGCGGTCGGCCATGTCGAGCGCCGTACGACCGTTATCGGCCTCGAGGATGCAATACTCGTCCTTGAGCATCTCGCTGAGAATGACTCGGTTCATCTCGGAGTCATCGACAATAAGTACCAAAGGCTTTTCACTTTGGAAGGCCTCGATGGAATCGGCATCGGTCACGACCGTACCGGCTTTTGCCTTAGCGCGGCTCAGTAACTGGACAGCGCGGCCAACGCCCTCATCGACCGTCTCGCCATGAATACGAACGCCACCAACACATGCCGTCAAGCTCACGTACTCATGGCCCGGAATAATCGTGGAACGAACGGCATCGGACACCTGATGCAGGCGACGGGTGAAGTCATCGGAGGGAATATTGGGCATGACAACCACAAACTTGTCGCAGCCATAGCGCACAAGCTCGTCAGTCGAACGGATTCCGCTGCGCATGGCTGTCGCCACGGCACCGAGCGCAAGGTCGCCGGCATGACGGCCACACGTATCGTTGAAGACCCTAAAATCATCAAGGTCGATCATCGCAACGCCGGCGTTCATGCGGGCGCTACGGAGCTTTTCCTCGTAATATCGGCGATTGTGCACGCTCGTCAGCACATCGGTGTAGACAAGGTCCTCTTTTGCGGCCTCTTGCCCATCGATCGGACGCACCATCAGCAGGACATGAGGCTCGCCCTCGACCTTCAGAGGGCGCAGATGGGCACGGTACTCAACGCCATCGTTGAGCAGTTGCTCCGACACCTCATCGGAATCTGTCAAGGCCTCAAGACTTGCCTGGCGCAAACAAGGGCAGCGATCGCCGGCGAGCAGGCAGTTAGGCTCGCTCTTAATCTGATCGGCCGACAGTAAACGTACCACGGGGTAGGTCTTCGCGACACGGGCGACCTCGGCGGCAGCCTCCTCGTCGGTTAGATTGACCTCGTGATTATTGAGCATATGGGGCCCTTCCTATCGTTACGCACGGCAACGGTGCATATCAATTGGTACAAGGGTAGCATCTAACAGCTGAAGGCAAACGCGCGATTATCGTTACATTTTTATGACCTGGCAAACGGCGGTAATGGAGCCGCGGGCGCGCGGTTATGGGCACATTCGTTAACAATGACGAAACGCTAACAGCCCCTCTCCCCGCAGGTCATCGAGCGTGCTAACGCTCCAAGACATCGCGAACGGCGTTTGCCGCCGTAACGGGGCGATCGCGCAGACCGTTATGCGCGCCCGGGATCGTCACAAGGGGGCAATCGAGATATTCGGCAGCCGCTCGCGTGCCAGCCTCGCGGGGTGTATCGACCGAAAGCTCGCCCAAAAACACGGCCGACACCGCCTTTGACGCGCGGACGCGCTCCCAGTCGGGAGCATATGTCATATTTGTTCCGTATTCATTAGCCATAAAGCAACGACCATTGCGCAGGGCATGTTTGGCTTCCGCTTCGGTCGTCCCGGGAGCTTCGGGGTCCAAGTCGCCGAGGGCTCCCAAGAAAAGCCGGAGCGCCCTTGAAACCTTTCCAGCCGCAATCATATCGAGCAAAACCGGAGCTGCGCCCATGCCGACGCCTTCGGCCGACACAGCCGGCTCATGCAGAATCGCACGGGCGACGAGATGGGGTTCGGCGCGAAGAAGCTCCAGCGCCACCAACGTACCGGCGCTATGCGCAAGCACATTTGTCGGAGCGCCAACGTGTTCGATCACGGCTTGCAGGTCGGCGGCCTGAGCGGCAAGATCATAGCTGCCGTCTGCCGCATCGCTGCTGCCACCGCAGCCGCGGCGGTCGTAGGCAATTACGCGGTAGTTGCGGCTGAGCTCACAAGCGATACCGTCGAAAAATGTGCCGTCGACACAAGCGCCGTGCACGCACACCAAGGCAGGAGTATCAGGCGACACATCCGGGCCGGCATATTCGCGACAGGCAATCGTGGTGCCCGCATTCTCGACCGTAAAATCCATGTTGTGCCCCCATCATCAACGCCCATCCAGTTGCGCGTCAGTACGGCTGGATAGACCTGCATTGCTTTACGCCTTGTTAACAGATTAACTTTACCCGACCCGAGGCTTTTCATGACACGGCATAATGAGCGACGTGAAAAAACGAAACTTGTAAAGCAAGAGCCCGCACCCTGCTTTGGAGCCGATGCTATGCTTAGGCACAATTGTCTTGAGGAGCATATGCCTATGTCTACGTTTTTGAATGCCAGCCCCATCTTTGGGCCCGTTCGCAGCCGTCGCCTTGGTCTCTCGCTCGGCGTCAACATGATGCCGGCCAGCGGCAAAATCTGCACGTTCGACTGCATTTACTGCGAAAACGGCCTCAACGCCGAGCGCCCCTGCCATGAGCCGTACAACACAGCTGCCGTGGTACTCGACGCGCTCGAGGCAAAGCTGCACGAGATGGCAGCTGAGGGCGAGCTCCCCGATGTGATCACCTTCGCAGGCAACGGCGAGCCCACCGCCGCACCGGAGTTTCCGCAGGCCATCGCCGGCGCCGTCGCGCTGCGCGACGAGCTTGCCCCAAACTCCAAGATCGCCGTGCTCTCCAACGGCACGCGCGCCGACCGCCCCGAGGTGCACGACGCGCTCATGATGGTCGATGACAACATTCTTAAGCTCGATACCGTCGACCCGGCATTTATCCAGCTGCTCGACCAGCCCGTTGGCCCCTACGACGTCGAGCACCAGATCGAGACGTTCGCAAGCTTTGACGGTCACGTTATTATCCAGACGATCTTTTTGACCGGTGAGTATCAGGGCAAGCCCATCGACAACACCGGCGAGGAGTACGTCGCCCCCTGGCTCGCGGTGCTCGAGCGCATTCGTCCGCAGGAGGCGACCATCTACACGGTGGCGCGCGAGACACCGGTCGCAGGCCTTGCCAAAGCAGCACCCGAGGCCCTCGACGCCATTGCCGCGCGCGTGCGCGCCCTCGGCATTCCCTGCCAGGTGAGCTACTAGCAAAACCACGCAGCAGCTAGTGCCTGCCATCCCGCTCCATCAGTTGCGGTGATATAGTTCCTATTTATGCTGTTAAACCGCTTAAATCGGAACTATATCACCGCAACTTTTATGGACGCGTGGGTGGGCTATACTAGCTGCGAATGAAAGGAAGTTAGCCATGTTTGACAATGGACCCGTGCCCGGCCGCAACGACGCCTGCTGGTGCGGCAGCGGCAAAAAATATAAGAAATGCCATAGCGCCTTTGATGAGCGCCTCGAGCGCTTGTGGGAAGAGGGCTGGGAGGTTCTGCCCCGCACGCTCTACAAGACGCCCGCCGATATCGAGGGCATCAAGCGCTCGGCCGCCATCAACGTGGGCGTGCTCGATTACGTAGGCGAACACATCGCCGCGGGCATGACCACCAACCAGATCGACCAGATGATCTACGACTACACCGTCGAGCACGGTGGCACGCCGGCCGACCTCAACTATGAGGGCTACCCCAAGAGCGTTTGCACCTCGATCAACGACGTGGTCTGTCACGGTATCCCCTGCGATACGGACGTGCTGCATGAGGGCGATATTATCAACGTGGACTGCTCCACGATCCTAGACGGCTACTTTAGTGATTCGAGCCGCATGTTCTGCATCGGCGAGGTCTCTGCCGAGCGCCAGCGCCTGGTCGACGTCACCCGCGCCAGCGTGGAGGCGGGTCTGGCTGCCGTCAAGCCGTGGCTGCCGCTCTCCGTGATGGCTGAGGCCGTGCAAAAGACGGTCGAGGACGCCGGTTTTAGCGTAGTGCGCGAGTACGGCGGACACGGCATTGGCAAAGAGTTCCACGAGGACCCGTTTGTGGGCTTTACCACCGAGGCGCCCGATGTGGACACCATCATGGCCCCGGGCATGGTCTTTACCATTGAGCCCATGGTCAACGCCGGAGCGCCCGACATCAAGATCAGCAAGGGCGACGGTTGGTGCGTGCGCACCAAGGACGGCAGCGATTCGGCCCAGTGCGAGGTACAGCTCGTGGTGACCGAGGACGGCTACGAGCTGCTGAGCTGGTAGCCGTGGATGCGCCGGGCTTCGCGATGGATATGTTAACCATCGCGAAGCCCGGCGTTTTTATAGCGTTTTGCCTGATAAAACCTGCCAAAATAAACCTGTCCCCTTTTGGCAGGTTGGGCGGAGAGGACCGTTTGTGAACATCCTGGTTTTGTTGCCCGTCAACGACCGTCATCGCGCAATTCTTGAGTCGAGCGCTCCGGGCGAGGACTTTATCTACACGAGTGCCGACGCCATCACGCGCGAGCAGGTCGCCGATGCCGACGTGATCTTGGGCAACATCGACCCTGACATGCTCACAGCATGCGAGCATCTCCAGCTGTTGCAACTGCAGACCGCGGGCTATGACGATTACTTGGCCGCCGGCACCGTGCCAGCCGACGCTAAGCTTTCCTGCTCGGTGGGCGCCTACGGCCAGGCTGTGAGCGAGCACATGTTTGCCATGGTCCTTTCCATGATGAAGCGCCTGCCCGGCTATCACGACTTGCAGCGCAAGCATCGCTGGGAGGATTTGGGGCCGGTCACCTCGCTCAAAAACGCCAATGTGCTGGTGCTGGGCGCGGGCGACATTGGCGGCCACTTTGCCACGCTCTGCCGCAACATGGGTGCGCACGTCCGCGGCATCAAGCGCCACCCGCTCGTCTACCCCATTGTGTTTGAGGACATGGACGGCATGGACGCCCTGTCTGAGCGTCTGGCGGAGGCAGACGTCGTCGCATCCTTTATGCCCAGTACGCCCGAGACCCGCGGCATTGCAAATGCCGAGTTCTTTGCCGCGATGAAACCGGGTGCCTTCTTTGCCAACGGCGGCCGCGGCGATCTTGTGGTCGCCGACGACTTGGTTGCCGCCCTGGAGTCGGGACATCTCGCCGGCGCCGCGGTCGACGTCACCGACCCCGAACCGTTGCCTGAGACAAGCCCACTGTGGGATGCGCCCAACATGCTCATCACGCCGCACGTCTCGGGCTGGTTCCACCTGGCAGCCACGCTCAACAACGTGGTCGACATCGCCGCGGAGAATCTGCGTCACCTGCAAGCTGGCGAGACGCTTCGCTGCTGGATCGAACACTGATTGTTCCGGCGTTTTGCCAAACGCCGGAACCCCTCGACGCTGCGAGCCCGCCAGAGCGGCAATCTGCCTTTCAATCGTCGGGCATGACCAGAAGGTCAATGCCCTCCTCTTTCACGTCACCTTGCTCGCTCTGGCGGGCTCTCGCTGACTTTTGTCCGACCTGCGGCATTCTCCCTTTTTGGTGCAATGGGGTCAGGTTAGTTTGCACCATTACGTTGGTTTTGCCTGCGATACTTTTGTCAAAGTGATATCAGGCATTCATCTGGCGTTTTCGACGTTTCGCCTATTAGAGCCAGTCCATCTCCTTACCATAATGGTCCGAATAGGCGCTACGCTTGAGTTCTTCATCGCTCGCTGGCCACGCGTTGGACACGTCGATTCCCGATTCATGGCAAGCGGTGGCGAACAGCTTCGACCCCTGATCGATTAGTTGAGACCTGCCCTCGGTCTTCTCGTCTTCGGCTTGCATTTAGAGCTCCACGCTTTCGGCGCCGTTGATGGTTAGGTTGCGCTCGTAGAAAGCCGTGAGGGCGCGAATGGCGTACATCACGTCGCGTACGCCGCCGGTCTCGTAGCTTGAGTGCATGGCCAGCTGCGGCAGGCCCACGTCCACGGCATGCATGCTCGCCTGCATGTTCGACAGGTTGCCGAGCGTGGAGCCACCCGCCATATCGCTCTTGTTGGCGAAGGCCTGCGTGGGCACGTCGGCGTCATCGCAAATAGCCTGGAACACTGCGCGGCTAAAGGCATCGGTGCAGTAATGCTGGTTGGCGGCTTCCTTGATAACGATACCGCCGTTGAGCACAACCTGATTGCGGGCGTCGCACTTCTCGGCGTGGTTGGGGTGCACGGCATGCGCATTGTCGCAGCTCACAAGCATCGAGGCAGCAAGTGCACGATGGTACGACTCGTCGTCAAAGCCCAGCGATCCGTTGATGCGGCGCAGTGCGTCGGCCAAGAACGTCGACATGGCGCCCTGCTTGGTCTCGGAACCAACCTCCTCGTTATCAAAGCAGCAGAAGACCGAGACGTCGCGCGCGTTCTCGGCACCCAAAAATGCCTGCAGTGAGGTGTAGGCGCAGGCCAGGTCGTCGAGCTTGGGCGTCGAGATGAACTCGTCAGCCCAGCCCCAAATGCGCGCATCCTGGCGGTTGACCAGGAACAGATCGCGGCTCAGGATCTGCTCGGGCTCAACGTCCAGTTCGTCGGCAACCAGGGCATCAAAATCGCCCTGCTTAAGCTCACCGGCGCTGATGAGCGGGCACAGGTCGACGGCGCGGTTGGGCGCAAAGCCCTCGTTAACGCCGCGGTTCATATGGATGGCAAGGCTCGGGATAATCGCGACTTCGCGCTCGGTGGCAAGCAGGCGGCTCTCAATACGGTCGCCTTCGCGTACCAACACGCGGCCCGCGAGCGCCAGCGGGCGGTCGAACCAGGTGTAGTCGATCATGCCGCCGTAGGCCTCGGTGTTCAGGCGCAGCGTCTCGCCTGCGCCGTCGAGCTCGGGCACGGCCTTGACCTTAAACGTCGGCGAATCGCTGTGCGACGCCGTGAGCTGAAAATGATAGTCACCGGCAACGCCGTCCTCGCCCCACGTCGCGGTCAGGTCCTCGCCCACCTTAAAGGCAATAACGCTCGAGGTATTGCGCTGCGTGTAATAACGCCCGCCCGGCTCGATGTCCCACGCCGCGTTCTCGGGCAGGTAGGTAAAGCCCGCCTCGTCGAGCTCGGCCATAATGGTCGCCGCCGTATGGAACATGCTGGGACATGCCTCGATAAAGTCGATGAGGTCGTTGGCGGCCTCGATATCGTCGGCCGTCACATGCGCGCGCTCGGGCGTTTCCTGATCCGTCATGCTCTCCCCTTTCGCTGGGTTGATGGTCCCCTCCAGCATACCCCGCCACGCCAGCGCCGCACTCTTCATTCCATGTTTAATCCCGCGCCGCTCACCAAGTTGAGCCATCATGCCCGCGCTCCTTTTGCGACAATTACGCTAACAGGACGAGAGGAGCCGTCATGAAGCCACGTAACATTGCCATCGCCTGCGGTGTCGCGGGAGTCGCCGTCGGCCTTACCGCTGCCACCGGTATCGTTTACCGCAAGCAAATCAAGTCCGCCGCGTCGCTCAAACGCTTGACCGGCTACGCGGATAGCTATGACCTGTACGCAATCGACATCGCCTACGACTACGATCTTGATCGCATCATCGCCGCTGGCGTGCGCGACGACCAGGCCTACATCGATGCCGTGGTGGCGCAGGTGCTGCCCGGTGTGCCGGTACATGTCCAGGCGCCCCAGTTTGCCTGCAGCGCTTTTGTCGCCGTAGATGCCGAAGGCCGCGTGCGCACCGGTCGCAATTACGACTTTAAGGACGACACCTCGGCGCTGCTGGTGCGCAATCACCCACGCGACGGCTATGCCTCCATCGGGTTTGCCGCCCTTAACAACCTGGGCGATAACACTCCGCTTGACTCCGTCGGCGGACGCGCCGCCGCACTCATGGGCCCGTTTGCCCAGCTCGACGGTGTTAACGAATGCGGCGTGTCCATTGCCGTACTCACTCTGGACTCCAAGCCCTGTGACCAGGACACGCAGCGCCCCGTCATCAATACCTCGCTCGCCATCCGCCTGGTGCTCGACCGTGCCGCCACCACGCAAGAAGCTGTCGACCTGCTTTCCGCCTACGACATGCACGCCATGGCAGGACGCGATTACCACTTCTTTATCAACGACGCCGCCGGTGACGCGCGCGTAGTAGAGTGGGATCCGCGCGATCCGGACCGTGCTTTCAAAGCGACTCCTGTACGCCAGGTTACGAACTTCTACGCCTGCTATGGCGACGAAGTGCTGCCCAACCAAAAGAATGGCGAGCTGGGCCATGGTAAAGAGCGCGCCGTCGCAATCGCCGATGTCCTTGACGCCCATGTCGGTGCCCAGGACGAAACGATTGTCTGGAAAGCCCTGCGTGCCGCAGCGCAAGAACCCAATCCGGAAGACATCACCAGCAATACGCAATGGTCGGTCGTCTTTGACAATACCGAACCCGCCGCCGCCATTACGCTGCGCCGCCACTGGGGCGACGTCGACGCCTTCGCACTGTAAGGACCCAGGCTCGTCGACCTTACGCTCGCCTGACGTTGTTTACATTTCTATACGCTTGAGCTAACACGTTTTACCCCCGTATCAGTAGTGTGCGGGGGTAAACTTATGCGCATGTTATAACTTGCCCGGAAGGATTCATCATGCTTAGGATCGGTCTTCTTACCAGTGGCGGCGACTGCCAAGCGCTCAACGCCACCATGCGCGGCATCGTCAAAACGCTCATGACCAATAGTGCAGAGCCCATCGAGATCTACGGTTTCGAGGACGGCTACCAGGGCCTTATCTACAGCCGGTTCCGCGTCATGACGCCCGCCGATTTTAGCGGCATCCTTACCCGTGGCGGCACCATCCTGGGCACGAGCCGTACGCCGTTCAAGCGCCTGGATATTCCCGAGGCCGACGGCGTCGAGAAGGTGCCGGCAATGGTCCACACCTATCATAAGCTGCAGCTCGACTGCCTGTTTATGCTGGGCGGCAACGGCTCCACCAAGACCGCCAACCGTCTGCGCGAAGAGGGCCTCAACGTTATCGCCCTGCCTAAGACCATCGATAACGACACCTGGGGCACCGAGCTGACGTTTGGCTTTACGAGCGCCATCGACGTCGCCACCAAGTGCATCGACGACATTCACACCACCGCTTCGAGTCACGGCCGCGTGTTCGTTATCGAGATCATGGGCCACAAGGTTGGCTGGATCCCGCTATACGCCGGCGTCGCGGGCGGCGCGGATGTCATCTTGATTCCCGAGATCCCCTACGACATGGATAACGTCATCAAGACCATCGAGCATCGCATGGAGACCGGCAGCCGCTTTACCATCGTGGCCGTCGCCGAGGGCGCTATCTCCAAGGAGGACGCGGCGCTGTCCAAGAAGGAGTACAAGAAGAAACTCGCCGAGCGCACGAGCCCGTCGATCGTCTACGACATCGCCAAGGAGATCGAGGCCAAGACCGGTCGCGAGACCCGCGTCGCCATCCCCGGCCACACGCAGCGCGGCGGCCAGCCCAACGCCCAGGACCGCATCTTTGCGACCCAGTGCGGCGTCGAGGCGGCGCTGGGCTGTCTACGCGGCGAGTTTGGCTACATGATCGCCCTGCGTGACGGCAAGATGTGTCACATGCCGCTCGAGGATGTCGCCGGCAAGCTCAAGTATGTCGATCCCCAGAGCGATCTGGTGCGCGAGGCCAAGGCGTTGGGCATCAGCTTCGGCGACGAATAGCCTCGGCCGAAACTGCTCTCATCGGAGACCCCAGGGCTTACCTCCCAAATCGTCCTCGGACATGTCAGGATCCCGCCGTGCGCTTCGCGCGGCGGGATCCTTCCGTCCTGCGGAAAGATTTGGGAGGTAAGCCCTAGGGCCTCCTGCGGTGACTGGGGAGGCCGAGACTATTCGTCTTCTTGCTGCGGGTGCCTGGGGTAGGATGCGGCGTGCATTTTTGGGAGTATTCAGCAGCCGAGGGTGCCTGCATACTGGATTTTGGGCGAAAGGCAGGCACCATGGGCCGCATCCTGT
This sequence comes from uncultured Collinsella sp., assembly GCA_900543515.1. Taxonomy (GTDB): domain Bacteria; phylum Actinomycetota; class Coriobacteriia; order Coriobacteriales; family Coriobacteriaceae; genus Collinsella. Next base: position 39,224 of record UQRW01000007.1, read on the forward strand.
AAAAAAACGAGCGGCTCTAGAGGCGTTGAGACTCAGAATCGGGGCTTTCAGCGCAGTTTTGCACCCCCGCCCCCGCGCCCGCGGACCCCGGGACGCTGAATACTCCGGAATTTGCACGGCGCCCCCTGGGGTACCTGTGGGCAAAAAGCAACCGCCCCGTCAAAGTATGCATTTGGCGGGGCGGTTTATGCAAAAATGCTGCTGCGGGCGCGTCGGCAGCTCGCTAGAACTTGAATCCCAGGGCAGGTTACTCGGCGCTTTTGAGGGCGCCGACCATGTCGATCTTGTTGAGGGTACGATTGGTGGCGAGGTTGACGATAAACGTAAAGCCAAAGGAAAGCACCACGGCGAGCACGTAGCTTAGCGGCTCGACCTCAACATCAAAGTACAGCGACGGCATCTGCAAAATGTACGTAAAACTCTCGGCCAGCAAGCCGCCCAGTGGCACGCCCAGCGCGGCGCCAATTGCCGTGAGGATCAACGTCTCCTTGTTGACGTAATGGTGCACCTCGCCACGGCGGAAACCAAGCACCTTGATGGTCGCCAGCTCGCGCTCGCGCTCGGAGATATTCGTGTTGGACAGCGTAAACACCACCACAAACGACAGGCACGCCGCCATAAAGGTCACGAGCACCACGACGGAATTGATAATAGTGAAGTTCGCCTCAAAGTTCTCCCAATGCTCGGCCGTGCTCGAAATCGAAAGCCAGCCGTCACTCTTAAGCTTCTTGCTAAACGCAATCTGGTCGGCCGACGAACCCTTGAGCAGCGCAAAGATGCCATTGAGGCGAACGCTGCGCCCAAACGCGCGCTCATAGGTGCTCTGCGTCATGTAAAGCGTGTTGCCCAGATAGTTAAGCGAAATGTCGCTGACCTTGACCTTGGCGACGTTGAGTGACGAATCCTGGACGTGCGCCGTATCGCCCGGTTGAATCCCCAGCACCAGCTGTGAACTCTTACTCAGATACACGTCTCCGTCACGCAAAGACAGTGGCTCTTTGGACTCATCCTCAAGGCGAACATAGTCGTCCAGATCGTTCGTGCGGTCATCGGGCACCACGATCAGCTGCACGGTCTCGCTCTTTCCGCCGAATGTAAAGGTGACGTTGTCGGTCATGATCGGCAGCGTCGAAGTTACGGTCACACCGGAATCCTTGACCGCGCTTCGCTCGTCGAGCGCCGCGCACGTCTGCGAAAAATCGTCGGGATTGGCAACCGCCAGCAGGTCGTAGCGTGTGATGTGGCCGTACTGCTTGGGCGAAAGCGCGACCGACGTATCACGAATGCCCATGCCGCAGATCACGAGCGCCGTGCAGCCGGCGATGCCGAAGATGGTCATAAAGGCGCGCTTTTTATAGCGGAATAGGTTGCGTGCAGCGACCTTGTTCAAAAAGCCCATGCGGCGCCAGATAAATCCGATACGCTCGAGCAGAATGCGTGAGCCGGCACGCGGCGCCTTGGGGCGCATGAGCGAGGCAGGGGTCTCGGCCATCTCGTGGCGGCAGGCGATAATCGTGGCGCCCACCACGCCCACGGCAAACAGCGCCACCGAAACGATCGAGGACACGATGTCGTACGAAAGTAGCATCTGGGGCAGTGAGTACATGTCGTCGAACACCGTAAACAGGAACAGCGGCAGGCCCACAAATCCGATGATGTTGCCGAGCACGCCGCCGATCAGACAAGCCCACAGCGCATAGTCCACGTATTTGGACAGGATGCGCCCGCGCGAATAGCCGAGCGCCTTATACAGGCCGATGAGCGTGCGCTCCTCCTCGACCATACGCGTGGCGGTGGTAAGGCTGATGAGCACGGCGACGATAAAGAAGATGAACGGGAACACCGTGGCGATAGCCTCAATTGACGAGCTATCGCTCTCCACGCTCGAGTAGCTTGCGATATTGCCGCGGTCCTGGATGTACCAGGTGCATTCGCCCAGATCGGAAAGCTCGGCGCGGGCATCGGCAAACTGCTGGTCGGCGGCGGCGCGGCGCTGATCCAGGTCGGTCTGCGCTTGCACGCGCTCCTCGCTGCCCTCTGCCATGCGATTGATGTTGTCCTGCTCAATCCCAAAGAGCATATTCGCCTGACGCTCAGCCGCGTCCAAGCTCGCCGGCGTGTCGACCGTCAGCTCCTGGGCGCGCGCCTTCTCACGCTCCTCGCGGATCTTCTCGATATTGCCCTTGACCTCATTGATCTTTGCCGCGTAGGAATCCGAATAGGAGTTGAGGCTCTTGGCTCCCTCGACGATCACGTGGACCGCGGAGTAGGAAGAAGATGTCGCGGCGTCCTCGCTCACATAGAACTTATAGTCCGCCGCCGAAGCAGCGCGAAAGGCGTTGACTGTCGAGTCAGAACTTACATCAGTGGGGTCGAGGACCTCAGCCGTAATGGTGTAATCGCCCGCGGCAAACTGGTCCTTGGCGCTTTGATTGGACGAGCTCGCGTCATTGGCGGCAAAACTCACCGTATCGCCGATTTTCTTGCCCGATGCCTTCAGGAACTTCGAAGTCACCGCGACTTCATCAGCGCTCTCGGGCAAATCGCCGTTCACGAGCACCGGCTGATCGATGTTCTCCTTGGAGAGACTCTGCACGACCACGCGCTCGCGCGTTGTGCCCACGGCGGTGTAGGCGGTCTCGGTGTAGATGCCCTCGGCCGTTTCGACGCCATCGACCTCTTGTATGGCGTCGAGATCATCGTCAGTCAGGCCATAGGTCGACTGCACGTTAATGTCATAGACATTTTGCTGGTCGAAGTAGGCATCAACCGAATCACACAGGTCCTCGCAACCCGCCTTAAGGCCGCACATCACGCTCACGCCAAGCGCGGTGATGACCACGATTGACAAAAAGCGCTTAAGACTGCCTCGGATTGTGCGGTAGATGCCACGGCGAAAAACCGTCGGCACCATATCGTTTGAGCTTTGGGCAGTGCGGTAGGTCGTAAAATCCTGCTCGCGCTCCGTGTTCTGCGCGTCGCGGCGTAGGCTGTTTTGGCGGTCTTGGTCCATGGGCGCTACCACTCGATCGTCTCGATAGGCACGGGATTTTGCTGGACCGTCTCGCTCTCCACGCGACCGTTCTTAAAGCGGATCAGGCGATCGGCCATGGGCGCCAGCGCGGAGTTGTGGGTGATGATGATGACCGTAATGCCCTGCTTGCGGCAAGTGTCCTGCAGCAGCTGCAAGATCTGCTTGCCGGTTTTATAGTCAAGTGCGCCCGTGGGCTCGTCGCACAAAAGCAGCTTGGGGTTCTTTGCCAGTGCGCGGGCAATGGACACGCGCTGCTGCTCGCCGCCCGAAAGCTGCGCGGGGAAGTTGGCGAGGCGCTCACCCAAGCCAACCTGGCAAAGCGTTTGCTCGGCATCGAGCGAATCAGGGCAGATTTGCGCCGCAAGCTCAACATTTTCGAGCGCCGTCAGGTTGGGGACCAGATTGTAGAACTGGAAGACAAAGCCGACGTCGGCGCGGCGGTATTCCACGAGCTGCGCCTCGTTAGCGGAGCTCACATCGCGCCCGTCCACCGTCACGGTGCCGGAAGTCGCCGTATCCATGCCGCCCAGAATGTTGAGCGCCGTGGTCTTGCCGGCACCCGAAGCACCCAAAATGATGGCGAGCTCGCCGCGCTCGACCGTAAAGCTCGCGCCGTCGAGTGCGTGAATGCGGGCGTCGCCCTCGCCGTATGCCTTGATGACGTCTTTGAATTCGATATAAGCCATCGATCGGTTCCCATCTGGTCGGATAACTCTTTAGTATTACCCATTTCGCACCGACTAAAAAGGGACGGGTTTATTTTGGCAGGTTTTAGAGGCGGACGGTGAAGGTGATCTGGTTGCCGTGGCCGCAGACAGAAGCGCTCCCACCATGGGCTTCGGCGATGGCACGCACCACGGATAGGCCCACGCCCGAGCCGCCCGTCTTGGAGCTGCGCGACACGTCCGCACGATAGAAGCGGTCGAACAATCGATCTAGGTCGCCTTCGGGCAGCTCGTCCACGGCGTTCGAAACGACAAGCTCGGCCGAACCTTTGCCTGCACCGCGTGAGACGGCACGCAGACTCAACTCAATTACACTGCCCTCACTCGCATAGCGCGTGGCGTTATCCAGCAGCAGCTCAACCACCTGCGCCACCGCTGCAGCATCGGCATGGGCCCGCACGCCACTCGCAATCGACATCGACAGACGCTTGCCACGCGAAACCGCCACCGACTCAAACGGCGACGCCGCCTTGTCCACTGCCTCCGAAAGATCGATCGATATCATGGTAAAGCCCGCCGAACCCTCGTCCATGCGAGCCAAAAACACCAGACGCTCCGTGAGCGCCGTCAACCGTGCAACCTGTTCGTGAATGCTCTGCGTCCACTCGCTCTCGCCGCTCTCGATCTCTTGCACCTCATTGGCGGCATCAATCACGGCCAGCGGCGTCTTGATCTCGTGGCTTGCATCGGTAATAAAGCGCTTTTGCTTGCTGTAGCTCTCGACCATCGGCCGAATCACCGCGCCCGAGGCACCCGCCACAATTGCCAACACCGCCAGCCAGCCAATGCAACTAATCGCCACGCTCGCGCTCAAAAACGAATGAAAGCTTGCAAGCTCGCGCGAGCAGTCCACAAACACATAGGTGGTCTCGTCGCCCTGAACCGTAACCGTATAGCGGTAGTTACCAGAAAAGCCCGAGGTCCAACCCTTGGAATATAGTCCTGCAGCGATGCGTGCAGCACGCTTGGCACCCACCGCGGCAATGCGGGCCGTGTTGACATCGGTCACCTGCCCACCGGCAATCGACACCGTAAAGTAGCGCGTGTCGAAGGGAGACTCCGCCGTCATACCTTCGAAGTGCCCGGTGCGCATGACCACCCTGTCACCGGCAGCGGTCTTACCGGCGCCCACATCCTCGCCGAGATCGGTCTTGGGCTCATCCGTCCAATCGATGCCGTCCTTGCCCGCCAAGATATAGTCCAGACGAGCGTCGGCCATCTTGCAGACATGCGAGTAGTTGACGATATTGATGCCGGCGATGATAAGCGTAAGCACGGCGGTCACGGCACCCATGGCAACCAGGATGAACTTACGACGCAGGCGACGTCCCATTGCACTGGCAGCATCGGCGCGCCCCGGATTACCCGAGTCCGCGCCCATGCCGAGCCTTGCCGTCGTGCGCTTCCACCACGCACTCGCGCTCACGCCTATTCGCCCTCCTCAACAACCTCGAGCGAATAGCCCTGGTTGCGCGATGCACGGATGGCCACGTTGGCACCAAGCGCCGTCAGCTTTTTGCGCAGGTACGAGATATAGACCCACACCACGTTAGCGCCTTCGGGCGCGTCCTCACCCCAAACTTCGAGCATCAAACGCTCGGTGGGCATGCGCGTGCCGGCGTTGCGCATAAAGAGCTCCATAAGCTGAAACTCTCGATTGGCCAGGTGCTCCTCGCCCAAAGGGCCCACGAGTGTGCACGATGCCGTGTCGAGGCGCACGTTGCCCACGCTGAGCGTCGTGGCGTCAATTGCCGTCGCGGCACGCGTCATGGCGCGAATGCGTGCGAGCAGCTCCTTGGCGGCGAACGGCTTGGTCAGGTAGTCGTTAGCACCGGCATCCAGGCCCTCGACCTTATCGGACACCTCGCTTTTTGCCGTGAGCATGATGATGGGCAGTCGCTTACCGGCGGCGCGTGTGCGCTTGAGTACCTCGATACCGTCCATGCCGGGCATCATGATGTCCAGAATTGCGGCGTCATAGTCGTTGGCGAGCAGATACTCGAGCGCCGTCAGACCATCGAGCGCGGTATCGACCTCGTAGTCGCTATGTTGAAGAATCGCGGTAAGGGCGCGGGAGAGGCCGGGTTCGTCCTCGGCAAGCATCAGCTTCATAGTTGTTCCTTTGGCGCGCGGCTATACAGATTTCGATATTGCCGATGATAGCGCACCGCCAGCCGCCTTAGCGCAGCCTTAGCTGCTCAACCTGCACGTTTCTAAAAACGCTGGATAGGGCTTAGCCAAACTTAAGGCACATATGCCGAGCGCTTGGACGCATGCCGGCCGCGAAAGGACGGCGACTCGTTCTTTCAGGGTGTCTTGGCCATGCAAAGTGCTTGAACGTTAGTCCTCGTACGCGCCCTCAAGCCGAAGCAGCCACTCCTTGCGATCAAGCCCGCCGGCATATCCGTTGAGCGAACCATCGGCGGCAACCACGCGATGGCACGGCACAATAATCGAAATGGGATTACGCGCGACCGCGGCCCCCACGGCACGGGGAGACACAACGGGGTCCTCGTTTCCCGGTACACGATGTCGAGCCGCAACACGCTGGGCAATCTCGCCATACGTGGCGACCTCGCCACGCGGAATAGAAAGCAGCTCGTACCAAACTTCACGCTGAAACGCCGTGCCAATCAAATGCAACGGCGGCGTAAACCGAGGTTCCTGCCCTGCAAAATAAGCATTCAACCAAGCCCAAGAACGCTCAAGTACCGAAGAAGCCACACCGTTTGTCGGATTCACCGAAGACATGCCGCCAGCACCAGAAACCGCATCGGCGCCTTCAACATGTTCGGGATCTTCTTTGAGAAGCGTGGAGCCAAAGTGCTCCTGCCCCTCAAACCAAAGCCCCGTCAAACCGCGGCCATCAGCGGCAAGCAGGATTTCGCCCAAAGGCGAAGCAAACGTCGTCGTGACCACCAGCGGCTCCTTTCAAAACTCCGCAAACATAATACCGCGAATTGTGCAGACAACCCCAATCGACCCCAAAGTCACCCTAGGCAGCAGGCGCGAACGCGCCGCAGCTGCCGGCCGCGCTCCGCAGTCCCCCAAGGCGGCAGGCGCAAAGCGCCGAGGCCGCCGCCGGGATCAGGGCCCGCAACGGCCACGTGCCTCATCAGCCCAGCGGCCCCAACCAACAACGGCCCCATCGCAGGCCGCTCGCAGCAGCGTCATCGCAGGCGGGGGCCGGGCTTGGTTTTCAGAACACTCCGCAGACCAGTGCGGCGCCTTGTCCGCGGCTCCGAAGGAGCAGGACAAGGCGCCGCACATGGTCGAGGACGTTCTGAAAACCAAGCCCGGCCCCCGCCGGACAAGTCACACTACTCGCAGAGCAGCTTGGCGATCTGGACGGCGTTGGTTGCCGCGCCCTTACGGATTTGGTCGCCGCAGCACCAGAAAGTGATGCCGCGCGCAGCCTCGGGGTTCGAGATGTCGCGGCGCACGCGACCGACCCAAATCAGATCCTGGTCGGAGGTGTCCATCGGCATGGGGAAGCGGTCGTGTGCATCCTCGGCGGCCATATCGTCAACCAGCTTGACGCCGGGAGCGGCAGCCAGCGCAGCACGGGCCTCCTCGACCGTAATATCGCGCTCAAACTCGAGCGTAATGCTCTCGGAGTGCGAACGCAGCACGGGCACGCGCACGCAGGTGCAGTTCACGCGCAGCTCGGGCAGGTGCATAATCTTGCGGCCCTCGTTTTGCAGCTTCATCTCCTCGGAGGTAAAGCCCTCCTCCTTGACGCCGCCAATCTGCGGAATCAGGTTGCTCGCCAGCTGGGCGGCAAAAGCGCGCGGCTCGGGAATCTCCTCGCCACGGCCCAGGGCGGCAAGCTGCGCTTCGAGCTCGGCCATACCGGGAGCACCGGCACCAGAAGCCGCCTGATACGTCGAGACGATCATGCGCTTCACGCCGGCAAGCTGATGCAGCGGCCACGTGGGAACCAGGCCGATGATGGTCGCGCAGTTGGGATTGGCGATAAGGCCGTGATGCCATTTGATATCGTCGGCATTGATCTCGGGCACGACCAGCGGCACCTCGGGATCCATGCGGAAGGCGTGGCTGTTGTCGACTACGACGGCGCCACGCTTGACGGCCTCGGGCAGCAGCTCCTTGGCGATATCGTCGCCGGCAGCGCCGAGCACAATATCACAGCCCTCAAAGGCCTCGGGGCAAGCCTCTTCGATCACAACCTGCTCGCCGCGGAACTCGACGGTCTTGCCCGCGGAGCGTGCACTTGCCAGCAGCTTGAGCTTGCCGACCGGGAACTCCTGCTCGTTGAGGCACTCGAGCATCTGGGTGCCTACAGCTCCCGTCGCGCCCAAAATAGCAACCGTGTACTGTTTCATGCTTCCCCCTTTAAAGGTTGTGGCTTTTGCCCGCACGCCGAGCAGGCCGATTATTGTTGCCAGTGTATACAAGAACAAGGCGGGCACGAAACCCGCCCCGTCGAAACGAAACCGAAACGAAACGCCCCGCACTAGATTTTTGGCACTTGTCCCAAAAATCCACCGGGATAGCAGCTACTTGTGGAGCGAAGCCAGAGCGGGATCGGCCAGCGCGGGAGCTTCCAGGTCGGAGACCTTCACAATGCCGTTCTCGTCGGAGAAGGCACGGTAAATGGTCCGAATCGCAAGGTCGAAGTCCTTCTCCTCGACACCGATAATGATGTTGATCTCGTCACAGCTCTGCGAAATCATACGCACGCTCACGCCGGCCTGGCCAAGCATGCCAAACAGATGGCCCGAGATGCCGGCACGACCACGCAGGTTGCGGCCGACGGTAGCGATAAGCGCCAGGCTCTCGACGACCTCGATCTCGAGCGGCTCGACCTCCTGCTGAATGTCGCTCACAAGCGAGTACAGCGAATCGTGAACGTCCTGCTCCTGCACCACGGCGCCAAAGCGGTCGACACCGGTGGGCATGTGCTCAACGGAAACGTCATAGCGCTCGAAGACCGAAAGCGCGCGGCGCATAAAGCCGACACGGGGCTTGGTGCGGTCGCGGGCCACATTGATGGCGACAAAGCCGCGCTTTCCAGTCACGCCGGTAATGATGGGCTCCGCCTCGCCCTCATCAGCCGTCTCGCTAATGATGGTGCCGGGGTCCTGCGGCGCATTGGTGTTCTTGATGACCAGCGGAATACCCGCCTCGCGCACGGGGAACACGGCCTCCTCGTGCAGGACGCTTGCGCCCATGTACGAAAGCTCGCGCAGCTCCTCGTAGGTAACGCGCGCAATGGGCTGAGCCTCGGGAACAATACGCGGATCGGCAGAATAGAAACCCGAGACGTCGGTCCAGTTCTCGTACAGGTCGGCGCCCAGGCACTTAGCCAAAATCGAGCCGGAAATATCGCCGCCGCCACGGTCGAGCAGCTTGATCTGGCCCTCACGCGTCGCGCCGTAGAAACCGGGCATAACAAAGCCGCCCTGCTGACCGTACTCCTGCACCAGCTCGGAGGTGCGGTTCATGCTGAGCGTACCGTCGTGATGGAACGCAACGACCGTCGCGGCATCCAAGAACGGCAGGCCCAGATACTCGGCCATCAGGCGAGCGGTGAAGTACTCGCCGCGGCTCACGAGCTCCTCGGTAGAGTAGCCGCCCGAGCGAGCGCGCTCGGCAAAGGCCGCGAACTCCTCGCGGATGGGATAGGTGAGCTCCAGCTCGTCAGCGATATCAAAATAGCGCTGGCCAATGTCCTCGAGCAGCTCCTCGCACGACACGTGATACTTAACGTGCGCGTTAACCAGGTAGAGCAGGTCAGTCACCTTGGTGTCGCCCTTAAAGCGGCGACCGCAGGCAGAAACCACCACAAAACGGCGAGCCGGGTCGGCATCGACGATGGCCTTGATCTTCTTAAAGTGTTCGGCGTCGGCGACCGACGAGCCGCCAAACTTGGCAATCTTAATCATGGGCTGGAGGTTACCTTTCTAAAAAGCCTCTGCGAACCTATTTTGCGCGCTCTGATACCATGGTTTCACCGATTGGGACCAAGGCATCCGAGGAGCAGTGTTATATGGGAACTTATCATAGTACACGAGGACACACTTTATCGTGCTCAAGTAAGGTGGCAATCCGTACCGGCATCGCTCCCGACGGGGGTTTGTTTGTCTCGGACGAGCTCGGCACCCAGCAGGTCGATATCAGCTCGCTTGCAGATAAATCGTACTTTGAAATCGCTCAAGATGTGTTGGGAATGTTACTGAATGATTACACGACCGAAGAAATTTCGGCGTGTGTCGACGAGGCATACCGCGGCACGTTTGCGAGTGAAGAGGTTACGCCGCTCGTCAAACTCGACGCTGCACCGGGCGCTGACGCCCCTCAGACCTATGTGATGGAGCTCTTTGGCGGCCCCACGAGCGCCTTCAAGGACGTCGCTCTGCAGATGCTCCCCCGCTTGATGGCCCGCACCTCTGCCAAGGACGGCGGCGCCGAGCGCATCATGATCGTCACCGCCACGTCGGGCGACACGGGCAAGGCCGCGCTCGCCGGTTTTGCCGACGCTCCGGGCACGGGTATCACCGTCTTTTATCCCGAGGGCAAGGTCAGCCGCGTGCAGAATCTGCAGATGTCCACGCAGGAGGGCGATAACGTCGCCGTCTGCGGCATCCGCGGCAACTTCGACGATGCCCAGAGCGCCGTCAAGCGTATCTTTGCCGATAAGGAGCTTGCCGAGCGCCTGGAGGCCGCCGGCACGGTGCTTTCGAGCGCCAACTCCATCAATGTCGGCCGTCTGGTACCGCAGGTCGTCTACTACTTTGCCGCCTATGCGCAGCTGCTGCGCGCCGGCGCCATCGAGGCCGGCGACGCCGTAGAGTTCTGTGTGCCGACCGGCAACTTTGGCGACATCCTGGCCGGCTACTACGCCAAGCGCATGGGCCTACCCGTCGCCAAGCTCGTCGTGGCGAGCGACAAGAACAACGTGCTTGCCGACTTCCTGACTACCGGCGTCTACGACCGCAACCGCCCGTTCTTCACGACCATCTCGCCGTCGATGGACATCCTTATTAGCTCCAACCTGGAGCGCATGCTCTACTTCCTGTCCGACGGCGACTGCGAACTCGTTGCCGGCCTTATGGAGCAGTTGTCACAGACCGGCCGCTACGAGGTACCCGCCGAGCTGCTGGCCAAGATCCAGAGCGTCTTTAGCTGCGGCTGGGCCAGCGAGGACGAGGTCCGCGCCGCCATCAAGAGCTGCTGGGATGCGAACGGTTATGTGATCGACCCGCACACCGCTTGCGGCTATCACGTCTTTGAAAAGGTCGCTCCTGCCGAGGGCGCCAAGGCCCGCGTGCTGCTTTCGACCGCCAGCCCCTACAAGTTCCCGCGCGCCTGCTGTGACGCCCTGGGCCTTAACGTTCCCGAGGACGACTTTGAGGCCATGCGCGTGCTCGAGCAGGCCACCAACACGGTCGCCCCGACCCAGCTCGCCGAACTCGAATCCAAACCCGTCCGCTTCGAAGACGTCTGCGACGTCGATGAGATGGCAAGCTACGTCGAATCTGCAGCAAAACGAATGAGCACCAACTAGATCCCTTATTAAGCGCCGACGAAAGCCGGCGCACCTTCTTTTTATTTAGCTTTTGGGATGATGACGAGCATGCGAGCGGGTCTGCCTGTTTAGTTCGTCGCGAGTTCCGCACGAGCCGGAAAGCACTTAATGTGCTTTCCGAGCGAGCCAGGACTGCCCGAGCAGCGAACTAAACAGGCAGACCGCCCAGGAGATTCCCATGATCAAGATCACCGTCCCAGCAACAAGCGCAAACCTAGGCATCGGCTACGACACCCTCGGCATGGCCGTCAGCCTCTACTCGCACTTCACCTTCGAGCGCGCCGACAAACTCACCATCACGGGCTGCCCCGAGGAGTTCCAAAACGAGAACAACCTGGTCTATGTGAGCTTTGTCGATGCGCTGGCCGCATGGGGCGAGCCGGCTTTTCCCGTTGCCATCGACATCCAGACCGACGTGCCCGTCGCCCGCGGCCTGGGCTCCAGCTCCACCTGCGTCGTCGCCGGCATTATGGCCGCCGCCGCACTGACAGGCCACACCGTCGACCGCGCCGAGCTGGTTCGCATTGCCACCGAAGTCGAGGGCCATCCCGATAACGTCGCCCCTGCCATCCTGGGCGGTGCCGTTTGCTCCTTTACGCCGACTGACTCGCTCCCCCAGTGCCTGCGCTACGAGGTGAGCGATCGCTTGCGTTTTATTACCGTGATTCCGCCCTACGAGGTGCATACGAGCGAGGCGCGCAAGGTCGTGCCGCAGGAGATTCCACTCTCCACCGCCGTATGGCAAATGGGCCGCATCGCCGGCATGACGCGCGGCCTGGAGACCGGCGACCTTGACCTGATTGCCGCCGCTAATGACGACCGCATTCAGGAGCCCTATCGTCGCCGCCTGATTCCCGACTACAACGCCGTGCGCGACACCTGCCTTAACGGCGGCGCTAAAACCATCTGGATTAGCGGCTCGGGCTCGACCCTCATGGCTGTGACCGACGACACCATCGTGGCAAAGTTCCTGCAGGTCAAGCTGCGTGAGCAGTTCCCCAAGTGTGACACGCATATTCTGACGTGCGACACGGAAGGCGCCCAGATCGAATACCTGTAGTCGCCGTCCCGTATACTCGCCGGGGAGGCCAGGGGGCTTTGCCCCCAAATCGTCCTCGGACATGGCAGGACCCCCGCTGCGCACTTCGTGCGGCGGGGGTCCTGCCGTCCTGCGGAAAGATTTGGGGGCAAAGCCCCCTAGCCTCCCCTATGTTAACTTCACCGGCGGCGGCTACAGGGACCTACGCTCTGGAAAGTCGCCGGGCTGATAGTTTGGATTTTTATTGATAGGGGCTCTTGCTAGGCTGGAGCACTTCCTAGAGGCGGGCATCGGCTGTGTGCTTGGTTTAGACGGCGCCGGTTTCTTTGTATTCGAAGACTGGTTCTAGGAGGTCCTCGATGTTGCAGTGGAGGGCTTTTGCTATGGCTCGTACGCTTGTTACCGAGGCTTCATTGATGTTTCTCTGACGCTGCTCGTACATTTGGATTGAGCGGAGTGACACACCCGATTCGTATGCCAGATCTTGTTGGGTTTTCTTGAGTCTCTTTCTTGCTAACGCAAGTTTGGTTTGCCTGGACGCTTTTTTCGCCATATCGCAGACGAGACGAGCCACGCGTTCCTCCGAGGCTTCGTGCCAGGGGCAATACAGACTGCGCAGCACATCAAATGGAACGACATGCAGCAAATCTTCGAAAGACTCTCCTAAGCGCCACTGCAGGTATGCCAGCATCCAGCCTGTCCAGTATTCCGGTGTCTTTTCGAATCGGTAGGTTCGATTTGGCATCGGCCTTGATTGATAGCCGGACCTTTCGGCAATGAGCGCGAACAGCTCAACGCCCGATTTTCCCGACACTACCCATGCATTGCCGCGCTCAAACTCTCGAGCAACCCCGCTCAGGCAAAAGAGTTCAGCAACTTCCGATCCTTCTGCTCCATAGTCATTGACGGCATAGTCAAAGCAGTCGCCGAGGTTGTTCATTGCATCCTCGAGGTAGTAGACGGGGTATGTCCTACTCGGCCCACAATCCGTTAACTCTTGGATCATTCAAATCAACCCTCCCTGCCATCAAATCCCTAATGTCAACACCATCAGAGTCAAATCCGTTTACCGTATCCAGATACTTACGTCGAGCGTTCTGTTCTCGCTCAAATCGTTTGGGATAAAACTCAGCTCCCGAGACCTGCTTCCAATCGCAGAACCTGATCGCCGAGAACGCGCGCTCACTCATAAGCGCATATTGAATGCCCAAATCCCCCAAAAACATAATGCGCTGCAATTGCCTGAGCGAGATCATGCCGTTGACAAACTGTCTTGCAAACGAGAAATAGGAATCGTCTGCACGATAGCCTCGAATAACGTCATAGGGAGAAATATCAATCAGGCAGTTATCCAGCAGATAACGAAGCCCCTCGCGTGCTACTGGCGTTGAAACATTGAACTCTCTGTTATTCGCCAGAATTGCAAGCCAGTTGAGAATCGAGAACTCACCTGATTCCAAATCCAAAATCGCAAGGCCATCTAAATCAAGCTCATATCGATTGGCAATGCCATCAGACTCGGTCCGACATGCCCACTCCATTGCCATTTCCTCATGCGGTGTGCAATAAAACCCGCGCCCATAGTCATTGAATTGCCTGCATTTATCCAACGATGGATGCTCGACAACAACCTCCGACCCGTGCCAAAGCTCCATATCGACCTCCTAAAAAATATCACCCCAGTGATAGTTTACCAATAACTATCACTGGGGTGATATAGATGGGAGCTTTTGAGGGGCTGCAGCCCGATTAGAGGCAGGCCTCGGCGATGCGCTTTTTGAGTTCGTCGATGCCGGTACCGGTCTGGGAGCTTGTGATGATCACGTTTTCGGCCGGGACGTTGAGCTGCTTTTTGATGGCTGCTGCCTGGCGGGCCTGCTGGGTGCGGCTGAGCTTATCGGCTTTGGTGAGGCAGACGATAAAGTTGAACTCGTTGCCCTGTAGATAGTCGATCATGTCGTGGTCGAGCTTGCTGGGGTCGTGGCGAATGTCCACCAGCGAGACGACCAAGTTAAAGCTGCGCTCGGAGTCGAAAAAGTCGCCAATGAGCTCGGCCCAACGATCGCGCTCGGCCTTGGAGCGACGCGCGAAACCGTAGCCCGGCAGGTCCACAAAGTGCACGTCGTCGGCCTCGAAGAAATTGATATTGCTCGTCTTGCCCGGCGTGCTGGAAACCTTGACCAGGTTCTTGCGGCCAAAGAGCTTGTTCATGATCGACGACTTGCCCACGTTGGAGCGGCCGACAAAGCTCACCTCGGGGCAGGTGGACTCGGGAATTTGCGAAACCTTGCCGTAGCTGGCAACGAACTTGGCAAGCTGATAGTTAATGGAATCGGCCATGGACACTCCTTGGTCGTAGGTTCTTACAAATAGACGCGCTATTGCGCAGCGGCAATGCGGCGGACGATATCGAGCGTGATGCCGCTCGCGGTGCGAGCGTACTCGTCCAGATCGAACTCGCGCTCGCAAAACGCGTCATATGCCTCGTCGCAATTATCGCTGATAGCGCGCAGCACCAGGCAATCGACACCATTCTTGGCCGCGATGTGCGCAATTGCCGCGCCCTCCATCTCGACGCAATCGGCATGCGTGACCTCAATCGCAGCGTTACGCATGGCGTCACCCGTAACAAAGCGATCACCCGTGGCGATAGTGCCACACAGGAACTGCTTGGGGTCCTTCTCCGCAGAAGTCTCATCCGCCGAGGCATCCACAAATCCATGCTCGGCAAGCACGGCGGCGGCAACATCAGCCAACGCCGGTGTCGAGACAAACTCCTCGAGCCCCGGCGCGGACTCGGCGATGAGTGCCGTATCGGTATCCAGATAGCGCAGGCACTTGCCTATAACCACGTCGTTAATATGGAGTTTAGGGTTTAGGCCGCCCGCAATGCCCGAAAACACAACGGCCTGCGGGGCGTATTTGCTGATGAGATGCTGCGTTGCGGCAGCGGCGTTCACGGTCCCCATGCCTGCCGTCGTGGCGACTACTGTCAGACCCGAAAGCCCACCGTTCACAACGGTCAAGCCCGCCTCCTGCGACTCATGCGTGCCACTCAGCTCTTCCTTAATCTGCGCAACCTCTTTTTCGAGTGCGCCTATGATCGCGATGGTTGCCATGCCATCCCCCAAATCCGTGCAAATTGCTTATCCACGGTATGGTACCAGCATTTTGGCTCAACCGTGTCAGCACCAAGCCGTTAGGCCAGTACAGCTCGGGTATCATAAAGGGGCAAAAATGGCTTGTTAGCCGATGGCCGACCTGAGCTCCGCACGGCGCTTTTTCATACCGGCCATAACGGCATTGCGCAGCTCGGGCATACGCGCGGTATCCATCTGGGGCACGCCCTCGAGCTTATAGGGAATGCCCAGTTGCTCGTACTTGACGACACCCATCGTGTGATACGGCAGCATTTCCAGGCCCACCACGTTGTGCCATGGAGCGATGAGGCGACCGAGCTTCTCGCACTCCTCCACCGTGTCGGTAATGCCCGGCACCACCACGTGGCGGATAACGACCTTGATCTTGCGACGTGCAAGCTCATCGCCAAACGCCAGGATGCGTGCGGGATCACAACCGGTCAGCTTTTTATGCTCAGCCGGATCGGCATGCTTGATGTCGAGCAGCACCATGTCGGTCTCGTTGAGAACGGCATCGAACTTCTCGGGGTGGTTGGGATCGAACGCATAGCCGCAGCTGTCCAAGCAGGTATGCACACGACCATCGGGGTTGTTGTGCATTGCACGGAACAGGTCGGCCAAAAACTCGGGCTGCAGAAGCGGCTCGCCGCCCGAAACCGTAATTCCGCCGCTGCGATAGAACTCGTGGTTACTCTGGAACTCATCCATGAGGTGCTCGACGGTCACCATCGTGCCGCCGTTGACCGACCAGGTATCGGGATTGTGGCAATACGCGCAGCGCATGGGACAGCCCTGAACAAACACCACAAAGCGGATGCCGGGTCCGTCGACCGTTCCCATCGTCTCGATTGAATGCACGCGGCCAAGGGCAAACGCAGAGTCCTCGGGACGAGCGTCCACACCCTCAAGCGTCATTTCTGCCATTCGCGCTACCTTGCCTCTCCTTGGATGCAACCAATTAAAATGCCAGAGCCATTCTAGCCCATACGCATGATGGTGAAATGGTTTAGCGGTCAATTGGGCTGTTCTATTCGACCCAACGCAAGAGCGGCGGGAGGGTTATCGCAACCCG
>UQRW01000008.1 GCA_900543515.1 uncultured Collinsella sp.
AGAAGTTCGCGGAGCCCACTTCTCAAAACAAGGCAGGCACCCCGGCCCTCGTCCGTGAACTCTTCCGCTGGGCGAGCTATAGACGCCGCGCACCGATAGGGTAAGGCGGCGGCTTGAAATTGGTGCTATATTCAGCTTGAGTTGTTTAATGCTAGTACGGGAGGCTGATATGGGGCTGTTCAAGAAGAAAAACCCGCAGGATGCCTTTGATCCCGATGTGTTTACCATCACGGATACGATTTTGGACCCGCCGCGGTTTACATTTTTGCCGGCTATCTACCAGGATGCCACGCGCCGCAAGTGGGCTGTGCATCAACGCGGTGGCGAGCCGAAGATTTTTGACTATGCGGACGTGTTGCAGTGCGAGATTGCCGAGACCGGAAATCCCGAGGATGTGCCGGAGCTCAGCAAACGCGAACTGGCTCAGCAGATTTTGATTAATCCAGCTCAGGCTACCAAAAACAACGCTGCCAAGCGTAATATGTGCCTTGGTATGGGTGTCATCGTTGCCGTGCAAACCGGCAAGGATGAGATTTCGAAGCTTGAGATTCCGGTGACCGCGGGCGAAGTCAAGCGAGACTCCGGCCTATATCGGTCGTATCGGAACGTTGCGGAGCAGATCAAAGAAGCCTTCGACGCCATGAGGCGTCCGGAGCAATGATTCCTGCAGCATCAAGCGGTTGAGGAGTCTTGCCCATGTCGAGTGAACCATATGCGATTCCGCCCAAAGATCGCGCCTTTGAGGGTATTCTTTGGTATATCAAACATTATGACCTGCAGAGTGGCGACCGGCTGCCCGCCGAGCGTGTGCTCTGTGAAGAGCTGGGCGTGTCGCGCACGGCGTTGCGTGCTGCGATCACGCGCCTTATTTCGTGCGGAACTTTGGAAAGCCGCCGCGGTTCGGGCACCTATGTGTGTCCTCCCAAACCGCTGAACATCTTTCAGGAAACATGGAACTATACGCAGGCGGTGGAGAGGGTTGGCTCAAAGTCGACCGCGCGCCTGGTTTGGTCCAAGGTCGTGTATGCCGATATCGATCTTGCCCAAAAAGCCCAGATCGACCTGGGCATGCCGCTCTTCTGCATTCGGCGCGTGCGTGTGGTCAACGGTTCCCCGGCATCGATCGAGACGGCTTACGTCAATCTGTCTTTGTGCCCCTCGCTTCCCGATCACGATTTTGAGCAGGAAAGCCTCTACGACGTTTTGCTCAAGGAGGGGAATGTCCATGTGACGCACGGCAAGGAGCATATTTCCATCAGCCGTCTGAACGCCGACGAGGCCAAGTTGCTGAATGCTCAGGAGGGCACGCCGGTGTTTTACAAGGCTTCGCACGAGCGCGACGAGACCGATGGCTTTGTCGAGTATTGCAAGTCCGTGATTCTGCCGACCAAGTATCGTTTTGCCGATAACGGCGAGGCAGACGGCGTTGCGACGAAGGTAGGTGTCGAATGGCTGATGCAGTAGAAGACTTGCCGGTTTACAAGCAAATTCGCCGCTGCATTGCTGAGCGAATCGAGCGCGGCGACTACCCGACGGGCTCGATGATTCCGTCCGAAAACGAGCTGGCCGAGGAGTTTGGCACGACGCGCCTGACAATCCGAAGTGCCATGGACGAGCTGGTCAAAAGTGGCCAGATTCGTCGGGTACAGGGCAAGGGCGCCTTTGTGGGACACAAGTGGTTTGACGAGCACGAACGCAAGGGCGGCTTCCGTCAGTCGGTTCTGGCGTCGGGTGCGACGCCGTCGGTGCGCATCCTGGCGCGCTCCAAACGCTACGCCGGCCCGTATTACGCCGACCTGTTTGACATCGCCGAGGACGATCTGCTTTACTCGGTGCGCCGTCTCAACTGCATTGATGGTGAGCCCGTATCGATCGAGATGACGCTGATTCCGTGTCTGCTGTTTCCGGGCATCGAAGACGTGGACATTTCGGTCTTCAGCCTGTTCGAGACCTATGACATGTTGGGGCGCAAGCCGGACAAGTCGATTGAGAAACTCGATATTGAAGCGCTGGGCGCACGCGATGCGAGTTTGCTCAATCTTGAACCGGGCGATCTGGCACTCGTACTGGAATGCCTGACCTATGACTCGAGTGGGCAGGCGATTGAGCATGCCAAGTCTTTTAACCGCGGCGATGCCGGCGGATATACCTACAACTATTAGCGTCTAGAGCATCCTCGTGTACGGCGGGGTGCTCATTTTTTTACGGATATGTGTCGCATGACCGATGAGCGGCAAAAACTGACCGTCTACCGAGATGGGAGGATGAAATCAAAAAATCGGTATTAAAAACGGCTAACCTGTAATCGTTTACTGGTATTAAGAACCTTTGAATTGTTGAGCTTGGGGCCAAGATGTCCACAAGGTTAAGCGGTGCGACGGGGCGGCAAGCCCGTTCATTCCGTGCGACAATTCAAACTGCTCGTGAAAGGAGCGGGAATGAAGGAGACCGAGAAGATCGAGATCATGCACTTCGACCAGGAGGGCTACCTCGAGGACGGCAGGAACGTCTACGAGGCCGGCAAGAAGATGACCGCCCTGGCCGACCGCGTGCACGAGGAGGGCTACGACGCCGTCTTCCTGATGGGCGTCGGCGGCACCTGGGACGAGTTCATGCAGCTCGAGTACCTCATGAACAAGTTCGGCGACCGCGACCTCGAGGTCTACCTGATCCACGCCGCCGAGTGGAACGTCATGGGCCACAAGCGCATGACCGACAGGTCCGTCGTGCTGACCGCCTCCGAGTCCGGCACCACCCCCGAGGTGCTCGAGGCCGTCGGCAAGATGAGGGAGATGGGCGTGCGCGTCTTCGCCATGACCAACCCCGAGGGCAAGATCGGGCAGGCCGTGGGCGCCGAGAACTGCGTCATGATGGCCTCCGACCACGGCGCCGGCGGCTGCGAGAAGGGCTACTACCTCGCCGACTGCTTCGGCCTGCGCCTGCTCAACCGCCGCGGCTGCTTCCCCAAGTTCGACCTGTTCATCGAGCAGACGAAGGACGTCTGGAAGGACATGCTCGACATCCGCAAGCGCTTCGAGCCGCGCGCCGAGGAGCTCGCCAGGAAGTACGCGCTGGCCGACTACACCATGTTCATCGGCTCGGGCGCGCTGTGGGGCGAGACCATCCTGTACTCCATGTGTCTGCTCGAGGAGATGCAGTGGAAGCGCATCCGCCACATCACCTCGCACGACTTCTTCCACGGCACGCTCGAGCTGCTCGAGCCCGGCGTCCCGGTGTTCCTGTTCATGGGAGAGGACGAGTGCCGCGCCCTCGACGAGCGCGTCCGCGCCTTCCTCACCAGCGGCGTGACCGGCGACGAGGACTACGTCATCATCGACACCGCCGAGTACGCGATCCCGGGCCTGGACGACGACTTCCGCGTCATCGTGTCGCCGTGGATCCTGTCCGTGCTGACCACCGACCGCCTCGCGCGCAACTACGAGCTGGTCACCAAGCACAACCTCAAGTACCGCCGCTACTACCACCAGTTCGACTACTAATTTCATTTGGGGGAAACCGCAATGAGGCAATACATCTTTGCCAGCCACGCGCATTTTGCGACCGGCATCAAAGAGAGCACCGAGCTGCTCTCGGGCGCGCGCGATAACGTCCACGACCTGTCGATGTTTGTCGACGGCCGCACCGACGTCGCCGAGGAGGCCGCCAAGCTCCTGGCGACCTTCGACCCCGCCGACGACGTAATCGTGTGCACCGACCTGTTTGGCGGCAGCGTCAACAACGAGTTCACCAAGATCGTCCAGACGCGCCCCAACACCTACCTGGTTGCCAACATGAATCTGCCGCTGCTGATCCAGCTGCTCTTTTCGGACCAGGAGGCTCCCGCCGATCAGGTTATCCGCGAGATCCTCGCGGCTGACGACACGCGCGTCAAGTTTGTCAACGACCTGCTGACCGATGCGGATGACGAGGAAGAGTTCTAGTCACCGCCTGCTATTAATGGGGCCGGGTTTCCGGCATGAGACCTTTGGGGGTCAATCATGATTCAACTGCTTCGCGTCGACCATCGTCTGCTTCATGGCCAGGTGGCCGTCTCTTGGGTCCAGGGCTTGGGCTCTGACTGCATCTTCTGCGTTGGCGACAAGGTTGCCAACGATCCCGTCTGGAAGACTACGCTCAAGATGGGAAAGCCGGCCAACGTCAAGCTCGTCATCAAGGACATGGAGCACGCCATCGAGGCCATCAACTCCGGTGTTACCGATAAGTACAAGATGATCATCTGCGTCGCCAGCATCGCCGAGGCCAAGCAGCTTGTCGACGGCTGCCCGCAGATCACCTCCATCAACCTGGGCAACACCAAGTCCAAGGACGAGCGGCGTCCCGATGCCCGTAAGATCTCCCGCCAGATCTTTGTGACTGCTGCCGAGGAAGAGGACATTCGTGAGCTCGTCGGCCGCGGTGTCGAGGTCGAGATTCGCGCTCTGGCCGACGACCCCAAGGTCGATGCCCTAAGCGCCCTCTAATTGAGAACCACGGGCGGCGCGCACGGCGCCGCCCCTATTCGTGGGCGTACCGGATAAACGCTTTACCCGTTACCCCCATCTACCGTTCACCGGGAGTACACGCCCGTTGAGCGATTGGTATTAAATAGTTTTCTCATGACTATATAATTGGTATCAAATCATTTGCACCGGTTTAGGTGTTAACAGCACACCGGTACAAGCTGGATCTGTCTAGGCGATTGTCGGCATGGAAAAGGGCGCGCTGACAAGTCGGGAATCGCCGCGCGGATCCAAGAGGGATCAAAGGGAGGAACAATGCTTGTTCAAGCGATCCTCATCGGACTTATCGCTGCCTTCGGTAAGCTCGATTATCAGCTCGGTACGCTCTATGCGTTCCGCCCGATCGTTCTGTGCCCGCTCGTCGGCATAGTCCTCGGGGACCTGCAGTCCGGCCTCGCCATCGGTGCGAGCCTCGAGCTGCTCTTCATGGGTTCAATCTCCATCGGCGCTTACGTGCCGCCCGATGAGTGTATTGGCGGTGTGCTCGCCTGCGCCTTCGCTATTCAGCTGGGTCAGAGCACCGAGGCCGCTATCGCGCTCGCGATGCCCATCGCCACTCTGTGCCTGGCCATTAAGAACGTCGTCAACGCCGGTATGCCCCTTCTGGTCGACCGTGCCGACGTCTTTGCCAGCAAGGGTAACCTCAAGGGTATCTACGCTATGCACTGGATTATCGGTCTCGTGATTGTCGTCCTGGCCTTTATCCTGTGCTCGGTCTCCTTCTATCTGGGTGCCGACGCCGTTCAGGGCCTGCTCGACTTCATCCCGACGTTCGTCCTCGATGGCTTTGGCGTCGCAGCCAACATCCTGCCTGCCATGGGCTTCGCCATGCTCGGCCGTCTGGTGCTTACCAAGCAGCTCGTGCCGTTCTACTTCCTGGGCTTCCTGCTGTGCTCCTATGCCAACGTGCCCGTCCTCGGCGTCGCCCTGATCGCAATCATCATCGGCATCGACAAGTACGACCTGCTGGGCCTTGGTGGCGCCCAGTCCCAGCTTTCTGTGGAAGGGGATGAGGACGATGACTTCTAATTCCGAGAACCAGATTACTCGCTCCGACCTCATTAAGAGCGCCGTGAACACCGGCGCCCTGGGCATGGAATTCTCCTGGACCTACTACAAGCAGATGAACATTGCCTTCTGCCTGATGGTCGCCAACATGCTCAAGAAGATCTATGCCGGCCGTCCCGATGATTACGCCGAGGCCTTGCACCGTCACAGCGCATTCTTCAACATCACCCCGCAGCTCGCTCCCTTCGTGGGTGGCATCGCGATGGCCATGGAAGAAAAGGTCGCTCGTGGCGAGGTTGAGCCCGAGAGCGTCAACGACATCAAGGCCGCCCTCATGGGTCCGCTTTCCGGCCTGGGTGACTCCTTCTTCCTGTCCACCCTGCGCGTCGTCGCCGCTGCCGTGGGCATCAGCCTGTGCCAGGCCGGCAACGTCTTTGGCCCCATCGCCTTCCTGCTCGTCTACAACATCCCGGCGTTCCTGATTCGTATCTTTGGCGCTATCAAGGGTTATGAGCTAGGCATTGGCTTCCTCGACGAGGCTCAGAAGACCGGCCTGATGCAAAAGATCATGGCCTGCGTCGGCATTGTCGGCGTCATGGTCGTCGGCGCCATGAGCAAGGACATGTTCTGGGCTTCGTTGCCCATCGCCATTGGTCAGGGCGACTCCGCCCAGACTCTCCAGGACATCCTGGACGGCATCATGCCCGGTATGCTCGGTATGGCCGCCTTCTGGCTCTACTACTGGCTGCTCTCCAAGAAGATCAACCCGATGGTCCTGATCCTCTGCACCATGGTCGTGGGCATCATCGGCGCTTACTTTGGCGTGCTTGCCTAATATGTTCGAATCGCGCTTCCATCGCGTCTAACGGTTGCGTCGATCTTTGGGGGCTTGTCGCATCTGCGGCGGCCCCCTGTTTTTTAAAACTCCGTACGAAAGGGGAGGGCTATGGTCGTACCCGAGCTTTCGCTCATGAACATCAACCATCGTTACTACAGCATCGAGACGTTTTTTAAGGCTGCAGGTGAGGCCGGCTATCGCAATATCGAGCTGTGGACCGGCTCGATGCACCTGTATGTGGATTGCCATGAGCACGATTCGGTGGATAAGATTCGCGATCTTGCCGCCCAATACGGTATCAAGATCGTGTGCGTGTGCCCCGAGCAGAACAACCCCAAGCCGTGGAACGTCGCGGTGCGCGGTGAGGCGGGCCAAAAACGCATCCTCTCGTACTTTAAGAATGTGATCGACGTTGCCGTTGAGTTGGGCGTGCCGCAGATTCTGGTGACGAGTGGTTGGGCCTATCTGGACGAGCCGGCTGAGGACGCCTGGGCCCGCAGCGTTGCCATGCTGCGCTCGGTGTGCGACTACGCCGATACGCGCGGTATTCGCGTCGCGCTCGAGGCCCTGCAGCCGTCGGAGTCCGTGTTGGTCAACACCGCACAGGATGTCGCGCGCATCCTCGAGGCGGTCGATCGTCCCAACCTGAAGGCCTGTATCGACTTTGGCGCCATGGAAGTTGCCGGCGACACGATCGACGGCTACTTTGAGGTTTTGGGCGACAAGATCGTTCACACCCACTTTGTAGATGTGGGCGGCGGCACGACGCATCTTGCCTGGGGCGACGGCGAGCGTGATATGCGTGCCGACCTCGAGGCACTCATGCGCCACGGCTATACGGGCTATGTCTCGGCCGAGACGTGTGATGGCCGCTACTATCAGGATCCGTCCAAGGCGACGACTCAGGTTATCGAGATGTATCGCCGTGTGACAGCGGAGATGGAAGCCGAATAACTAAACTGCGCGGTTGCGCCGGAAACGCTTGGGCGGGTCTGGCGCAACGCTTTTATAGCTGGCGAGTTGTGGGGAACCCGTTGGCAGTAGCGCTCGAAATAGACAACTATTGGCGTTGTAATACCACTCGGGCGAGGAAACCGACCGTTCGCCGCAAATCTCCGTGAGTTTGGATTGGTATTAAATAACAAGCAATCGTATGGCTATAATTGGTATCAGCAAGAAGCGCGATGTATAGAATTGCGCACATGTGATGGGAGGACACACATGAAGGAGACCGAGAAGATCGAGATCATGCACTTCGACCAGGAGGGCTACCTCGAGGACGGCAGGAACGTCTACGAGGCCGGCAAGAAGATGACCGCCCTGGCCGACCGCGTGCACGAGGAGGGCTACGACGCCGTCTTCCTGATGGGCGTCGGCGGCACCTGGGACGAGTTCATGCAGCTCGAGTACCTCATGAACAAGTTCGGCGACCGCGACCTCGAGGTCTACCTGATCCACGCCGCCGAGTGGAACGTCATGGGCCACAAGCGCATGACCGACAGGTCCGTCGTGCTGACCGCCTCCGAGTCCGGCACCACCCCCGAGGTGCTCGAGGCCGTCGGCAAGATGAGGGAGATGGGCGTGCGCGTCTTCGCCATGACCAACCCCGAGGGCAAGATCGGGCAGGCCGTGGGCGCCGAGAACTGCGTCATGATGGCCTCCGACCACGGCGCCGGCGGCTGCGAGAAGGGCTACTACCTCGCCGACTGCTTCGGCCTGCGCCTGCTCAACCGCCGCGGCTGCTTCCCCAAGTTCGACCTGTTCATCGAGCAGACGAAGGACGTCTGGAAGGACATGCTCGACATCCGCAAGCGCTTCGAGCCGCGCGCCGAGGAGCTCGCCAGGAAGTACGCGCTGGCCGACTACACCATGTTCATCGGCTCGGGCGCGCTGTGGGGCGAGACCATCCTGTACTCCATGTGTCTGCTCGAGGAGATGCAGTGGAAGCGCATCCGCCACATCACCTCGCACGACTTCTTCCACGGCACGCTCGAGCTGCTCGAGCCCGGCGTCCCGGTGTTCCTGTTCATGGGAGAGGACGAGTGCCGCGCCCTCGACGAGCGCGTCCGCGCCTTCCTCACCAGCGGCGTGACCGGCGACGAGGACTACGTCATCATCGACACCGCCGAGTACGCGATCCCGGGCCTGGACGACGACTTCCGCGTCATCGTGTCGCCGTGGATCCTGTCCGTGCTGACCACCGACCGCCTCGCGCGCAACTACGAGCTGGTCACCAAGCACAACCTCAAGTACCGCCGCTACTACCACCAGTTCGACTACTAAGAGCTGGTCACGGGTCCGATATCTTGGCTGGTTGATATCTCGACCCTGCACAAGGGCGTCCGCATTTGCGCGGGCGCCCTTTTTGCGTTGCGACAAGAGACTGCTGCTAACCGCTCGCCCTATGTTTCCAAATGAATACGGTGTGAGCCGAGGAGGACGATTCTCCCCGCAAACACTCTAGTATGCTAAAGTACCCAGAAGACCGGCGGAGCTATGCCGGTCTTCTGTTCCATACGAAACACAGCATGAGGAGGCTCACCAGATGACGGCCACACCGTGGGGATTCCGGGACATATTGCCCGAGGAGGCTCAGGCGCGCGAGGAGATCGCATGTACGGTGAAGGGCTGCTTCAGGGAGCACCATTACCTTCCGGTCGAGACACCGCTGCTCGAGGACAAGGGTTCGCTCGAGGAAGGCGGCCGCATTGCGGACACGCCGTTTAAGCTCTTTGATGACGACGGCCGCCTGTTGGTGGTCCGTCCCGACAACACGCTGCCGATCGTGCGCTTGGTTTCGACCCGTATGCGCGCTGCCGACTTGCCTCTGCGCTTACGTTACGAGGCGCCGGTGGTTCGCGAGTGTCAGCGCAATGCCGGTGGTTCGCGCCAGTTTACGCAGTTGGGCTTTGAGCTTATCGGCGCGGGCGATACCTCGGGCGATGTCGAGATTGTCTCGCTGGTCGCCGAGGCCGTGCGCGAGCTGGCACTTCCCGATGCGCGCATTATCGCAGGCAGCGTGCGTCCTTTTAAGGAATTGCTCGCGGTATGCGAGGATCGTGAGCTGGCTGCCGAGGCCCTGCGCTGCGTGCACGCCAACGACTTTGTGGGCCTCGATGCCCGCGTGGCGGCAAGCGCCGAGACCGATGCCGTTAAGGCCGCCGTCAGCGAACTGCCGCGCCTGCATGGTGGGGCCGAAGTGCTCGATCGCGTGGATGCGCTGCTGGCGGCTGCCGGTATTGTCGCGCCGCTCACGCGTGAGCTGCGCGCGCTGGTCGAGGGCCTGGCGCCCGAGGACGCTCAGGTGCTGTCCTTCGACTTTTCCATTATGAATTCTTTCGATTACTACACGGGCCTGGTCTTTAAGGCCTATGCCGGTGGCCTGCCCGATCCGGTGGGCTCGGGCGGTCGCTACGACTCTATCTTTACCGGCGCGTTCGGCGACGGCATCGAGGTGCCGGCGGCGGGCTTCGCCTTTTCGCTCGAGCGTCTGGAGGCCGCGTGCACCTCTGCCGAGGACGCCGCCTCCGATGGTGACCACGCCGTGGGCCGCGGCGCCGAAGGCCCGCTACGCATCGCCGTGCCCAAGGGCTCGCTTAAGGCCGACACGCTCGACGTGCTCGAGGCCGCGGGCCTGGACGTCTCTGAGCTGCGCGACCCCGGCCGTCACCTGATTGTGCGCGGTCGCGACACGCGTGCCGGCGAGGGCACGGTCGGCGATATCGAGTTTGTCATCGTGCGTCCCAGCGACGCGCCCGCTTTTGTGGGCTGTGGTGGTGCCGATTGCGGCATCTGTGGCTGGGACTCGCTCATCGAGGCAGACCTCAACTTGCTGCAGCTGGTCGATCTGGGCTACGGCCTGTGCACGTTTATCGAGGCAGAGCCCGCGTGGCGCGCCGGCCAGGCCGAGCGCAACTATGCCCGCCGCGGGTCGCTTCGCGTGGCCACCAAGTATCCGCGCATCGCGAGTGCCTGGTATGCCGAGCGCGGCGTGAACGCCGATATCGTCTCACTGCACGGCAACATCGAGCTGGGCCCCATCGTCGGCATGACCGATCGCATCGTGGATATTACCGCCACGGGCGCCACGCTGCGCGATAACGACCTGGTCATCACCGGCCGCATCATGGACTGCACGGCCCGCTTCTTTGTCAATCCGGGCGCCGCACGTCTGGATCCGCGCGTACGCAATCTGGCAGATCGCTTGGCGGCAGCCGTGAAGGGCAAGCATTTTGAGCCCGTTGCGGGCTCGGCACAATAGCGCGAGCACTCACGGGCGCCCCAACGTCCGGGCTGCGGGCCGACTGGCGCCGCCGTCCGGCCTCTCGTTTTTCGAACACAACCTCGACCGATAGGGGATACCGAAATGAAGACCATCAAGCTTGCTCCCGGTGAGCGCCTCGTTACCAACCAGCTCAACCGCAAGGGCGTGCTGCCGCAAAACATCGTCGACGCCGCCCGCGATATCGTGGCCAACGTGCGCGCCAATGGCGATGCCGCGGTGCGCGACTACTGTCAGCGTTTTGACGGCGTTGAACTGCAGAGCTTCCGTTTGCCGCAAGAGCAGATCGATGCCGCGCTCGAAGGCCTTGATCCCGCCTTTGTCGCGGCGCTCGAAAAGGCTGCACGCCAGATTCGCGAGTTCCACCAGCGCGAGGTCGAGCAGAGCTGGTTTACCACGCGTGCGGACGGCACCATGCTCGGCGTTAAGGTGACCCCGCTCGCGGCGGCCGGCATCTATGTGCCGGGCGGTCGCGCGCAGTACCCTTCCACCGTGCTTATGAACGCCATTCCCGCCAAGGTGGCCGGCGTCAAACGCGTGGTTATGGTGACCCCGCCGCAAAAGGATGGACTGATTAGCCCGTATACGCTCGCGGCCGCTAAACTCGGCGGCGTGGACGAGATCTATATGGTGGGCGGCGCCCAGGCCGTGGCCGCGCTGGCATATGGCACCGAGACCATTCCGCGCGTCGACAAAATTACCGGTCCG
This sequence comes from uncultured Collinsella sp., assembly GCA_900543515.1. Lineage (GTDB taxonomy): Bacteria > Actinomycetota > Coriobacteriia > Coriobacteriales > Coriobacteriaceae > Collinsella. The sequence continues at coordinate 11,357 of UQRW01000008.1, forward strand.
GGCAACGCTTTTGTCGCCGCTGCCAAGCAGATTGTCTCGGGCGACGTGGGCATCGACATGGTCGCCGGCCCGTCCGAGGTCTGCGTGCTGGCTGATGCTACGGCCAAGCCCACGGTGGTCGCGGCAGACCTGATGGCTCAGGCCGAGCACGACCCGCTGGCAGCCTGCTATCTGGTGACCTGCGACGAGCAGTTTGCGCGCGAGGTCGAGGCGGGCATCGACATCCTGGTGGCGCAGTCCCCGCGTGCCGAGATCACACGTGCCTCGCTCGATAACGAGGGCACCATCGTGGTGGCCGCCGACATGGCCGCTGCCGTCGAGGCGGTGAACACCGTGGCGCCCGAGCACCTTGAGCTGCACTGCAAGGACGCGATGGGCCTGCTCGGCGGCATTCGCAACGCCGGCGCCATCTTTGTGGGCGCCTGGAGCTCCGAGCCGCTCGGCGATTACGTCGCCGGCCCCAACCACACGCTTCCGACCGGTGGCACGGCCATGTTCTCCAACCCGCTTTCGGTCGAAGAGTTCGTTAAGCGCTCGAGTGTCATTTGCTATACGCCCGAAGGCCTGCTCTCCGATGCACCCGCCACACAGCGTCTGGCCGAGGCCGAGGGCCTGTGGGCGCACGCGCTCTCTGCCGCTCTGCGTCGTCGCGTGCTGGAGCAGGGCGAGGATGCCGTGAGTGCCGAGTCGCTGGCTGCGGCCGACCTGACCAAGGTCGCCTGGCCGGGCGACGCTGTGGCGACGGTCGCCGAGGGTGTGGACCTCGCGGCTGCAGGCTCGGATGGCGCTGGCGCGACCGGCGGGGAGGCCTAATATGGCCGAGCTGACGCCCCGCATGAAGGAGCTCGTCCAGCCTTACCTGGCCGGTATTGAGCCCTACGATCCCAACTTTACGCCCACGCGCATCAATCTTTCGGCCAACGAGAACACCTATCCCGTGCCCGCTGGCGTGCGCAAGGCGGTTGATGCGGCCTTGGCTGCTACGCCGCTCAACCGCTACCCCGATCCCATGTCCAACGACCTGCGCGACGAGCTTGCCGCTTGGCATGGCGTGGCTCGCGAGAATATCTGCGTGGGCAACGGCGGTGACGAGCTGCTCTATAACTACTTGCTGGCGTTTGGCGGCGCGGGGCGGACCCTGCTCAACTGCCCGCCGTGCTTTAGCGAGTATGCGTTCTTTGCGTCGCTGTGCCAGACCGAGGTGCGCGACGTGTGGCGCGACCCGGCGACCTTTGAGCTCGACCAGGCGGCGGTGCTTGCGGCGGCTCCCGAGTGCAATCTGGCGATCGTGACCTCGCCCAACAATCCCACGGGTGACGTGGCGCCGCTCGACTTTGTTGCGGCTCTGTGCGATGCCTGCCCCGGCATGGTCATGGTCGACGAGGCCTACGTGGAGTTTGCCGACGATTCGTTTGGCGCGGCAACTACGGCGCAAGGCCTTATTGCCGAGCATCCTAACCTGGTGATTCTGCATACACTGTCCAAGGCGTTCGGCGCCGCCGGCACGCGCCTGGGCTATGTGATCGCGGCGCCCGAGGTCATCGACGTGTTCGCGGCGATTCGCCAGATCTATTCGGTCAACGTGTTGAGCCAGGCGGCGGCGCTTGCCTGCGTGCGTGCCCGCGATGCGTACGCGCCCGTGGTGGCACAGGTCGCATCCGAGCGCGAGCGCGAGTTGTGTGCCCTGCGCGCGATGGCTGCCGAGGGTCTGCCCGTGGAGGCGTGGCCGAGCGCGGCGAACTTTGTGCTTGTGCGCACGCCGCATGCCACGCGCGTGCGCGAGCGTCTGCGCGACGAGTATTCGATTTTGGTGCGCGACTTTAGTTACGCGCCGGGGCTCGCGGACTGTCTGCGCATTACCGTAGGCACCCCGCAGGAAAACGACGAGGTGCTGGCCGCGTTTGCCGTGCTGGTGAAGGAGGAGATGTAGATGGACCGCTATGCCGAGGTGACCCGCAAGACGGGGGAGACCGACATTGTCGTAAAGCTCGACCTGGACGGATGCGGCGTGTGTGATATCTCGACCGGCGTACCGTTTTTCGACCACATGCTCAACGCTTTTGGCCGCCATGGTCTGTTCGATCTGACGGTGCACGCGGTGGGCGACGTGGAGGTCGATGCGCACCACACCGTCGAGGACACGGGTATTGTGCTGGGCGAGGCGTTTTGCCAGGCGCTGGGCGACAAGGCGGGCATTACGCGCTTTGCCGACGCGGCGATCGCCATGGACGAGACGCTCGTGATGGCTGCTGTTGATATTTCGGGCCGTGGGCAGGCCTACTGCGAGCTGCCCGTGCCGACCGAGCGCGTGGGCAGCTTCGATACCGAGCTGGCCGTCGAGTTCTTCTACGCCTTTGCGCGTGACGCCAAGCTCACGCTGCACGTGCGCGAGCTGGCGGGCAGCAACTCGCATCACATTATCGAGGCTGCCTTTAAGGCCGTGGGCCGCACGATGCGCCACGCCTGCGAGCTCGATCCCCGCGTGCAGGGCATCCCCAGCACCAAGGGATCGCTGTAACCTGCCAAAAAAGGGACAGGTTTTGAATGGGGAAAAGGAGGGTCGCGTGGGCGAACCGAAGATCGTGGTAGTTGACTACCACAAGGGCAACTTGTCGAGCGTCGTGCGCGGGCTTGCGCGCGCCGGTGCCGCCGCCTGCACATCGGACGATCCGGAGCAGATCCGCCGCGTCGACGGCCTGGTCATTCCGGGCGTGGGCGCGTTCTATGACGCGATCGCCTTTATGCGCCAGAGTGGCGAGGCGGACGCGGTGCTCGATGCTGTCGCCACCGGAACTCCGCTGCTCGGCATTTGCCTGGGCCTTCAGCTATTTTTTGAGCGCGGCAACGAAGGCGTGCCTGCGGACGAGGGCGCGGTTGCCGATGGCAACACCCCCCAGCAGGCCGGTGGCCCCTGGGTCGATGGCCTGGGTATTATGTGCGGTTCGTGCACGCGCTTGGAGTCGAGTCGCCTGAAGGTGCCGCACGTGGGCTGGGACCAGGTGCACATGACGCCCACCGGTGCGGCCGATCCGCTGCTTACTGGTTTTGCCGAGGGTGCCAACATGTACTTCACCCACAGCTACGCGGTGTCCGACGATGCCGATGCCGCCGATGTGCTGGCGCGCACGCACTATACGCGGAGCTTCCCGTGCATCGTGCGCCATGGCAACGTGTGGGGCTGCCAGTTCCATCCCGAGAAATCCTCCGCGCTGGGTCAGCGCATTCTTAAAAACTTTGTGAGCATCGTCGAGGGGGCCGGCCGATGATTCTGTTTCCCGCAATCGATTTGATCGGCGGTAAGGTCGTGCGCCTGGAACGCGGTGACCGGAGCCGCTGCAAGGTATATTCCGACGACCCCGTGGCCGTTGCCCGCTCCTTTGCCGAGCAGGGCACGAGCTGGGTGCACGTCGTCGACCTGTCCGCTGCCTTTGGCGAGGACGAGGACGCGTGCGCTGCCAACTCGGCGGCGATAAAGGCTATCTGCGGCGTCGACGGTCTGTCCGTGGACGTGGGCGGCGGCGTTCGCTCGCTCGCGCGCATCGACGAGCTTGCCGGCTATGGCGCGCGTCGCATCGCGCTGGGCACGGTGATCGTGACCGAGCCGGGATTTGCCGAGGTGGCGGCTCGCGGCTTTGGCGAGCTGCTGGTGGCAGATATCGCCGCACGCGACGGCCAGGTCAAGGTGAACGGCTGGCGCGACGGCGCGGGCGTGGCACTCGACGATGCCGTGGCGCAGCTTTCCGAGCTGGGCTTTAAGCATCTGGTGTATACCGACATCGCGCGCGATGGCATGCAGACGGGCATCGATGTGGCGGCGTATCGTCATGTGGCCGAGGTCGCGGGCTTTCCCGTCGTGGCTTCGGGTGGTATCTCGACGCTCGACGATATCCGCGCACTGGCCGCGGTGGGTGAGGATGCTATTGAGGGCGCCATTACCGGCCGTGCGCTCTACGAGGGCAACTTTACGCTGGCCCAGGCGCTAGCCGCCGCCCGAGGGGAGGAGTAGCCCATGCTTACCAAACGCGTGATTCCCTGCTTGGACGTCAAGGACGGCCGCGTGGTCAAGGGCGTCAACTTTGTGAGCCTGCGCGATGCGGGCGACCCGGTGGAGCTAGCCCGCGCCTACGACCGCGAGGGTGCGGACGAGGTTGTCTTCCTGGACATTACCGCCACGAGCGACAACCGCGCGACGACCATCGAGATGGCGGCGCATGCGGCCGAGGAGCTCGCTATTCCCTATACCGTGGGCGGCGGCTTTCGCGACCTGGCGGGCATGCGCACCATGGTTGCAGCCGGCGCCGACAAGGTGTCGCTTAACTCTGCCGCCGTGCGCGATCCGTCGTTGATTAGCCAGGCTGCCGCGGCGTTTGGCAGCCAGGCCGTGGTCGTGGCGATCGATGCCAAGCGCGTCGGTTTGCCCGGCGCATCTGGTGCCGACAAGTGGGAGGTCTTTACCGCAGGCGGCCGCAACGCCACGGGTATCGACGCGGTGGCGTGGGCCGAGGAGGCGGCCCGTCGCGGCGCCGGCGAGATCTTGCTCACCAGTATGGACCGCGACGGCACCAAGGCCGGCTTTGACCTGGCGCTCACCCGCGCCGTGGCGCGCGCGGTGCCGATTCCCGTCATCGCGAGCGGCGGCGTGGGCACGCTCGAGCATTTTGCTGAGGGCGTGATCGAGGGCGAAGCCGACGCCGTACTGGCGGCAAGCGTCTTTCACTTTGGGACGTTCAGCATTCGCCAGGTGAAGGAGTATATGGCGTCGCAGGGCATTCCTGTGAGATTGGACTTCTAATGCTGCGGCTTGTCCAGGCACCCGACCTTCCGGCTCCAACCCTCCTCGCGTACTTAAGTACGCGTCGTCGGGCTTGTCGCTCGGAATCTCGGGCACCTGGACAACCCTCGCCGACCGGCGATGTTTAAATTGGGGAATTGAAATGAGAGAAATTACTACTCCAGCGGATCTTAAATACGACGCCAAAGGATTGATTCCTTGTGTGGTTCAGCAATATGACACCGGCGAGGTGCTTATGGTTGCTTGGATGAACGAGGAGTCGGTGGGGTTGACGCTCAAGACCGGCACCACGTGGTTTTGGAGCCGCAGTCGCCAGGAGCTCTGGAACAAGGGCGCGACGAGCGGCAATATGCAGGAGGTCAAGGAGCTTTGGGCCGACTGCGATAGCGATACGCTGCTGGTCAAGGTTGACTCGCCGGGTCCGGCCTGCCATACCGGCAACCGTACCTGCTTCTTTAAGAAACTCGCGTAGGGCGGGCGCTCGATTAGACGCTCGGCCACCAGAAAGGATTGAACTATGGGTGTGCGCACCGCAAACATTCAGGATGGAAATATCGGTGAGACGCTGACAGGTCTGGCCGAGGTGATTCACGGTCGTCGTGATGCATCGCCGCAGGAGAGCTATACCGCGCGTCTGCTGACCGACGTCGAGGATGAGCTGCTCAAGAAGCTTGCCGAGGAGTCGAGCGAGGTGATCATGGCCTGCAAGGATAACGATCACGATCACATCCGCTACGAGGCCGGCGACCTGGTCTACCACCTGCTCGTAACCCTTGAGCGCTACGGTATCACCCTCGACGAGCTTGCCGGCGAACTCAACGCCCGCCGCCACTAGTCATTGGGGACGTTCTTAAACGACTAGTTAGGCGAGGGGTGTGGACTCCCATTCTCCGGTGAGGTGGGGGATGTCGAAGGTTCGATAACCGCAGTCGTAGGCGTGGGCCTGGGCCTCGCGGATGATCCAGCAGATATCACAGGCGCGGTGCGCGTCCGAGCCAAAGGTGATCGGCACTTCGGCATGGGCAAAGCGGCGCAAAAGGCCGGTCGCGGGGTAGTAGTCGTCGAGCCCCTTGCGCGGTGCGGCCGTCGAGACCTCAACGCGGCGGCCCGTGTCGTGTGCACACTCTGCCATCTGCTTCCAGAGCGGTGCGGGGTCAAAATCGGGTGCAAAGCCTTCCTTCGAAAAGCGCATGACCAGGTCGGGATGAGCCATCACATCAAAGTTAAGCGGGCTCTCGCAGGCGCGGCACCAGTCATCGACATAGCGCTCCCACACGCCGCGTACCCCCAGGTTTTCCCAAACGTGCAAGTTGGTGTCATCGTCGATCCAGCCGCAGCGCGAATCGGGCGTATCGGGACGAGCGACGTCCTCCGTTCCCGCCGTACCCGCGGCACCGGCCATGATATCGCCTGGGTTGCCAATCCAGTGCACACTGCCCAGGCGCACGACGGCGCCCTGGGACCAGCGCTCAACCAAAGGCTCGCAGCCCTCGTACCAATCGCATTCGAAACCGTAGATAAAGGTGAGTTCTGGCGCAATCTGAGCGGCAAGATTGCGAGCGTCCTCAAAAGCCAGACGATGCGCCGGGAGGTCGCCCTCAGTAACCTGCACCTCGCAGTTAGCATCCATGCTGGCGGGCAGGGTGAGATGGTCGGTCGAGACCATGACGCGGCAGCCGGCCGCAGCAGCGGCACGGACGTTGTCCTCAAACGAGGCATGCCCGTCCGAAAACGAGGTGTGGGTATGGCAATCGACCAGCGGGCACATGGGCATAGCGGCTCCTTTGCGTCAAGCGAATCCGCTTCATTGTAATGGCGCAGCTCTCAACACGCCGGGCACGCCGGGGATCGAAATCGATTGGAAAGGTTGCGCGGCGCGTGGTGCGGCCTCGCTTGCTCTCAAAACGTGTACGTCAGCCTCCAAAACCGACAAATAATGACATGTTTGGAGGCTGACGTACACGTTTGGATGGGGGCGAGGGCGGCGACGGACGAAAGTCACGCTTGTGCCACGTCCGATGTGCTAGCGTTTGGATGAACAAAACGAGCCCGCGCGGAAAGGAGCCGGACCGTATGCCATGCGATAGCACATCCCCGCTGTCCCGCGAGACCGATGCGCCCGAAACCATCGTCAAGCTGGAATGCGACATCGACGACGCGTCGCCTGAGGTACTCGCCTACGCCGCCGACCGCCTGCGCGAGGCGGGTGCGCGCGAGGTGCACTGGCTGCCCCTCTATTGTAAGAAAGGCCGCCCCGGCTGGCAGCTGCAGGTAATCTGCACCTACGAGGATATCGAGCGCCTGCAGACGATCATCTTCTTGGAAACCACGACCAACGGCATTCGTCGCCAGGTTATGGAGCGCGTTTGCCTACCACGCCGCTTTGAGCGCGTAACGACGCCATGGGGCGAGGTGTTCGTCAAGGTGGCCACCCTGCCCGACGGCAGCGAGCGTGCAGCGCCCGAGTACGAGGACTGCGCCCGCCTTGCCCGCGAGCACGGCGTGCCGCTCCAGCGCGTGATGCAGGCGGCCCAGAGCGCGGCACTGCGATTTGAATAGCGCGGCCGGCGACATCCCGTGCCCAGCCGCATTAACCCCATCCCGAAAGGATCCCCCATGAAATACCTCATCGCCTCCGACATCCACGGCTCTGCATATTGGGCCGAGCGCCTGGTCGCCGCCATCGAGTCCGAGCAGCCCGACCGCATCGTCCTGCTGGGCGACCTGCTCTACCACGGTCCGCGCAACGACCTGCCGCGCGATTACGCCCCCAAGCGCGTAATCCCGCTGCTCAACGCCCTGGCCGACCGCATCATCGCGGTACGCGGCAACTGCGATGCCGAGGTCGACCAGATGGTGCTCGACTTCCCCGTCATGGCCGACTACGCCACGCTGTTCGACGAGACCGGCCGCGAGCTGTTCCTGACGCACGGCCACGTCTTTGGCGCCGGCATGCACAACAGCGTCGACCACGCGCCCGCGTTGCCCGAGGGCTCCGCGCTCGTCTACGGTCACACGCACATCAAGGTTAACGAGGCAAGCGAGGCGCACCCGGGCCTGTGGCTCTTCAACCCCGGCAGCGTGAGCATCCCCAAGGACGGCACGCACAGCTACGGCATCTACGAGGACGGCGCGTTCCGCCACGTGATCCTGGAGGAGGACTAACCATGGCGCAGCACATGGCTCAGCAAAATGCCGAGGGCTCGCGCGATCTGTCCACGCTAGTCGACGCGTCGACCGAGCTGCAGCATCTGGTGCAGACCATCTGGCGTCTGCGTCAGCCCGATGGCTGCCCATGGGACCGTGAGCAGACGCACCGCAGCATTGGCAAGAACATGATCGAGGAGGCCTACGAGGCGCTCGACTGCATCGAGGCGGACGACGCGGTTCACCTACGCGAGGAGCTGGGCGACGTGCTCATGCAGGTCGTGCTGCATGCGCAGATTGCGGCGGACGCCGGCGAGTTTACGCTGGCCGACGTGGCGCGTGATATCGATGCCAAGCTCATCCGCCGTCATCCGCACGTGTTTGGCGATGTAGATGCCGACAGTTCCGACGAGGTACTCAAGATTTGGGACGAGGTCAAGCTTGCCGAGAAAGCCGCCAAGGACAAGGCCGTGGCAGCGGGCGAGGCCGCGCCCGGGGGTCTGCTCGACGGCGTGCCCACGCATCTGCCGGCGCTGATGCAGGCTCAGAAGGTGTCGCGCAAGGCGGCTGCCGTGGGCTTTGAGTGGGAGACGGTCCAGGACGTGTGGGACGAGGTTGCCGAGGAGCGTGCCGAGTTTGAGGCCGAGGCCCCTGGCTCGCCCGAGCGCGAAATGGAGTTTGGCGATCTGCTCTTTGCCCTGGTCAACGTCGCGCGCAAGGAGGGTATCGACGCCGAGAGCGCCCTGCGCGCGAGCACGGCCAAGTTTCGCCGTCGCTGGGCTGCGATGGAACAGATGGCGGCCGATGCCCACGTTGATCTTGCCGAGCTTTCGACCCATGGGCTCAACGACCTGTGGGACGCAGCAAAGGCAGGGGAGTAAGACTGCGGGAACGACGGGCTGACATGCCTCATCGTTCCCGCTAAATTTTTCGAAAATCAAGTGTATCCCTCGGCTAACTTAGGGCATAATGCAAAAAGTGCGACATGGCTAACTTACGGAGGCGCACCGATGGTGCACAGTCGGCCAGTCGCTTGCATCAACTACGTTTCCAAGTGAGAGGGAGACAACATGAGCGATATTTTGGACGTCTACGGTCGCGAGGTACTCGACAGCCGCGGCAACCCCACCGTCGAGGTCGAGGTCGTGCTCGAGGACGGCAGCTTCGGCCGCGCGATGGTGCCTTCGGGCGCTTCGACCGGCGCCTTTGAGGCATGCGAGTTGCGCGACGGCGACAAAGGTCGCTATCTGGGCAAGGGCGTCTCGCAGGCCGTCGAGCACGTCAACAACGAGTGCGCCGATGCCGTCGTGGGCCTCGATGCCTTCGACCAGCGTGCCGTCGATGCCGCGCTGATCGCCGCCGACGGTACGCCCAACAAGACCAAGCTCGGCGCTAACGCCATCTTGGGCGTGTCGCTGGCCGTTGCCCGCGCTGCGGCAGAGTCGGCGGGTCTTTCGCTGTACCAGTACCTGGGCGGCGTCAACGCTCACCTGCTGCCCACGCCCATGATGAACATTCTCAACGGTGGCATGCATGCCGACAACAACGTTGACTTCCAGGAGTTTATGATCATGCCGGTGGGCGCCCCGAGCTTTGCCGAGGGCCTGCGTTGGTGCGCTGAGGTCTACCACACCCTCAAGGGCGTGCTGCACGAGGCCGGCCTTGGCGGCGGCGTGGGCGACGAGGGCGGCTTCGCGCCCAACCTCAAGACCAATGCCGAGCCGTTCGAGTACATTACCAAGGCCGTCGAGAAGGCTGGCTTTAAGCCCGGCGTCGACTTCATGTACGCCATGGATCCGGCCTCGACCGAGTTCTACAACGCCGAGACCGGTATGTACGAGCTCAAGGGCGAGGGTGTTGAGTACACGAGCGCCCAGATGGTCGATTACTGGGAGAAGCTCGTCGACACCTACCCCATTATCTCCATCGAGGACGGCATGGCCGAGGAGGACTGGGATGGCTGGGTCGAGCTGACCCGTCGCATCGGCAACAAGGTGCAGCTGGTGGGCGACGACCTGTTCGTTACCAACACCGAGCGCCTCAAGAAGGGCATCGAACTGGGCGCTGCCAACGCGATTCTGGTCAAGGTCAACCAGATCGGTACGCTCACCGAGTCGCTCGAGGCCATCGAGACCGCCAAGGAGGCCGGCTACGCCTGCATCGTGAGTCACCGCTCCGGCGAGACCGAGGATTCCACGATCGCCGACCTGGTCGTGGGCGTCAATGCCGGCCAGATTAAGTCGGGTGCCCCGTGCCGTAGCGACCGTATCGCCAAGTACAACCAGCTCATCCGTATCGAGGACGAGCTCGAGGGCAGCGCGCGTTACGCCGGCAAGGCCGCGTTCTACAACATTCGCTAGGCACGCGGAGGTCGCGGGGGCGGGGAAGACTCGGATTTGCCTTGCTCCAGCCGGGCGCTGTTGAGCACCATTGGGCGCTGGGCCATATGACTCAGCGCCTTTTTTATGTCGAGCAAAGGCTGGCGAAGGCGGTGCGGGCGCTCGTGCTATAACTAGAATACTTAGCGCAAACAAACCTCAACCGCACAAGGCGCACATGGATCAGATTTATGACAACAGGTACTATTCCGCCGGTTCGCGTGAGCCGTCGCCTCGCCGTGCGCGCACGGTGCAGCTCGGTGGGTCCGCCTACGCCGGCGCCGACCGCTCCATACAGCGCCCGACAAGTACCTCGCGCCCCAATGCTCAAGTGAATACTTCGACAGATGGACCAGTGCGCCCGGCACGTTCGTCGCATGCTCAGCGCTCGTCGGCTCAAACGCACGATAGGTCGAGCAGGCCCTCGAACCGTTTTTCGGGCTCGGACTTTATGCACTACGCCAACGACAACGCGGTGGTCAAGGCGATCTACGACTTTACCCACGGTCCTCAGCGAGGGCTATTCATCGGCATCGTCGTTGCCCTGGTGCTCATGAGCCTGTATTTCCCCGTGCGCGACCTGTACGTGGCAAAGCGTTCGAGCGATATCTTGACCAAGCAGGTCGAGATTCGCCAGCAATACAATGATGGGCTGCAAAAAAGCGTCGACAAGCTGCTCTCGGAGGAGGGTATCAAGGATGCGGCATCCGAGGACCTGGGCTTGGTGATGCCCGGCGAGAAGAGGATTGAAGTGCAGGGCCTGGACGGCGATTCGGATGCCTCGTCGAGCCAGAAGTCGTCGAACGCCAAGAAGGCCAGCGAAGTTGCCAAGGAAATCGAAGAAGTCGGTAAGGACGCGCCGTGGTACATCCAAGCGCTCGACATGCTGTTTGGGTTTAACGGCGTCGAGGGCCAGACAGTCGTGTCCAACGGCAAATAGCGCCCGGAGGGGAGCTCGCAATGACAAATTGCAAACGCTATAAGGTGGCCGCGATCGACCTGGGAACGGTGTCGTCGCGACTGGTGCTGGCGCAGGTTGAGGCCGGGGCGATCGTGAAATCGTCCAAGCATACCGAGATCACCGACTTGGGCGAGGGCGTGGACGCGACGGGGCGCTTTTGCGAGGCGGCCGTTGAGCGCGTGCTCGCTGCGTGCCGCATGTTTGTGGACGAAGCCCGTGCCTTTGGGGCCGCGTGCATCTGCACCACGTGCACGAGCGCCGCACGCGATGCGTCCAATGCTGCCCTGCTGCTGGACGGCCTGCGCGATCTGGGGCTCGAACCGCAGGTGATTCCGGGCGAGGTCGAGGCGCGCCTGACGTTTTTTGGCGTAGCGCACGACTTTGCAGGCGAGCGCATCATCGTCGCCGATTCGGGTGGCGGCTCCACGGAGCTCGCGACGGGCGTCTATGCGCCTGAGCGCGGGGTCTTTGCGCTGGAGGGAACGCGCTCACTGGACATCGGTTGCCGTCGCGTGACGGAGCGGTTTTTCTCGGCGCTGCCGCCAACGGACAGTGAACTTGCCGCCGCTGGCGCATGGGCGGGCGAGCAGTTCGGGGCTTACTTTGAGGGCCTGCCTGTCGACTTTGAGCGCGCCGAGCGCCTCGTCGCGGTGGGCGGTACCGTCACCACGCTCGTGGCGCTGATCCACGAACTGGAGCCGTACGACTCGAGCTTTGTGCACCTGCGCGAGCTTTCGATGGAGCAGATCTCGGCCGCCATCGATCGTATATCTACGCTGGATGTGGAGGGTATCGCCGCGCTACCGGGTGTACAGCCCAAACGCGCGGGCGTGATTCTGGCTGGCGCCGTGGTGATCCGCGAGCTCATGCGTGCCGGCGGTTACGACATGCTCACCGTAAGCGAGAACAGCCTCCTCGCCGGTATGGCCGCCACCATCAACGAGACCCTCGACGGCGCGACTCCCACCATCGCATGGACTCCCAGCCTCAGCGCCCTCTAAATAAGTTGCGGTGAAATACGGACTAAAATCGCCCTTTCGGGCGCCAAACAGTCCCTATTCCACCGCAACTCAACAGCCGGCACCTGGGGACAGTCCTTGCGGGGCGTCCCCACAGCGCCTATGCCAGCTTGTCGATTTGCCCAATCTCCCAAAGCGGAATATTGACGAGCATGCCCTCGTCTCTATATGCCGCCAGGGAGCTCCTCACGCAACGCTCGAGCTTGAATTTTTCGCAGGCTATTTTCAGACTCTTCGCTTTAAGGTTCTCTGCCGCCTTGACCTCAAGCGGAAGCACGGTTCCCGCATGGTCGATGGCAAAGTCGGTTTCGGCATTGCCAGAGGTAGAGGACCAATACGCGGGAGTTTTGTCCTGGAGCAAAAGCTCCTGCGCGACGTATTGTTCGGTCAGCGAACCTTTGAACTCGGTAAAAACAGCGGATCCGTTAAGAACGATGGCCGGAGAGAGACCGGAGAGCGCTCCGAGGATGCCGGTGTCGATGCAGAACAGTTTGAAGCCCGAGAGGTCTTCGTAGCTCGAGAGCGGCGCCTTTAGAGCGGAAACACGTGGCACCTTATGAACGATTCCGTAGTCCGTGAGCCACTGGAGGCTTTCCTCGAAATCGCGTGCGCGCGCTCCGGGGCGAAGGGCGCCATAGACAAACTTCTTGTTCTCTTTGGCAAGCTGGCCGGGAAGGGATTTCCAAACCAACCTCATGCGCTCGATGATGCGGGCGGGTGCATGTTTGCCAAAATCGGATTCGTAAGCCTCGATGATTTGCTGCTGAAGCCTTCGGGCTTCGATGAAGTCGCGTGTCTCGGCGAAAGCGGAGACAACTTCGGGCATACCGCCGACAACAAGGTATTCCTTGAGCAAGTGTTCGAGCTTTTCGGTAACGTTTGCTAGAAGGTTCATGTCTGCGGCAAGGATGGCGTCGGCGAGCGGGTCGCCGTCGACGGCACGAACGAACTCGGCGAACCCCATGGGACGCATGGTGAGCTGGTCGATTTTGCCGACGGGAAATGACTCATTTTCGCGTCGGAGCGCGAGGCCCATATAGGAACCGGCTGCTACGATGTGGTATTCGGGTGCAAGCTCGTTGAAGTACTTGAGCGAGGTGATCCCGCGCGGGGCCTCTTGGATCTCGTCGAAGATGATGAGCGTGTCTGCTGGCGTTACAGTTTGGCCACGTAGGAGTTCTATCTGGGAGATGATGCGCTTGGGGTCGAGGTCCCCATCGAACAGCGAGCGTGTGCTCGGCTCGAGCATAAAGTCAAAACGAATGACGTTTCGATACTGCTGGCTTGCGAATTCGTTAAGAAGCCAAGTCTTTCCTGTCTGGCGGGCTCCCTTAAGCAAGAGAGGTTTGCGATTCGTCCTTGATTTCCAAGCGATAAGTTCGCTCATAAGCTGTCGCTGCATATTGCCTCCCAACCCTCTCGGTTAGTATAAGGCCATTTGGGTGTTTCCATCGGAAAATGTGCGAGACAACCACGTTTTTCCATCGGAAAATGTGCGAGACAACCACGTTTTTCCATCGGAAAATGTGGTAAGAAACTCATTGGGTGGGCGGAAAAAGAAGTCAAAAAAGCCCCGTCCCAAATGAGCTGCTCTGCAGTTGACGGCGTCCAAAAGAAACGAGCCCGCATCCCTGGGGGACACGAGCTCGTAAACAATACGTGGTAGGGGCGGTGGGACTCGAACCCACAATCCTTGCGGCGAGAGATTTTAAGTCTCCTGCGTATGCCAATTCCGCCACGCCCCCGTGAGACTAGAAGTCTAGCACAAGCCGTCCGTTACGCGTTGACGGCCATCGAGTGTTGGCCCGACTTCTCCAGGAACTCCTGGAACTTGGCTTCGTCGCCCTTGTTCTGGTACTGCAGGGCTAGCAGGTACTCCAAGCGGCAGCGCTTGACCGGGTCGTCGCCGACATCCTCGAGCATGCGCTCCAGCTCGGGAATGTCGTTGTGGCGCTTGAGGATCATCGTGTCGTACATCAGCTGACACTCGTGCGCAACTGCCTCGGCCTGACCGCCCTCAAAGCCCTTGATCTCGTGCAACAGCTCTTTGGACTTTTTGCGGTCCTCCTGGCCAACATAGTAGTTAAAGGCCTTAATCACCAAGTCGACGCGCTGCATCTTGGGGAGGTTGAGTCCCAGCAGTAGGTCGAACATCTCGCTGGCACGCTCGTGGTCCTCGCGCAGCAGATAGGAGTTCAGACGCAGGTAGTCGCGGTTGTAGCGCGGGTACAGCATGCTGGTGAGTTTGCCGTCGAGCAAACGATCGAACTCGTCCCACTGCTTGGCAGCCATAAGCTGCTGCAGGCGCTTAAACGTGGTGCGTTTTTTGACGCTAAAGAACACCGACACGGCGATGCAGATGATAACGACGGCGGTCCAGAGGGTGCGGGAATCGGGCATATTAGGGTCCTTAGTCGCTCATAAAGCGAGCGGTATGACAACACGTACTAGATGTATTATACGCAGCGCGCAAGCAAACTGGCATAAAAGCTCATCGAGGCCGAGTGCCATCGCTCGCTGCGGTACACTTACCTAAAGTAAACCATGAAGGGAGACATTACCTATGAAGAAGATCGTTTTGGCTTGCGGCGCTGGCGCTGCCACTTCCACGCTCGTTGCCCAGAAGGTCGCCACCATGCTCGACGCCAACGGCTATGCCGGCAAGTACGAGATCGTGCAGTGCGCCATCTCCGAGGCCAAGGACGTTTGCGACGAGGGCGCCGACCTGCTGATCGCCACCACCGTTGCCCCCGAGGGCCTCACCTGCCCGTACGTGAGCGGCGTGCCCTTCATGACCGGCATGAACCGCGTCGCTGCCGAGAAGGCCGTCCTCGACGTCATGGCTCAGTAGGCGCTGCCTGTATGAATGAGCAGAACGCCAATCCGGTCGAGCTCTTTGGCATGCGCGTTGCCCATGTGGGCATTAACGCTGCCGACCCGGCAGACGCCTTGGAGATCGCGGAGCTGTTCTCGACGATGATGGGCCTGCCCGTTATTGAGACCCCGGTTTCGTACTTTAACGATTCGCTGGTCGAGATCATGAAGCAGAACGGTCGTGGCGCCAAGGGCCACATTGGCTTTGCCGTCAACGACATCGATGCGGCCGAGAAGTGGTTTGCCGAGCGCGGGCTCGAGGTCAACGAGGAGTCGCGCGTGCTGCTGCCCGACGGCGGCACCAAGCTCGTGTACTTTAAGCGCGAGTTCGCCGGCTTCGCCGTGCATCTGTGCCGCGAGTAGCGCACAAGCTGCCATAGCTAGCAAAAAGGGATAGGGCCGCGTGGCCCTATCCCTTTATTTATGCCGAGGGGCTTCCTACCGCGGCAGGCGAATCGTAAAGCGGCTGCCGACGCCCTCGACCGAGGTCACGCCGATGACGCCGCCATGGCTATCGACGATCCACTTGGCAATGGCAAGCCCCAGACCCGAGCCCTGCGCGCCGGCATCGCGTGCGTTGTCGGCGCGGTAGAACCGTTCAAATGCGTGAGCTGCGGATTCCTGGTTCATGCCGATGCCCTCGTCCTCAACACTTATGTCGATCGTGCCCGCGCCCGCATCCGGCGTTATGCCAAATGTGACGGCCGTTCCCGCATCCGAGTACTTGGCGGCGTTTTGCACGATCACGCGCAGGGCTTGCTTCACGAGCGCCACGTCGACGGGCGCATCGCAGCGCGGGTCGCTGACAAGCGCGGCGTCGTATGCCAGCTGATACGTGTGCGCGGTATCGATCATCTGCGATTCCTCGCATACCTCGCCGACCAGTGCGGCCAGGTTGGTATCCGCACGCCGCAGGACCGTGCGTCCGGCATCGCCGCGCGCCAAAAACAGCAGCTGCTCCACGAGCTCCTGCATGTGCTCGCTTTCGGCCTTGAGGGACGCGATGGATTCCGCCAGCACGTCCGGGTCGTCTTTGCCCCAGCGGTCGAGCATGTTCACGTAGCCCTGAATCACCGCGATGGGCGTGCGCAGCTCGTGGCTTGCATCGTTGACAAAGCGCATCTGCTGCAGCTTGGCCTCTTGCATCTGGCGCAGCAGGCGGTTGAGTGCGACCTCGATGCTTGCCAGGTCGGCGTCGCCGGTGGTGACGCTCGGCGAGTCGACGCTCGCGCGCTCGATGGCTTGCTCCAGCGTTTCCATCTTGCCGCCGGAGAGCTGCATGCGGCCGAGCTCGTCCACGCGCAGGGCCAGGTCGTTGAGCGGCGCCATGGTGCGGCGCACACGGCGAGCGCCGCCGAGCATATCGAGCATGCTGATGACCTGCCAACCTACAACAACGATATAGAGGGGCCAAAGTGCGATGAGGTCCTGCGCGAGGGGGAAGGTCTTGGTGGTACGCGCAAGCTCGACGGTATAGGTGAGCGTTGTCAGGTCCCAGCCGCGCGCGGGCTTCAGCGACATGCCGCGAACGGTGGCGCCGGGGATCCATCCTGCGGTAAACGCGCTGTCGGGCAGTGTCTGGTTGTATCCATAGACGAGGATCGCCGCCGCAATCACCACCAGCAACAGATCGAGCCAGACGTAGCTCATCAGGCGGCGCCACATATAGCTCCAGTTGATGGCGCGGGCGATGGAGGTGACGCGCTTGGCCTCGGCGTTACGTGCGGCAGACATAGCCCACCCCGCGCACGGTCTGGATGATGCGGGCACCGCCGGCGTCCTCGATCTTGGCGCGCAGGTGCGCGATGTGCACGTCGACGTTGTTGGTGTCGCCCACGTATTCGTAGCCCAGCGCCTCGTGCGCAATGCGCTCGCGCGTGAGCACGGTGCCGGCATGTGCCATAAGCAGGGCGAGGACGTCGAACTCGCGGGCGGTCAGCACGATGGGCGAGCCGCCGACCGTGACTTCGCGGCGGTCGGGATCGAGCGCAACCGAGCCCACGGCGAGCGTGGCGGGGGAGAGCGAGGCGGAAACCTGGGTCGAGTCACTGACCGGGGGCATCGCAGTGGCGCCGACACCCGTGCCGCCTGCCGCGCCCGTCCCGATGCCGCCAACGCCCGAAGCCGCCCGCACGGCCTCCGAGCGCTTCAACGCCACGCGGATCCGTGCGAACAGCTCCTCAATCGCAAACGGCTTGGTCAGGTAATCGTCGGCGCCGGCATCGAGCCCGGCCACCTTGTCCATCACGGCATCGCGCGCGGTGACCATTATCACCGGCACATCCTTGTGCTTACGGACGCGCCGCAGGACCTCCATGCCGTTGAGCTGCGGCAACAGCACATCGAGCAGAATAAGATCGTAGTTGCGCTCCAGCGCCAGGTCCACGGCGGTGCGGCCATCGGCGGCGTGTTCCACCTGGTAGCCCTCGTGCTCCAGCTCGAGCGTCACAAAGCGGGCGATTTTCTCCTCGTCCTCTACGATCAGGATCCGTGCCATGCGTGCCCCCGTCTGCGATTACTTGTCGTCGTTCAGATTTTGCTTGATGTCGTCCGCAGCATCGGCGGCGTGATTCATAAGGTTGTTGATGCTGCCGGGCACGTCGCCGTCGCTGTCGATGCGGTAGCGCATGCCAAAGAACAGGCCAATCAGCATCAGCCAAATCGTAGCGCCCCAGGCAAACAGGGCGATGATGGGGATCAGGATGGGGATGTTGAGGATGATCGCATCGCGGCGCGTGGCGATAAACTTGGTGTCCAGGCTCAGGCGGAAGAGCTTTTTGAGGTACTCCCATACGCTGTCCATCTTCTTGGAGAAGTCGGTCTTTTCGCTCGACTTCTCGTAGGCGGCCTGCGCGGCGACCATCTCGGCTGAGGGCTCATCGACCGGCTCAGACTCGGTGGCGGCATGCGCTGATGTGGTCTGGGTCTTGCCCTGCGACTCGAGCCAAATGATGGCGTCCAAAACGTTGCCGTCGGCGGCGTCGAGCGCGGCCTTGGCATCGGTGTAGCTCACGTTGCACTTGGTGCGGATGGTTTCAACTTTTTCGAGGTCGTCCATGACCTGTCCTTTCGTTCGATGGGCGCGACGCCAGGCGATCTGCCTGGGCGCGAGCGTTGCGTTCGGCGGCCTGCGTTGCGCGGCGCCGCCCCGCCCTTGGTCGAACTCTATAGTGCAGGTTATAGATTAAGCGATTCTTGAGCCAAGATTAATGTTGGATGAGTTTTTGGGTAGCGGTGGGAAAAGTATTAGACCTCGATAGCGGGGGATGTGGTGCCGGTGCAAAACGGCGTCAGACATAGGATAAACAAAGCGCGCCGATCATAAGGAATTATAATCACGTTGCAAAAGTATGAAAATATCCTACAATTGCGACATGAAGTACTTTAGCAACATAACGGCGATAAGCGAGCTTTCCGAGAGCGAGGGCGTGTTCACCACGGCCCAGGCGGCTCGCATGGACATCTCTCGAGATGCACTGGCACACTCATGCCGTGCAGGGCGTCTTGAACGGATATGCCACGGCGCCTACCGGATGTCGGGCACGCAGCGCCGAGATACCGACGAGCTCAACGCTTTCTGGAAGCTCACCAATCCCTCCCTTTGCGCGTGGGAGAGAAAACGCCGGTGGGATGGCATCGCCGTGAGCGGTACGACGGCGGCGAACCTACAGCAAATAGGCGATTTCTATCTGTCCCCCTATAGGATGACCGCGCCCATGCGTATCAACACAAGAAACGAATCCCTTTCCTTTGTAAAGCGCGAGATTGCTGAGCAGGACATCGTTTGGCTCGACGGCCTGCCGGTAACTAAACCCGAGCGCACGCTTGTCGATCTTTGTCTCGATTGCGAGGACCCCTCATTAATTATCGATGCCTATAACGACGCGCTTGGGCGAGGGCTCGATATACAGCGGCTGAAAGATCTTGTAGAGGAGAACTCTAAAACCGCCAAACGCCGCGAGTTGATGATGCCTTTGTTGATGGTACTGAACGGGTAATGAAAATAAACATGCAGTCTCTAACGGCGTTCCGTCACGCGGATCTCTGTCGATCACCTATACTGGTTGGGCTCAACTGGAGAGGTGATAACTAGTTATGAAATCAATCAATGTTGCAGCAGCGATTATTCAGAAAGACGGGAAGATCCTGAGCTGCCAGCGCGGCTATGGCGAGTTTAAAGACGGCTGGGAATTTCCGGGCGGCAAGCTCGAGCCGGGCGAGACCGGCGAGCAGGCAATCGTGCGCGAGATTCAAGAAGAGCTCGAGGTCACGATCGGTAACCTCGACTATCTGTGCACGGTCGAACACGATTACGAGACGTTCCACCTGTCGATGCAGTGCTACCTGGCTACCATTCTTTCGGGGGAGTTCAAAGAGCATGCTCACGAGGATATGAAATGGCTTGATACCAATAACCTGTGGGATGTCGATTGGCTTCCGGCGGACGTTAAAGTCGTTAGGGAGCTCGAAAAGAAACTCGGGCTTAAGTAAGAAAGGGGCGGGCGTCACATGGCGGCTCGCTCCTTTTTGTTACTCGGCCGCGCTCAAATCGCTGAGCATAAACTCGTAAATGTCTTGCCTCACGGGTGCGTTGAGCTCATATTCGATTTCGACGGCGTTGTCGCCGCTCTTAGTTTTAATAGCTTCGAACTCGCCGGTCGGATGCATTTCGCCTAAGAAATAGAACTCCTTGCCGCCCTTATCGTCCTTGTTCTTTCGCATAAATAAATACGTCTTCAGGCCGTTTTCCGGCCATGCCTGCAGTCGCAGAATCTCGGGGGAGTTGAGCGTGCGGTTGCCCTTCGAGATTGCGATGAGCTTGCTCGGCGAAACAAAGCGGTCTTCATACTGAATTGACTCGCTAATGTCGGGCGCCTTGTCATAGTTAATAAACACGGGGAATGTATTGGTCTTCTCATCGTAGAAGTATCCGCCAAGGTTTTGGCCGTTGATGTTCTTTTCCCAGTTCATCAGACGGCAAACCTCCTCGTACGTGTACTTGGCGTTGAGAACGAAATTCGTGTTTTCGTACGTCTCGGCATAGTCGAGTCGGTTGCGCGCAATACCAAAATCCAGCACCTCGAGAATCTGACGCTTGAACTCTGCGTTGCGCAGGGCGGTCGCGAACGCTTCGGTCAGACGAGGTCCGCATCCATCGTCAATAAGCAGGGAAACGAAATCCTTAGGAGTGGCAAAGTCGCCCTTAAGGACTGCGATTGCCGACCTAACGGCGCTGTCCTTAAGCTGTGCGCGGTAGTTTCTAAGCGCAGCCTCGCGCATATGCCGGTAGCCCTCGTGTCCGGCTTCGACGAGCGTTTGAAGCAAATAGAGGTCCTCGAATCGCTTGCCCGCGGCAAGTTTTTGAGAAATAAATTTGAGAATCTTGGTTTGATCAGAGGAAAATTGAACCGTATAGTCCGGCTCGTATTTGGAAAGAAATGCGTGGTAGGACCCCAGGCCGCTATTCTTGAAGATAAGCAGCGGATCGATGGAGCCGTTACGATCAAATTCGAGCAGCGAGGGAATCTTGCCGAGTTTTTGGCGCAAGTCGAGATATTCGTTTTTCAAAAACCTGACGGAGGTGAAATCGCCGCCGTCGATAGCCTTGTAAATGCGTGCCTCGGAAATACGATCGAAGCTCACGGTCGAGCATCCGGGTATCGCCGAATCGCCCTCTTGGACGAGACGACGCAGGCGGTCTTTGTTATACGTCTTGTCACCCGAAAGCGCGATGGGCACCAAGAAGTTGCTCTGGTAGTTGCCAATAAAGTCGAGCACCAGTGCGTATTCCTTGCCATCATTCAGGCGCAAACCTCGTCCGAGCTGTTGAATAAAGATGATTGCGGAGTCGGTGCGTCGAAGCATGATGATCTGATTGAGCGAGGGGATGTCGACGCCTTCGTTCATGATATCGACCGAGAAGATGTACTCGAGCTCGCCGGCTTCAAGTCGGCTGATCGCGGCATCGCGGACCTCATCGGAATCTTGACCGCTAATCGCAGCCGTTCGATATCCGAGAGCGTTGAATTTGCATGACAGCTCTTTTGCCTCGGCGTTTCGATTGCAGAAAATTAAGCCCCTGCGGTTGCTTTTGGTGACGCTATACTCTTCGATTTTCTCGGTGATGTGACGCACGCGCTCGTCGGATGTTAGGCGTCCGAACAAGGCGGTATCTTCGACCGTTTCGTCGTCAATCTCCAGATCGTGAATGCCAAAATAATGGAAGGGGGCAAGCATCGCCTCGGCCAAAGCGTCCTGCAGCGTGATCTGGAACGCGATGACGTGATTGAAAAGGGCAAAGACGTCATAGCCGTCGGTGCGATTGGGTGTAGCGGTCATGCCCAGATAAAACCGAGGTGTAAAGTGCGACATGATGGATTGGTAGCCCTGAGATCCCGTGCGGTGGGCCTCGTCGATGACGATGTAGTCGAACTCATCGGGGCGGAAATCGCTCAGATGTTTGGCGACCGAAGAACACATGGCAAACACGCAGGTAGCATTGCTTATATTCTTGCCAGTTTGATAGGTGTCGAACGTATAGGTACTACCTAAGAGACGTTCGTAGCTTGCACGGGAGGCGTCGATAATGCGCCGGCGGTGCGCAAGAAAGAGGACGCGTCGGGGTTTAGTTGCGAGCACGTCGAACGCCGAAAGGAAGGTCTTGCCGGTGCCGGTTGCCGAGACCAGCAGGGCGCGGGTCTCGCCCTTGCGGTGGATTACACCGAGCGCCTCAAGGGCGCGCTGCTGCATTTTATTGGGCTTTATTTCTTCGAGGTCGTTCGTGGTTGGGCTAACAGTTGCCTGGAACGTCGGTTTCGATTTGGGCTTTGACGGATGTGCCGATCGATATGCGGCATAGTTCTCAATCCAGTTTTGGGAAAGCAAAACGGTTGAGGTGTCGTTCCACAACGAATTGAACTCGCCCCTCAGTTCGCCGAGTAGGCGGCTGTTCTCGACAGTCTGGTACAGCACGTTCCATTCTTTATTACAGGTGAGGGCGGTCTGCGTCATGTTCGAGCTGCCGACGATGACCGTGCTGGTTTCGCCCTTATCAAAAATGTATCCCTTGGCATGCAGATTACCCTGGAATACGCGAACTTCCATGTTGTCGTATTCCAGGAGCTTGCGAAAGGCATCGGGTGAGTTGAAGTTGAGATAGGTGGACGTGAGCAGCCTGCCCTTAATGCCACGCTGCTTGAGCTCCTGGAACGTCTCGACCAGGATTTGAAGGCCGCCGTCTGCAACAAACGCTACGCAAAAGTCAAAAGAGCCGCAGGTTGAGAGCTGCTCCCTGATAACGGATAGTAGTGTTCCGCCTGTCGCCTTCGAGTTGGCGATGAGCATGGGTGAATCGTTCTCGCGTGTAAGCGAGTCGAATTCAATATCAATCTGCTTCTGCGTAGTCATCCTGGCCAAACCTTTCGAAAGACTATTTTGGCGCCAGGATAACAGATCGATCGTTCGTGTTTTGGGCGTATGTGATTTTTAGACTATCGGCCACTCAAGTTTGTGGCTGCGGCCTGGGCGTCGTGTCTTGCTGGGCTTCTCTCTGCCTATGTGTATGTGTTTTTGTCTTATAGGCTGCTGGGAGAAGTCCTGTCCCCAAGATTCCGTGCATGCCGTGGCTCCGTGTCGGCCATGTGGCAAGCTACTTGTCATGGCCTCGCCGGAATCCGACCGCAAATGGCCACGGACGGATATGCAAGCTCTTATTGCTGCATGACAAAAACTTGCAGAATTCGCAAGTTTTTGTCATGCTGTGGGAAAAACTTGCAGATTGGGGCGAGCGATGAGCAAGCGGATGGTTCCCAGAAATCGATATCTCGAGAAGTTAATCGCCTTCCGTGACACGGATGTCATCAAGGTTGTAACGGGGATGCGCCGTTGTGGCAAATCGACACTTCTGGACATGATGCGCAAACATCTGGAGGATAACGGCGTTCCATCCGAGTGCCTTTTGACCTTTAAGATGGAGTCATTTGAGCTGGAGGGCGTGCGTGATTGGCGAGAGCTTTACCGCCACGTGAACGGCCTAATGCCTGCGGGCAAGAGGTGCTATCTCTTCTTCGACGAGCTTCAGGAGGTTGCCGGATGGGAGAAGGCGATTAACGCACTTCGTATCGACCGGGACTGCGATATATACGTCACGGGTTCGAATGCTTTTCTCCTCTCGTCAGAGATTGCGACCTTAATCTCGGGCAGGTATGTCGAGATTCGGATGCATCCGCTCGCTTTTTCGGAATATGTCGACTTTCTTGGTCCGACTGACGTCACGAATAGACTCGCCGTTTTTGGTCGGGAGGATATTGTTGCACTCGACGATCTTCTTGACCGCTATCTGACGTTTGGAGGCCTGCCGTTTCTCGCTGCTTCAAAGCTGCCAGAGCAGGAAATGAAGGACTATATCTGGAGCACGTACCAGACAATTGTCGGGCGCGACATTTTGGCTCGCGAGGCGCGTCGGGGTAGACGGTCGGTGACGAGCAGGAGTGTGCTCGACCGCGTCACTTCCTACTTGGCTGATAACATTTCAAACCCGACATCAATTAATAAGATCGTTGGAACGCTGGCAGAGAACGGGGCGAAATCCTCGCATGGCGTCGTGGACACTTGCGTGTCCGCCCTTGAGGAGACCTATATCTTTTCGCATGCGCGCCGATTTGATATTAAGGGTCGGGACATTTTGAAGACCGGTGGCAAGTTCTACATTGAGGATCTGGGACTTCGAGCTTTCTTGGATGGGTATCGCGGCAGCGACAGTGGGCGTGTTCTCGAAAATGCCGTTTACAATCGCCTTGTCTATGACGGATACCAGGTCTTTACAGGTCATCTTCGAGATGCCGAAATCGACTTCGTTGCAATCGGCGACGGCTCGGATCGTAAGTTTATTCAGGTCACGGAGTCGATTGACGAGGAGGCGACGCGTAAGCGCGAGCTGCGTCCATTTGAACTCAGATCGCTCGAGAAGATTACCGGCGGTTACGAGAAGATCATCGTCGTTCGCCGGGGAAGCCATCCGACCGACATCGACGGCATCAAAATCGTTTCTGCAGTCGATTTCCTGATGGGTAGACTTGGGGTTTAGAGCGTTTGGGGGTATGGCGTGCGTTGTCGCCCAAGAGTTATTGGAGGAGCGTGCCTGCCATCACGACGTATTCTTTGCCGGTCAAGATAAGTATCGAAACCTTGCCTATGTGCTTGTACTTGCCGAGCTGGCGTATAAGGAGTCGCGTGCATATCGTTATCAAGCTAATAAAATCAGCGCGCAAGTACGCCGTGCGTAAGCGACGTCCTTGCACGCTGATAATTTGCTTAAGTACCTGCTAACCCATAAGAACTGCGAGTTTCATAGAGTTCTCAACTGCGGTGTAGCTCATAGCGCCCTTGCCGACCTTTTGCGGATCGTAGTCAGATTGCTGGATGACGCCGCTGTACTGAGCAACGACATTTTCAAATGCTGGGCTATCGAGGAACTTGTGAGGATCAGTTTTCCAATACACCTTCCCCTGATCATCCGTTTCCATCAATGCGCGGAGGCCGCAGACTAGGGGGTAGATAAAGCCCTCGGGTACAGGGTTACCCGCCTCGTTCTTAAAGAAGGGGGTTCGGTATTCATCGCGACTGTTTTTAAGGCTCTTGACGGCGCCGATTTTTCCGTAGCTTCCGGTTTTGTTGTAGTACTTGGGGAAGCGCGAATAGATTTCATCGTATAGACCGGGGAGGTCTGTGGCCACTTTAAGTGCGCTAAGAACTTGCGGATTCTTGAGTTCGCGTCGCGCCGAACCAGAGGCTTTGGTCACTCGATCATCCCTCATCAGCTGCAAAAACTTCTCCTGGCATTTTTCCTTGCCGCTATAGACTAGAGGAGGTTGCGGCGCTTCGATATCACCAGAGGTGACGGTACTTGAGATGAGCGATAGCGGGATCCAGGAGAGCGCGACAAGCTTTCTGGATTCAATGGGCTTGCCGTCGTTAGTCTTCCAGCTGATGTTGCCTGCAAATTCAGGGTACTTTTCGACAAAGAGGGCTTTAAAGGAATCAAAAAGACCTTCCTGATTGCCTTTGGTGCCCTGTGTGAGCTGGGCGTTATTGTTGCGGGCATCGCAGATTTCCAGAAGCGATGTGCGGAAGTTTTCAACGCAGAGCGCATCGTTGGGATCGGTGGGAACGAGCAATTCAACGGGAATCGAGAAGTCGAGAGTGCTTATGCCTTTCTCTTTGAGGGCCGCTTTTTCTTCACGGAGAAGTGACAGATAGTCTTCAATATCGGCTCGACGGTTCATCCATGTTTGCTTGAATGAGTCCCAGATCGAAACTTCGCTCTTTTTGGGGGGTCGATTGCCGAGTGCAAGCTCTGCTTCACTGAGAATGTAACTGCCGATGGCGAGGGTGTTATGTCCGCCGTCGAGAATTCCCTCAACCTCATCATTGGGGGTAAAGCTCAAGCGATAGCGACCGCGCTCAAGGGGCTCATAGTTCGAAGACGCGAGCAAAATTCCCTTTGACTTAAAAGGAAATAGCTTTTGTTCGGGGGATAGTTCGTCCGCACGGATGGAAGCCTGAATGGCATCGGTAACGGATCCCAAGCGAGAGTTGCGAGGGTTGGCATCGAGGTCGAGCGTATCAATTATTTGGATAAGAGATTTGGGGGACATCAAGCCGACGACCTTTTTTATATCCCCAAGCTTTTGCACGTAACTGTCGGTAAATCGAACAATAATGTCGGTGCTCATAGCAAAACCCTTTCGTCTAAAGTAGTCAAAACAACAGGCCTGCGCTCTTGGAGTGCCGGAGATTGAAAGGGAGCATCGCTAATAAAAAAGCTGGTCTCCCAGCTCTAGACGAAAGCCATAACGGTGATCGGGCGTTATGGTGTTGTGCCTAGAGACATCCGTCTCATCCTCCAGCCCCTATCCAGGAAGCTTGATCGAAGGATCTCACTGACGGAGGAAGAGATCAAGATCTTCGTGGAAATAAATCGGACTGCTTTTTTGTGAACGGTAGGTAAGTGACGGCGATCGGTATTTGTGTCCGCACGACATGTGACACTTACCCTGTCGCCCTGCTCTGCCGCGGCGGCATGCATCTGAACAACGACCCTCTAAGGAGTTCAATATTGATGAGTGACAACACCAAGCATCTCGCAAAGAAGTGCGTCAAGGACGCGGGGCCGTGCCTCGCGTTGTGCCTTGCCGGCGCAGCGGTCGCGCTGCTGGCTGTTCTGGGACCGTTCGACGTGCTCCGAAGTGTCAGCTCTCTGCACGTTTGCATGGCCCTTGCCGGCGCCATGATAACTGGCGGCGTGCTCGATCTGATTTTTTGGGTGCTTGACCCGTTTGGATGGAAGAACGAGGGGTAAGCCATAAGGGATAGATGCCCCGCAGCGTTAGGAGTTCCCCATGATCTGGTTTACCAGTGATACACATTTTGGGCACGAGAACATGCTGCGGCTCTGCGGCAGGCCGTGGTCGACTGTTGCGCGGATGAACGACGCCATGTTCGCTAACATTAACAGCATGGTCGCAGCGGATGACGAGCTCTACATCTTGGGCGACTTTAGCTTTAAGATGACCGCCCAGGATGCCTATGAGCTGCGCAAAAGCATTGTCTGCAAGCGCGTCCATCTGCTGCCCGGCAACCACGACAAAGACTGGACGCAGCCTGCCGTAGCGGATGCTTTTATCGTCGAGCCGCCCATTTGCGTGCTCAAAATCAACCGCCAAAAAATCGTGCTGAGCCACTATCCCATGGTCGACTGGCAGGGCATGTCGCACGGCAGTTGGCATCTGCACGGGCATATCCACAGCTGCGGCGGTGCGTACAACAAGTTCAACCTCAGGCAGGGGCTGCTGCGCTATGACGTGGGCGTGGACGCCAACAGCTACGCCCCTGTGAACCTGGAGGAGCTCAGGTCGTGGTTTGCGCAGGTAGATAAGCCGGTGTGTTGCGTTAAATGGCCGTGGTGGGTCAACGCCATGGGTGACGAGCAGATCGAGCACGATCTCGAAGCCTATAAGAGGGAAGTGGTGATCCGATGACGGTCTATGTGACGGGCGATATTCACGGCGGCGTCGACATGCAAAAACTGCGCGACTGGGAGCTTGGGGATAGTCTGACGAGTGGCGACTATCTGATTGTTGCGGGCGACTTTGGCTTTCCCTGGGATTTCTCTGCCGAGGAGTGTGCCGACATCGCCTGGCTGGAGTCGCGCCCCTATACCGTGCTGTTTGTCGACGGCAACCACGAGCGTTTCGATCACTGGGCGGAGCGACCCATGGAGTTGTGGCACGGTGGGCTGACGCAGCGCCTGTCGGATACCTCTCCCATACGGCGCCTGACGCGCGGCGAGGTTTTTGAGCTCGATGGCTCAACGATTTTTACCATGGGCGGCGCCACGAGCGTGGACAAAGAATACCGCATTCCCTATTCCAGCTGGTGGCCGCAGGAGCTGCCGGACGAGCGCAACTTTGAGGAGGCGCGGACAAAGCTCGACAGCGTGGGTTGGAAGGTCGACTACGTGGTCACCCACACCTGCTCCACGCGCATGCTTTCGCCCACGCTCTATCCGGCACCCGGCTGGAATTGCCCCAGCGTTGATCGGCTTACGGCGTTTTTCGATGAGCTGGAAGACCGCTTGGATTACAAGCGCTGGTATTACGGGCATTTTCATCGCGACGCCAACCCGGCCGAGCGTCACACCGTGCTCTACGACTGCATCGTTCGCCTGGGCGACGAGCTCCAGCCTTGGGATGTTGCGTAGCGGCAAGGCGTTTGGCTACTCGGCCGTTACAGTGATGTTCTCGCGGTGCGCGCGGATGACGTTCCAGCTAAAGTGTTCGACCAGCTGCTCGGCAGAGCGCGGCGTGGTGTCCGGCGCGATGCCCGTTTGCCCGGCGAGCCAACCCAGCAGTGCCTCGGGCGTGCCAAAGCGGGCGCGTAGCTCGCCCAGGTCCAGATCGCGGTCGCGCTTGGAAAGGCGGCGGCCGTCCGGCGACATGAGCAGCGGAATGTGTGCGTAGTGCGGCGTGGGAAGTCCCAGCAGATGCTGCAGGTAGATTTGGCGCGGCGTGGAGCCCAGCAGGTCGCATCCGCGCACGACCTCGGTGACGCCCATGGCGGCGTCGTCGACCACCACGGCCAGCTGGTAGGCAAACACGCCGTCGCTGCGGCGCACCAAAAAGTCGCCGCACTCGGTGGCGAGCGCTTCGCATTGGGCGCCGTACGTGCGGTCCACGAATTCGATCACGTCGCCAGCGAGGTCGTCGATGTCGGGCACGCGCAGGCGCGTGGCCGGGGCGCGCAGAGCACTGCGGCGGGCGACCTCTTCGGCCGAAAGGCCTCGGCAGGCGCCGCGGTAGATGGGCGTGCCGTCGCTGGCATGCGGCGCGCTTGCGGCGTGGAGCTCGGCGCGCGTGCAAAAGCAGGGATAGGTGAGGCCGGCGTTTTGTAGCTGGTGCAAGGCGCTCTCGTACAGATCCAGGCGATCGTGCTGGTAGTAGGGGCCTTCGTCCCACTCGAGTCCCAGCCAGGCCAGGTCGTCAATCAATTGAGCGGCAAGTTCCGGGCGCTTACAGCGATCGTCCAGGTCCTCGATGCGCAGCGCGATGTTGCCGCCCTGGCTGCGGGCCGAAAGCCACGAGCACAGGCAGCTGAACACGTTGCCCAGGTGCATGCGGCCTGAGGGCGACGGGGCAAAGCGACCCACGACAGGTGCGGGAGAGGGAGTCGTCGTTGGCGCGTCCGCGGCGGGCGTTGCTATGTTGCGTGTTTTGATATCCATGCGGACGAGTATAGCGCGGGGCGCGATGGGGAGGCGTCACTGTGGTCCGCAAGTTGTCGAGGCCCCGCATTGCGTATGGTGGGCCGCAGGCTCGGTGCTTTGATTCCTGTCCATCAACTTGGCACTTTAGACAACAGAAACCCCGGCAGCTCTTCGCAACTGCCGGGGTTTCCGCGGAAAAGGGGGACATGATCCTCGAGCGAACGGCAAAGGGGCAAACCGTTTTCGCTCAACTGCTTTATGCCCCTCGCTCGCCGGCTTAATCGGCTTACGCCGCGGCAACACAAAGCCGCTACACCTGTGACGGAGCTATGAAGTGGTATCTATTGCCGGAGCGGGCTATGCCAAGGAGTGTTCCAGATTGCCGGCAGATAAGGAATGTCCCCAGGTGCCGGCCGCGGGCGTGACTTTCATCTCGTTTGGCGCTCCGGTCGCCTAGATGTTCGTCATGCGTACCCGCAAACGTGGGACAATGGCGCTGTTGGTTTTACAGACAAAGGATGTGCCTATGAACACCCTCGCCGCCAAAGTCAGCCGGCAGCGCCGCCTGTTTGCGCGATTCGCTTCCGTCTGCGCGCTCGTTGCGCTTGCGTTGTTGCTGCTGCCTGCCGCCGCGCACGCCGACGGCTACTCCATGACCCAAACCTATATCGGTGCCACGGTCGAGGCCGATGGCTCGCTGAGCGTTGTCGAGGGTCGCCAGTTTGATTTCGATGACGACATCAACGGCGTGTTTTGGGAGATCAATACGGGTACCAACCAGCAGGGCGGCACGGCGGGCGTCGATGTGCTGAGTGTCGAGGAAGAGGACACCGCGTTTAACAAAGTCGATAGCGCGAACAAGGGCGACTCTGGCGTCTATACGGTCGAGCAGACCGGTGACGGCGTAAGGATTAAGGTGTTCAGCCCTCACGAGAGCGGCGACAGTGCAATCTACTACGTGAGTTATTCCATGACCGGTGCGGTCATGAACTGGGCCGATACCGCCGAGCTCTACTGGAAGTTTGTGGGTGACGGCTGGTCTGCGGACTCCGACGATGTCGAGATGGAAGTGTACTTCGCAAATGCCGCTGCCGGGACGGCGGCCGTCAAGGGCGATAACTTCCGCGCATGGGGCCACGGCCCGCTGACGGGCGATGTATCGCTCGATGCGGACGAACCCATGGTCACCTATACCATTCCCTGTGTGCATCAGGGCGAATTCGCCGAGGCACGCATCGCCTTCCCCGGCGACTGGGTGCCGCAGCTTGCCGCTTCGGGCGAAGAGCGCATGTCAACGATCCTGAGCGAAGAGAAGGAATGGGCCGACGAAGCTAACGCCCGCCGCGCTCACGCTCGCATGATTGCCAATGCACTTGCCGTGCTAAGTGTTGTTGCGGCGGTGGCCTTTACCGGCACAATCGTTATGCTCAAGCTGCGCAAGCGCAAGCCCAAGCCGCTTTTCCAGGACGAATATTTCCGCGATGTGCCCTCGGCCGACCATCCCGCCGTGCTTTCGGCCCTCATGAGCTGGAACGAGGTGCCCGATCAGGCATATATCGCCACGCTCATGAAGCTCACTGACGACCGTGTGATCAAGCTGGAGCAGGCGACTGTGACCAAGGCCAAGAAGGGTCTGTTGGGGCGTGAAAAAGAAGAGCAGACGTATCGCGTGACGGTGAGTGATGCGGGCTGGAAGTCGGCCAAGGGCATTGACCACATGGTGCTCAAGGTCTTCTTTGCCGGTGCTAAGCCTGACGAGAACGGTGACCGTTCGCGCACGTTCGACGAGCTGCAGCACTACGTCAAGCAGCACGCTACACCCGTGGGTGATAAGCTCGAGGACTATCAGAACACCGTTAAGGGCAAGCTGGCCGATAGCGAGTACGTTGCCTCGGACGGCATTGTTGCAATGGTGTTTTGCCTGGTTCTTGGTATCCTGATTGCCTTTGTTCCCGTGGGATCCATCTTCTTTACCGATGGCGCACAGGCGAACATTACCGCCGCGGTTATCTCGGTGCCGATTGTGCTGGTGGGTATCGGCGTGGGCCTTACGTTCCGCCGCTTTACGCCGGAGGGCGCCGAGGTGGCGGCTCGCTGCAAGGCACTTAAGCATTGGCTCGAGGACTTTACGCGTCTAAAGGAAGCCGTCCCCGGCGATCTGGTGCTGTGGAACAAGCTGCTGGTGATGGGCGTTGCCCTGGGCGTTTCGAAAGAAGTGCTGCGACAGCTGGCCGAGGCCGTGCCGCCCGAGGTGCGCGAGGCCGACGGCTTCTACGACAATTATCCCTGCTACTGGTGGTACTACCATCATTACGGTATCGAGTCTCCGCTCGATACGTTCGATGACGTGTATCACGAGAGTATCCGTGAGCTGGCGTCGAGCTCCGACAGCTCGAGCGGCGGCGGAGGCGGTGGCTTCTCGGGCGGCGGAGGCGGCGGCGTCGGCGGAGGCGGCGGCGGAACGTTCTAGCGAGCGCCTGCTTTGGGGTGGACCTTTCTGGGCGGTTGCCAGGGAAGATCCATCCCATTTTTATGTGTCGAAAGGGGCAATTCTTTCCGCCGAGGAGCTCCGTGCAAGGGCAGTGGGCAAAAAATGCCAAATATGAGTACTGTTGCCTAGATTGTCACATTTGTTGTACTAAAAAATTGGACCACTAACGAGATTGTTTCTCGTTAGTGGTCCAATTTATTGTACAGTTGGGGAGATACGTTAGTTCTTCCAACGCATCGAGAGGTCTAAGAGACCCGAAAAAGCCGAATTGCGCTGCTACTAAAAAGGTAACAGTACTCATATTTGATGTTTTTTGACCACAGCTATTTGCGAACTCCTATATAGCGACCTCAAGAAGAGCTTCGTCGGTCGTTTTGATCAAGACTGTCCCCAACGATTAGTCATTTAAGAACGTCCCCAACGACTAGGTGTGGTTGCTGCCAAGGAACGTCCCTAACTGCCAGGTTTAGACGGTTAGGTCCAGCTCGTAGAGGAAGCTTTCGCGCGGCATGTCGTGACGGCGCTCTTCGCGGTTGGCGCGGTGCGTGGCCGTGCGCTTAAAGCCGTGCAGCTCGTAGAACTTCCACGAGCAGTTGGAGTCGGTGTACAGGTGCGCCCTCGTCGCTCCAAGCGAGGACAGGTGCGAGACGGCGGCATCGAGCAGAACCGTGCCAACGCCCAGGCCATGGACATCGCGATCCACGGCAAGCAGCGTGACCTCGTTGTCGTGCGGCAACGGGCTGCTCTCGAGCAGGCGGTTGTTGGTTCGGATGGTTGCGCGCACAAACGAGAGATACTCGGCGCACGCATCGGGCTCTAGCTCACGCATCTGCGATAGCAGCGCGCGTTCGGTATCCATCCAATGCTCGTTGATAGTGGCGCCGGAGCTCTGTCCCGCACGCGCGAGCGAAATGCCACGCGCCTGACCGTCGATTACGGCAACCTGTGAAAACGTCGACGACGAAAGGCAATAGGCGAGGTCGCACGCGGCCTCAAGGCGGTTGTACTCATCGTTATCCGAATTGTTATGCCAAAGCTGTTGCAGAATCAGCGCGATGGCGTCGAAGTCTTCGGTATCAAACGGTCGGTAGAGAACCCGCGAGACCATGGTGCCTCTTTCTTTTGCGGATGCATATCGAGCACAGTTCTACCACGCCATTGGCATCAAATTATGGTGCCCCTGTGTTCCATGAACTCACCGTGCCCAGTGCCGTGCCCATCCCCTCCGCTCACAAACTTTTTCTGCACATGCGCCCGTTGCGGGGTGCATCGATGCGCTCGATGCGCTACATTGAATCAGTATTTTCAATGCCGCTGCGCGAGCGCTGCAGATCGACGTATCACCGACTCACAGAGCACGGCGGCGTACCAGACAGGAGGACTGCATGGGATCTGATGTGAAGATCGCACGCGCGTTGATCTCGGTTACCGATAAGACGGGCGTCGTCGATTTCGCACGGACGCTGGTCGATGACTTTGGCGTCGAGATCATCTCTACGGGCGGCACGGCTCGTGCCATTGAGGACGCGGGCGTTCCCGTAACCCCCATCGAGGAGTTCACGGGCTATCCCGAGATGATGGACGGCCGCGTTAAGACCCTGCACCCCAAGGTTCACGGCGCGCTGCTGGCCCGCCGCGATTCCGAGCAGCACATGCAGGAGGCCGCTCAGCACGGCATTAAGCTGATCGACCTGGTCGTCGTCAACCTGTACGAGTTCGAGAAAACCGTCGCCAACCCCGAGGTCACCTTCGCGGACGCCATCGAGCACATCGACATCGGTGGCCCCTCCATGCTGCGCTCCGCCGCTAAGAACGCCGCGAGCGTTACCGTCATCTCCGACCCGGCCGACTATGATGCCGTCCTGGCCGAGATGCACGAGACCGGTGGCTGCACCACGCTTTCCACTCGTCGTCGCCTGCAGGTGAAGGTCTACCAGACCACCGCCGCCTACGACACGGCTATCTCCCGTTGGCTTGCCGCCCAGGCAAGCGACGTGGCGGACACTTCTGCCAAGCTTGAGATCTCGCTGGAGAAGGTCGACGACCTGCGCTATGGCGAGAATCCTCAGCAGAAGGCTACGGTCTATCGCTTTGCCGAGGGCTGCGAGAACACCGCGAGCTCGCAGTTCCCGCTCGTTGGCTCCGAGCAGATCCAGGGCAAGCCGCTCAGCTACAACAACTATCTGGATGCCGACGCCGCTTGGAACCTGGTCCGCGAGTTCGACGAGCCTGCCTGCGTGATCCTCAAGCATCAGAACCCCTGCGGCTCCGCCGCGGCCGAGGACATCACGGCCGCCTACGACCGCGCGTTTGCCTGCGATCCCAAGAGCGCCTTTGGCGGCATCATCGCCTGCAACCGCGAGGTTCCCTATGAGCTGGTCGAGCACTTCGCCGATCAGAACAAGCAGTTCGTCGAGGTTATCATCGCCCCGAGCTACACTGCCGAGGCGCTCGAGCGCATGGCCAAGCGCCCCAACCTGCGCGTGCTGGCTACCGGCGGCGTGGACCACGGCGCCCAGGTGGAGCTGCGCTCCGTCGACGGCGGCATGCTGGTGCAGGAAGTCGACCACGTGACCGAGGATCCCGCGACCTTCACGTTTCCCACCGACCGCAAGCCCACTGACGCCGAGATGGCCGAGCTCGAGTTTGCCTGGAAGGTCTGCAAGGGCGTCAAGTCCAACGCCATCCTGGTCTCCAAGGGCAAGGCCGGCATTGGCATGGGCCCGGGTCAGCCTAACCGCGTTGACTCTGCGCTGCTTGCCTGCGAGCGCGCCGAGGACTTCTGCGAGCGCGAGGGCGTGGAGAAGGGCGGCTTTGCCTGCGCAAGCGACGCGTTCTTCCCGTTCCGCGACAACGTCGACGTGCTTGCCGAGCATGGTGTGACCTGCATCATCCAGCCCGGCGGCTCCAAGCGCGACGACGAGAGCATCCAGGCCTGCAACGAGCATAATATTGCTATGGTCTTCACGGGGGCCCGCCACTTCCGCCACTAAGTAGGGAGGTGGCGCTGCGGCTTGCCCAGCCACCGCACCTTGCCGCTCATTCGTCGCTCGCGTACCCAAGTACGCGTCGCTCCTCTTTCACGGCAATCTGCGGCACCTGGGCAACCCTCGCCGACCTGTTAGGTTGACTGGGGAGGATGGGATGTTATCTCGTCCCTTGGACTAGCCTCGCTTCTAAAATAATCTCCGCAAAAGACGGCTGCTCCGTTTGGAGGGCCGTCTTTTTGGTATAAGAGGACGGAATGACTAACACGAAAGGTATGACCATGCCCCAGATTGATGATGCCGAGCTGTTTGGCAATGCCGAGGATCAGCGTGCGTACGAGGACTTTTGCGCCAATCAGGAGGCGGTCGAGAAGTTCACGCTCGACAAGCCCGCGCTTGTCTGCCGTTGGCGCATGTCCAACAAAAAGGTGCCCATGCTCAACCGCCACATTCGCGCACTGTCCGAGCGCCTGGTGCAGGGCGAGCCGCTTACCCATAACATGCTCAGCTGGGCCAAACAGCACGTTGAGTGGTCGCTTGCCGAGGGTGATTACACCGCACGCGACGGCGTGCTCATGCTGGTGATCGACATCAACGGCAACGCCGCCATGACGGTGGGGGAGTACGAGCCGCTCGCCGATACGTCGGCCAAGGCGCTGCGCGCCCGCTCCGCCGAGGCCCGCTCCGAGGCCGACGAGACCGGCGTGGCGCCCGAGCTGCTCGCCGCCGTCAACAACGGCGAGCTCGCCTTTGTGGCGCCGGCGGACGAGTTCCTGTGTGGCACGGCGACGCTCATCGAGCAGTTGGCCCAGACCAAGGGCATCCCGGTCACGCGCGTAGACATTCCCGCGCAGCTTAAGGGCGCGCTGTTCCTAGTGAGCGACGAGCACGGCGTGGTCCCCGCAACCGAGACGGACGCCGCCGAGGCCGACGCCGCCACGGTCGCCTTCTTCGCCGACGGCTACGAAAAGCTCCGCGCCCGCCGCTCCTAACCTCAAGGCGGGGTGGGCTTACTGAAGCGAGCGAGCGCGTTCGATGGCGTAGGCGAGCGACAGCTGCTCCATCTCCGGGGCGCATTTGTAGCTCAGTCCGGTGAGAGCCGTCACCTTATCGAGGCGATATCGAATCGTGTTCGGGTGCTGGCCAGTCTGCTTGGCGGTTTGCTCGATACGTCGGTCGTTCTCGATGAATGCGGCGAGCGTGGATTCCAGTTCGCTGCCATGCTCGCTGTCATGCTCGCGTATCGGCGAGAGAATCGCCTCCGAGAACGATCGCATCTCCGGGGTTTCCGCAAAAGGCATCACGGTTCTCAGGATGCCGAGCTGTGCATAGCGGATGGGGCCCTCGGCTCGTTGACAAGATAGGCGCTGTGCGTAAATCGCCTGAGAGATCACCTGCGCCACTGCCTCGTCTCCAAACAGAATATCGCTGATGCCGAGCCCTTCCGCTCCGCCATCGATACCGCTGGCCTCGATGAGCTCCATGAGCGCCTGCACGATCCGCTCCACATTGAGCGTCTGCTCCGAGTCACTTGTCGCTACGAATAACAGACCTCCGTCATAGGGTGCCAACATGTTGTGGCATCCGGCGAGGGTCGATTTTGCACAGAGACGTTCGATTTGCAAAAACGTACGCGGGTCGAGGGGCTCTGCAAACGATGCGAACAGGGCGACCGCTTCGTCCAGAAATGACGGGTTGAGACCTCGGATGCGTCGGCAGATGGACTCGGGCGATACGTCTGTCCTTAGAGCATCGATCTCGCGCTGCGCGAAGTCGATGGACGCGAGCTGCTCGATATGCCGTTTGACCTCATAGATGACGCCGTCAAAGAACAGTGAGTCGTCGGTCGTGAGAAAGACCGGGTAGTGCCGCGCGTTGGCGTAGCGGATGGCTTGGTCGGGAATCGGAATGTGCAGGACATTTTTGATGATAAGACCGCTCGTTCCCTTGGCGACGAGGTATTTCACGGCTTCAGTGATGAGGTATGGGTCGTCCTTCGCATAGAGGAAGGTGCTGAGGACGATCTCGTCTGGGCTGAAGTTGACGCGCTGGTACTTGTTCTTGAGGCCGGGCATGAGTTCATAATCGAGAATCCCGACGCCAGAGACGGCGCGCGAGACGCCATCGCTGCCGGCGATTAGACGGACCGACCCCTCATATTCCCGTGAGAAGTCCGAGATGGTGTATAGCATCAACATCACCTTGTAAATCACTACAATAAGTACAGGTATAAATAGGATAATCGCACATTCGTATGCCTTTGATGCAAGAAATAGTTCAAATACATGCTGATATAACGAAAAGTCAGATCGAGAATCGTTGTAGATTACAACAAGAAATGATCCTTGGCGACATCGTTACTAAACCGTACAGTGAAGCAACGTAAAGCTTTCGCTGAGAGGAGCGATGATGGGGCAGATGGTGGTGCTTTCGGCCGAGGAAGTTTCCAAGGTGCTGACGATCGAGGATGCAATAGCTGCCGTGGAGGAGGCATATCGCCAGAAGGCAACGGGCAAGGGTGTTGCGTGGCCGATGATATATGAGCAGTTTGAACCCGGTGTGGCCGATATGGATATCCGCTCGGGCGAGTTGGCGGGAAGCGGCCTCTTCGGTCTCAAGCTCACTGCTTGGTTTTCTCAGAATCCCAAAAAGGGGCTGCCCGAGATCTTTGGCACCACGCTACTGTGCGACAACGCGACGGGCGAGCCGCTGGCGCTGCTTAATGCCTCCGCCGTCACTGGGCTTCGCACCGGTGCCGCCGCTGCGCTCGGTGCCAAGTGGCTGGCTCGGGCGGATGCGTCCAAACTGCTTGTTGCGGGTGCCGGCCATATGAGCACCTATATGGTGGCGGGCGTGCTCGCCGCCTGTCCCAAAGTGAGCGAGGTCAAGGTGTGGGAGCCGGTTTCCGACGCCGCGCCCGAGGCCCGCGTCGAGCGCATGCGAGACGAGGTCGCCCATATCTTGGGCGCCTGCGAGCATGCTCGCGAGGCATCCACCTATTCCATCGAGGCGACGGCCGACGGCCAAGGTGCTGCGGCAGAGGCCGACATCATCGTGACGATCACGCCGGCGACCAAGCCCATCATCCCCGATGCATGGGTGCGCCCCGGTACGCATATCTCCTGCGTCGGTGCCGACATGCCCGGCAAGCAGGAGCTCGCCTCGGCGCTTGTCGCCCGTGCCGCTGTTTACGTCGACGACCGCGAGCAGTCGGTCGAGTCCGGCGAGCTGGAGATTCCGGCTGCCGAGGGTGCCATCACGCCCGAGGACATCAAAGCGGAGCTCGGCGAAGTCATCGCCGGTACGGCTACGGGGCGTTCGGATGACGAACAGGTGACAGTGTTCGATACGTCGGGCATCGCCGTTCAGGACCTTTCGGCATCGAAAATCGCCTACGACCGCGCCGTCGAGGCGGGGCTGGGCACCGTGGTGGAACTGTAAGAAAGCCAAGGAAAGGAAACGACAATGCGGATCAAGGATTTCGCTGTCGAGCAGTGGATGAACGAGTGGGAGACCAAGTGCACCCACAACGTTGCAGAGACGTGCGTCTACTCCCTCACGCTTGACCAGCTGTTCGAGCTTACGAACACCGACAAGAAGGCGTGGCTCGATAGCCTGTACTCGCGCCGATTCACCTACGGAGACATCGAGGGGCAGCCCGGCTTCCTCGAGGGGGTCGCGCGTCTCTATAAGACGGTCGAGCCCGGGCATATCGTGCCCACGCACGGCGCGACCGGTGCCAACTCCCTGGTTATTTCCACGCTTGTCGAACCGGGCGATCATGTAGTCTCCGTCAAGCCCACCTACCAGCAGCTTTACTCGATTCCCGAGATGTGCGGCGCGAAGGTCGATATTCTTCAGCTCGATCGCAAGAACGGCTACCACGTCGACGTCGACGCGCTCGATGCCCTGGTGACCGACGATACCAAGCTCATCTGCATCAATAACCCGGACAACCCCACGGGCGCCCTGCTCGACACCGATACGCTCAAGGCGATTGTCGAGGTTGCGCGCAAACACGACGCATGGCTGCTCTGCGACGAGGTCTACCGTCTGCTTACTCAGACGGATGAATACTGCGAGTCCGTGATCGACCTGTACGACAAGGCCGTCGTCACCGCATCCATGTCCAAGGTCTGGTCGTTCGCTGGCCTGCGTCTGGGCTGGGCGGTCACCAAGAGCCCGGAACTTCGTCGCGCGCTGCTCTCGCATCGCGACTACAACCTGATTTCCGCCGGCATATTCAGCGAGACGGTGGCGGAGCTGATTCTGAGCAACGCTTCCGTGATCCTTGAGCGCAGCCGTCGCATCGTCCGTCAGAACCTTGCTGTTCTGGAGAAGTGGGTCGAGAGCGAGCCGCACCTGTCGTTTGTCAAGCCCGAGGCGGGTACCACCGCGCTCGTGTATTACGACTATGACATCGACTCCAGGACGTTCTGCATCGACATGATTAAGAAGTCCGGCGCGCTCGTCACCCCGGGCGATTGCTTCGAGGAGCCCAAGAGCATGCGCATCGGCTATGCATATTCCGATAACACCGACGACCTGCAGAAGGGTCTGGATGCCATCTCCGCGTACATGCGTACGCTCGAGTAGAGGCTCGAGGGCGAAGTGATGGGGTCGATCGGTTTAGGACCGAGGGCCCCTATTTTCTCTCAAGGCTACCGAACACTTTTGTCATATTAGGTGCCCACGGGGTCGTATCGCCGCGACGCCGTGGGCATAATGGTGTGGAAGGTGCAAGTTACGCGAAATGGGAGGACACATGGCGCTGATCTATGTCGTTGAGGACGACGAGCCCATTCGTCGTGAGCTTGTCGACATTCTTGCCCGCGCCGGGTTTGAAATCGAGGCCTGCGAATCGTTCGAGCACGTCTCGCGCGATATTCTCGCCGCCGCTCCCGACTTGGTGCTGCTCGACCTCACGCTCCCTGTCAAAGACGGCCAGCACATCTGCCATGAGGTTCGCCGCGAATCCGAGGTTCCCATCATCGTCCTCACGTCGCGCACGACCGAGATTGACGAGGTCATGGCCATGACGCTCGGCGCGGACGACTTTGTTTCCAAGCCCTACAGCGCCCGTGTGCTCGTGGCGCGCATCAACGCACTACTGCGTCGCACCGCGGCGGCGGGCGAGCGCAGCACGCTCGTCCACAAGGGACTGGAGCTCGACCTCGCATGCTCCATGGTCACCAACACGCAAACGGGCACCAGCACCGAGCTCACCAAAAACGAGCTGCGTATCCTCTCGTTGCTTCTGAGCCGCGCGGGCAAGATCGTCTCGCGCTCGGCCATCATGCAGGACCTGTGGGACTCCGATGCCTTCGTGGACGACAATACGCTCACCGTCAACATCAACCGCCTGCGTACCACGCTCGAAAAAATCGGCATCAAGGGGTATTTGACAACGCACCGCGGCCAAGGCTATTCGGTCTAGGGGCCGGCTATGTCGTTTGGCAAGTTCTTTAAAGATGCGCTGCTTCCCGTCGCCGTGTGGACGTGCGGCGTGCTGCTGAGCTGCCTTGTGCTGACGGTCGCCGGTGCACCCGTCTCTATCGTGGTCGTGGCGGTCGGCGTGTCCTTTATCTTTGGCATGCTCGGCATCGTGATCGAATACGCGCGCCGTCGTCGTTTTCTGCGCCAGCTGGAGCGTGCGGCAGAGGAGCTCGAGAGTCCCGCATGGGTGCAGGAGATGGTGCAATGCCCGACCTATGCCGAGGGCGAGCTCGAGTACGAGGTCTTGCGCCGGGTGGGCAAAGCCGCCTGCGACGAGGTTGCCGAAGACCGGCGTCAGACCGATGACTATTGCGACTATATCGAGAGCTGGGTCCACGAGGCCAAGCTGCCCCTGGCGGCGGCCCATCTAATTTTGGAAAACCTGGACGGCAGCGAAGACGACCTGTCGCGCGTGGATGACCTGGGTCGCGAGCTGGCTCGCGTGGAGCGCTATATCGACCAGGCGCTGTACTACGCGCGCTCGGAAGTCGTGGAGCGGGACTACCTGATTCGCCGCTGGGATCTCAAGACCTTGGTGACGGGCGCGATTAAGGCAAACGCGCGCGAGCTCATTGCGGCGCACGTGGCTCCGGTGTGCGAGAACCTCGACTTTGAGGTCTTTACCGACGAGAAGTGGCTCGAGTTTATTCTGGGCCAGCTCATTCAGAACAGCATTAAATATGCGCGTGAGGACGGCGCAAAGATCGTGTTTTCGGGTGCCTTGCTGGACGAGGGCTTGGCGAGCGAGCGCATCGAGCTTACCGTCGCGGACAACGGCTGCGGCGTGAGCGCGGCCGACCTGCCGCGCGTGTTCGAGAAGGGCTTTACCGGCGACAACGGCCGCACCACCAAGCGCGCAACGGGCATCGGCCTCTACCTGGTGGCGCGCCTGTGCTCCAAGATGGGCATCGACGTCACCGCGGCATCGGAGCCGGGCGAAGGCTTCGTCGTAACATTCGCCTTCTCAACCAACAAGTTTCAATACTTTGAGTAGTCGTCGCGGTGTAACGTCCCGGAGCGTCATTCACGTTAAGACAATTATCCCAAACGGGATAATTCCATCATGATGTGCTATGATTATCCCGTTTGGGATAATCATAGGGGATTAGCATGCAAGACTGGAATGAGCGAACGATTTTTGACCCAGCTGAACTCGGTGCATATTTGCGTGAGCGCCGGAAGAAGCTCGGTTATACCCAACGCGATGTGGCTGATTTCAACCAGTGCAGTTTGCGCTTTGTGAGCGAGCTTGAGCGTGGAAAGGCGGGTGCCAATCTTCGCCAAACCCTTCAAATCGCTAACAGCTTGGGGGTCGATTTGATCCTGAGGGAGAGGGGCGACGGCTCATGGCATTAAAGGTTTATCGTGAGTATCGGGGAACGTTTGAGCTGGTCGGAGAATTTGAGAGGGCCGACCCCGTAAACGAGACGTTTGCATATGATGAGGGATATCTTGAACGCGACGATGCTGCCGCACTCTCAGCTTCTCTTCCCTTGCGACATGAGCCATATGCCAGCAATGAGTTTTCGGCCTTCTTTTCGGGCATGCTTCCCGAGGGCCCGGTTCGGCATGAGCTGTCGATGCGTTTTCAAATCCCCCAGTCAGACTATTTATCGATGCTCGAGCGTTTGGGCGATGAGTGCGTTGGTGCCTTGAGGTTTCTCGGCGATGAGAAATCGAGCTACGATCCGGGCTATCGTCCTCTGCAAGACGAGGATTTTGAGGCACTTTCTAAGGCGGAAGTGTTTGAGATTGCAAATGATATGCAGGATTCGAGGCTGTCGTTGGCGGGCGCTCAGTCTAAAACCGGTTGGTTTTTACCGCGCGGTAAAGATGCAAAAAAGGCCGGGTCGTGGGATTGGATGCTGCCGCTCGGCTCTGCCCCCTCGACTCACATAGTCAAGATTGCTTCAACTAAACATCCGGATTTGCCGTTCAACGAATTAATTTGCATGACGGCAGCGTCTGCTGCTGGGCTTGAAATTGCCCGTTCAGAAGCTTCGGATACGATTCCTGGTGCGTTCTTTTCCGAGCGTTATGACAGAATCTGGAGCAATGAGCCGCCGTCGATGAGCGGATTCGATGTGCCTCTGAGGCTGCATCAGGAGGATTTTTGCCAAGCGGTTGGCTGGCCTTCGTATATGAAATACGAGACACGTCCCGATAGCTGCTATATGGCTCTTTGCGGCCGATTGATAAGAGAGCAATCGTCTAACGTAATTGCTGATACTCAAATGTTCGCTCGTCAGGTAATGGTCGATTATGCGTTGGGGAATTGCGACTCGCATCTCAAGAACCATTCGTTTCTTTATAGTCCGAGTTGGCGGGAAAAGAGGTTGGCCCCTGCATACGATATTGTTTGCACGACGATAATGGGATACGACCATAATCTTGGGATTGATATTGGGGATCACCGGGTGATCGATGGGGTGACTCCTGAAGATTTCGAATTCATGTCTCAAGATTTGCATCTGCCACTCAAGATGATCAAGAACATCGCGGCGGAAGTGGCTGAAGAGGTGTCTGCCCAGCTTGCAGAACTTGCCTCTGCAACCGGAGATTTGGGTCGGGTCGCTCTGAAAATTCAGACGGATTCCGTTGAGAGAATGAGGGTTCTGGAGCAATTCTCAGCCTAAAGCAAAGCGGGGCCACCGTAATGGTGGTCCCGCGCTTGGAAGACTTGGGCACGTGGGCTTGCGCTCCGCGATGCGTTAGGCGTACGTTTGCTACTTCACGACCAAGATGTCGCAGTCGGTGTTGCGCAGCAGGAACGTCGAAATCGAACCCAGGAGCGCATACTTGATCGAGGACAGGCCACGAGCGCCGCAGAGCACCAGATCGGGCTTGACCACGTCGAGCATCTCGTCCTTGAGCGTCTCGCGAATACGGCCGGCGCGAATCATGACCTCGACCTCGGGAATGTCGGGATTGGCCTTGGCCTCTTCGAGCTGCTTGGCGATGGAGTTCTTAAATGCCTCCTCCAGGCCGTTGACCAGATCGACCGGATAGGAGCCAGCACTCTCGAGTGCCGTGGAATCGATAACGTGGCCGATAATCAGCTTGGCGCCGTTGTTCGCGGCGACCTTGATGGCGCGTGCGAGCACAAAATCCTGCTGCTCAGTACCGTCGAGTGAAACAAATACCTTGGTGTAGCCCTCGTTCATGGTTTCCTCCTTGGTCTATCGCACGGGCGTGGGGCTCGTGCATCGGGCGGGCGCGGATGCGTGGCCGCCGGACACTTTATCTTGTTGCAGTTATACCCAAGGATTTGGGTTTGACCGCTCGCAATTCTGTGAACGGGCGAGTTTTTTGGTAAGGGTAGGCGCAGGCGCGCCGCCAACGGTTGATAATGGGACATCGCCCGCACCGTCCGCAGAACAATATCGGCGGGTGTCTAACGAGGGGGTCCCTTTGGATATCATTGAGCTTCTAAAATCTGCCTTCATGGGCCTGGTCGAGGGCATCACCGAATGGCTGCCTGTTTCGTCGACCGGTCACATGATCTTGGTGGACGAGTTCGTCAAGATGAACGTGAGCGAGACGTTCTGGAATATGTTCCTGGTCGTGATTCAGCTTGGCGCCATTTTGGCCGTCTGCGTTTTGTTCTTCTACGACCTCAACCCGTTTTCTCCCAGCAAGGGCAAGGAGGGCCGTCGCGACACCTGGGTGCTATGGGGCAAGATTGTGCTCGGCTGCATTCCCGCCGCGGCGATCGGTCTGCCGCTTAACGACTGGATGGAGGAGCATTTCTACAATGCTCCCGTCGTGGCGTTGGCGCTCATTGTGTACGGCGTGCTGTTTATCGTGATCGAGAACTGGCGCGCGAACAAGCGCGACCAGGCCGCTCTTGCCGGTTCGTTTGGTTCGCGTGCCGTGGTGGCGGGCGGACGTCCCGCCGGTGCGCATTTTGCCGCGCCCGCTGCGACTGCCGCCGCAGACGATGACGATAGCTTGGACTTTGGCTCCATCACTACGCTCGAGGATCTGAGCTGGAAGACCGCGCTGGGTATCGGTTGCTTCCAGGTGCTTTCGCTGATTCCGGGCACATCGCGCTCCGGCTCCACGATCATCGGCGGCCTGCTTTTGGGCTGCACGCGTTCGGTGGCGTCCAAGTTTACGTTCTTCCTGGCCATTCCCGTCATGTTTGGCGCGAGTGCGCTCAAGCTGGTCAAGTACTTTATTAAGGGCGGCACGTTCGGCACCAACGAAATCGCCATCCTGGGCGTGGGCTGCGTCGTCGCCTTTGTGGTGTCGCTCATTGCCATCAAGTGGCTTATGGGCTTCGTGCGCCGTCACGACTTCAAGTGCTTCGGCGTCTACCGCATCATCCTGGGCATCGTGGTGCTCGCGTACTTCTTTGTCCTGGAGCCTATGCTCGGCCTGTAACTTGGTTGACGCTGCGCGGCGACCAGAGCGACAACTTGTCATTCAAAGGG